>NZ_BAZG01000047.1 GCF_000964525.1 Anaeromyxobacter sp. PSR-1
GACGCCCCGCGCCTTCCCGGCGGGGACGGCCGCAGCGGGGGCGAGGGCCTGGAGCAGCGCGGCGTCGCGGGCCGCGAGCGTCGCCACCCCGTTCGCCTCCGCCTGCAGCGCGTGCTGCGACGCGGCGAGCCGCGCCGCGCCGGCCTGGAGCCGCCCGTCGAGCTGGCGCAGAGCGCTCGCCCGGAGGTCGGAGGTGAGGAGGTGGAGGGCGGCCGCACCGGCCCCGACCACGATGAGCGCATAGAGCCAGAGCTTGAGCCGGTTCATCGTCCGCCCTTATAGGCGGCTTGCCGAGGGGGTGTCAAACCTGCCGCCGGGCGAGCGAGCGCCTCTTTTCTTCCGTGTTCCCAGGAGGTTCGACGCCGAGCCCGGGTTCACGCACAGTGCACGACGCCCCTGATCGCGCAGGCGGCTGGCACGGGGGTCGGCCCCGGGGCCAGAAGGGGCGCCGCCCCCTCGCCGTGTGTCACGTCCGAGTGCACCTTTCCTCCGTACGATGCTGTTTCAACCTCGATCGGGCCGCCCCTCCGGGCCGGTCCGACTCGCCCGGAGACCCACCTCGTGAAGCGACTCCTGCTCGCGCTCCTCCTCGCCACCCCGCTCGCCGGCAGCGCCGACGAGGGCATGTGGACCTACGACGCGTTCCCGTCGGATCGCGTGGCCCGCAAGTACGGCTTCGATCCCTCCGCGGCCTGGCTCGAGCGCGCCCGGCTCGCCTCCGCCCGCCTCGCCGGCGGCTGCTCGGCGTCGTTCGTGTCGGACGGCGGCCTGATCATGACGAACCACCACTGCGTGCACGGGTGCGTGGAGGATCTCTCCAGCGCCGGCAAGGACCTGGTGGCGAGCGGATACCTCGCGCGCTCGGGCGCGGAGGAGCTGCGCTGCCCCGCGATGCAGGTGGACCAGCTGCTCCGGATCACCGACGTGACGAAGCGCGTGCACGGCGCGCTGGCGGGGCTGGAGGGCGCGCGCTTCAACGCCGCGCTCGTCGCCCAGAAGGCCGCGATCGAGAAGGAGTGCCAGGGCGGCGACCCGGCCCTGCGCTGCGAGCTGGTGGAGCTGTACCACGGCGGCGTCTACAGCCTGTACCAGTACCGCCGCTACGACGACGTGCGCCTCGTGTTCGCGCCGGAGTTCGCCATCGCGTTCTTCGGCGGCGACCCCGACAACTTCATGTTCCCGCGGTACGACCTCGACGTCGCGTTCATCCGCGTGTACCGGGACGGCAAGCCGGCGCCCACCCCGGACCACTTCAGCTGGTCGCCGGCCGGCGCCCCGGCGGGCGCGCTCACGTTCGTGTCCGGCAACCCCGGCAAGACCGAGCGGCTGCTCACGGTGGCGCAGCTCGAGTACGTGCGCGACCACGCCCTGCCCGACGCGCTCGAGCGGCTGGCGGAGGAGCGCGGCCTGCTCACGGGCTTCCAGCTCACCGGCCCGGAGGCGAAGCGCGTCTCCACCTCGCGGCTCTTCTACAACGAGAACAGCGTCAAGGCGCGCCGCGGCCAGCTCGCCGCGCTCCGCGATCCGGCGTTCTTCGCGTCGAAGGTGGCGGACGAGAACCGGCTCCGCGCCGCGCTGCGCCGCGATCCGGCGAAGGCCCGGAAGTACCTCCCGGCCTGGGACCGCATCGCGGCCGCGCAGGTGCGGGCGCGCGCGCTCGACGTCCCCTACGACTGGCTCGAGCTCTTCCCCTCGGGGCGCACCCGGCTCGGCGGCGACCTGTTCTGGATGGCGCGGCACCTGGTGCGCGCGGCGGAGGAGCGGAAGAAGCCGGACGGCGAGCGGCTGAAGGAGTACCGCGACACCGCCCTCCCCTCGCTGGCGGACCGCGTCACGAGCGCCGCGCCCATCGACGCGGCCTACGAGACCGTCCGGCTCGGGTTCTGGCTGGAGAAGGTGCGCGAGCGGCTCGGGACGGATCACGCCGCCGTGAAGCACGCGCTCGGGACCGCCTCGCCCGCCGAGGTCGCGCGCAAGGCGGTGGCCGGCACGGCGCTGCGCGACCCGGCGGTCCGCAAGGCGCTCTGGGAGGGCGGCGCGGCGGCGGTGGAGGCCAGCAAGGACCCGCTCATCGCGCTCGCGCGCGCCACGGACGCCGACGCCCGCGCGATCCGCACGCGGTGGGAGGACGAGGTGGACTCGGTCGAGACCCGGAACCAGGCGCTCATCGCGCAGGCCCGGTTCGCCGTCTACGGCCGGACCATCTACCCGGACGCCACCTTCTCGCCGCGGCTCTCCTACGGCCAGGTGAAGGGCTGGAAGCAGGACGGGCACGAGGTGCCGCCGTTCACCACCTTCGCGGGCGCGTTCGAGCGCCACACCGGCAGCGAGCCCTACGCGCTCCCGAAGAGCTGGCTGGACGCGAAGCCCCGCCTCGACCTGGCCACGCCGCTCGACTTCGTCACCGACAACGACATCATCGGCGGCAACTCCGGCTCGCCGGTGTTCGACCGCGACCTCCGCATCGTGGGGCTGGCCTTCGACGGCAACCTGGCCTCGCTCGGCGGCGACTACGGGTTCGACGACTCGGCGAACCGCGCCGTGGCGGTCCACTCGTCCGCCATCGTCCACGCGCTGCAGCGCATCTACGGCGCCGACCGCCTCGTCTCGGAGCTCGGCGCCGGGCCGGCCGGGACCGCCGGGGCGGCCACCCCGCCGGGCGGCACCCGCAGCACGAAGTAGCGGGACGGATCGCCACGGGCCCGGGTGCCGCCGAGGCGCCCGGGCCCGTCCATTTTGCCGCGCCGCCCCGCCCAGGGCCCCTGGTATCCTCCGCCGCCTCAAGGAGACCGCCGTGACCGCTCCCGCCTCCGCCCTCGATCGCTTCTTCGGCCTCCGCGCCCGCGGCACCACCGTGCGCCGCGAGATCCTGGCCGGCACCACCACGTTCATGACGATGGCGTACATCCTGTTCGTGAACCCGGAGATCCTCGGGAGCGCGGCGGGCGCGGGCCACTTCGCGGCGATCCTCACCTCGACGGCGCTGGTGGCGGCGGTCATGACCGCGGCCATGGGCCTGTTCGCGAACCTGCCGCTCGCGCTCGCGTCGGGGATGGGGCTGAACGCGGTGGTGGCGTTCGGCCTGGTGCTGGGCAAGAAGCTCACCTACCCGCAGGCCATGGGCGTCATCGTGGCCGAGGGCGTGCTCATCACGCTGCTGGTGGCGACCGGCCTGCGGCAGGCGGTGGTGCGCGCGGTGCCGATGACGCTGAAGCGCGCCATCGGCATCGGCATCGGCCTGTTCCTCGCCATCATCGGCTTCAAGGCCGCGGGCTTCATCTCGGCCGGCGGCGCGCTGCTGCAGCTCGGCCCGGAGGGCGCGGCGGGCCGGCTCACCGGGTTCCCGGTGGTGCTGTTCGCGCTGACGCTCGTGTTCACCGCCTGGCTGGTGTCGCGCGGCGTGCGCGGCGCCCTGCTCATCGGCATCGCGATCTCGACCGCGGTGGCCGTCACCGCGAAGGCGGCGTTCGGCGGCGCGGGCTTCGCCCCGCACGTCGCCAACCTGCCCACCTCGATCTTCGGCCTGCCGGACTTCTCGATGCTCGGCCAGGTGGACTTCTCGTTCGTCGCCGTGCTCGGCCCGCTCGCCGCCTCGCTGGCGGTGTTCTCGATCATGCTCTCCGACTTCTTCGACACCGTCGGCACGGTGGTCGCGGTGGGCCAGGAGGCGAAGTACCTCGACGAGAAGGGCAACTTCCCGCGCGCCAGCACGGTGCTGATGGTGGACTCCCTCGCCGCGATCGCGGGCGGGCTCGCCGGCGCCAGCTCGGCGACGACCTACGTGGAGAGCGCCGCGGGCGCGGCCTCGGGCGGCCGGACCGGGCTCACCTCGGTGACCACGGCGGCGCTGTTCGCGCTGTGCCTGTTCATCTCGCCGCTCGCGGGCATCGTCCCACCGCAGGCCACCGGGGCGGTGCTGGTGCTGGTCGGCTACATGATGATGCGCGACGTCGGCGCGATCGCCTGGGACGACCCCACCGAGTCGATCCCGGCGTTCCTGACCGTGACGGTGATGCCGTTCACCTACTCGATCACGAACGGCATCGGCGCGGGCTTCGTCTCCTACGTGCTCCTGAAGCTCGCCGGCGGCAAGGCGCGCGAGGTCCACCCGCTCATGATCGGGGCCTCGATCGCGTTCGTGGTCTACTTCGCCATCGGCGGGTAGGCGGCGGGCCGGCGGGCGCGCGCGGGAGGGCCCGCGGCGGCCGCGCCGGGCTCACGCGTCCCGCGGCACCGCGATCATCCGCTCCAGCGCGCGGCGCGCGCCGGCGGCCACGTCGGGCTCGACCTTGACCTCGTGCTTCCCGCGCACCAGCGCGTCGCGGATCATGAGCAGGTCGATCATCTTCATGTAGGGGCAGTGCATCCGGCACCCGATGCAGCCGTCGGCCACGATGAACTCGCGGTCCGGCCAGCGCTTCTTCATCTGGTGCACGATGCCGTGCTCGGTGGCGACGATGAACGTCCGGGCCGACGGGAACTTCTCCACCGCGGAGATCATCGCGGTGGTGGAGCAGACCACGTCGGCGATGTCGATCACGTCGGCGCGGCACTCCGGGTGCGCGATGACCACCGCCTCGGGGCGGCTGGCGCGCACCTTCTCGACGTTGGCCGAGCGCAGCACGTCGTGCACGGGGCAGCAGCCGTCGTAGACCACCACCTCCTTCTCCGGCACCTTCGCCGCCACCCAGCGGCCCAGGTTCCGGTCCGGCGTGAACAGGATCTTCTGCTGCGGCAGCGAGCGCACCACCGAGGCGGCGTTCGCGCTGGTGCAGCAGATGTCCGAGAGCGCCTTCACCTCGGCGGTGGAGTTCACGTAGGTGACGACGGCGTGGCCGGGGTAGCGCGCCTTCCAGTCCTCCAGCGACTCGGCGGTGATCGAGTCCGCCAGGGAGCAGCCCGCGGACAGGTTCGGCAGGAGCACCCGCTTGTCCGGCGCGAGCACCTTGGCCGACTCGGCCATGAAGTGCACGCCGCAGAAGACGATGGTGGACTGCGGCACCTTCTGGCCCACGATGGCGAGCTGCAGCGAGTCGCCCACGTGGTCGGCCACGTTCTGGACCTCGGGCAGCTGGTAGTTGTGCGCCAGGATGACCGCGTCCTTCTCCTTCGCCAGGGCGCGGATCTCCGCCTCGAGCCCGGCCACCTCGGCGGCGGGGAGGTCGCTGCCGGTGCCCGGGTTCGCGACCGGATCGTGGATGGGGACGAGGGGCAGGGTCATGGCTTCACCCGGGCGCCGCGCGCGGGCTTGATGTCGCCCGTGCCGGCGGGAAAGAGGCGCCAGAACTCGCGGCGCACGAGGCCGACCAGGGTGGCCGACTTGGAGAACCCGTGGTAGCGGGCCACCGCGTCGAGCATCGCCACGTCCTCGTCGGTGGCCGAGAAGCTGCGGACCTTGGCCGCCCTGCCGCCCTGCCGCTCGCCGTTCTTCCGGTTCATGCGCCGCGGTTCCGACTGCTCTAAAAGTTATATAAACGTTCGCGAAGACGTACGCATCCTACGCCGCCTGCGCGCCCCGGCGCAACCCGCCCGGCGCCGGCCCGCGCACGCCGGGCCTTGCGCGCCGCGCCGTGAGCGGGCATCCCTGGCGGCGTGCGCCTCGTCGTCACCACCCCGCTCCGCCCGTCCGCCGAGGAGGAGCGCGACGCCGTGCTCGCCGCGGCGCGCTACGACCTGCCCTACGCCGCCCGCGGCGGGCGGGCGCTCACCCGCGTGGTCGCTGCAGCCGGCGGCGAGGCCGCCCTGGTGCTCTCCGCGGCGCGCGCGGTGCTCGTGGCCGGCGGGGCCGAGCACGCCTGGTCGCCGGGGATGGGCGTCCTGCGCATGAAGCGGGTGCTGGCGGCGCGCGCGTCCGGGCGCCCCGCCGCGCCGCCCGATCGCGATCCGTTCACCGAGGCGGCCGGTCTCGAGCCCGGGGATCGCGTGCTCGACTGCACGGCCGGGCTGGGGGCGGACGCGCTGGTCGCCGCCGCCGCGGTCGGGCCGCGTGGCGAGGTGCTCGGCCTCGAGTCCTCGCGCGCGCTCGCCGCGTGGACCGGCGAGGGGATGCGCCGGCTGGAGCACGAGCCGGCGCGGCGGGTGGAGATCCGCTGCGCCGACCACGCCGCGTTCCTCGCCGCCGCGGCGGACCGGTCCTTCGACGTGGTGGTGTTCGACCCGATGTTCCGGCACGCGCGCGCGGAGCCGGGCGGGTTCGACGTGGTGCGCCGGCTCGCCGACGCGCGGCCGCTCGCGCCGGAGGCGCTGGCCGAGGCGCGGCGCGTGGCGAGGCGCTGGGTGGTGGTGAAGGACGGCGCGCCAGGGTGGGACCTGGCGCGGCTCGGGCTGGTGCCGCTGCCGAGCGCGCGGGGGGCGCATCGGTATTATGCGAGGGTGCCCGCTCGCTGATTCGCAGCGGGGCTGGCGGGGGGGGGGCTTGAGGGGGCGGCGGGGGCTGGCGGGCGAACGTTTCCGGATGGCTGTGAGGGTCCGGGGGCGGCCGGGGGCGGGGCCGTGTGCCGGAACCGTGGGCGGCGGGATCGGCTCGCGAGAGGCCCGAGCGCGGGGCGTGGCACGCGGAACGTGCGCGAGGTGGGCACGGGTGACGCACCGAGAGTGCACCCGTTTTTCTTCGCGTGAACGCTTGACCGGGTTCAGGCGTAGCGCGGCGTTCGTGAGCAGCGGCGTTCGGGCGCAGCCCTCTCGCGCGCTCCTGGGGCGCCGCTGCGGCGCGCGGACGTGAGCCGAGGGGGCGCGGACCCCTGCTCGCGTTCGCGCGCCCTGAGGCGTTCTCGCGCGTTTTACGATGCGCGAAATTCGCGTGCGATGCTTCGTGCATGGACACCGCACTCGAGTTCACGAAGCGTCTCGTCGTTCTCCTTCGCTCCGAGCGCCACGCCATGGCGGAGTTCCTGGTCGCCCTCGCGGAGTTCGACCGCAGGGGGCTGTGGAGGGAGCGCGGGCACACGTCGCTGTTCTCGTTCCTCCGCCGCGAGCTGGGACTCTCGGCCGGCGCGGCCCAGTACCGGAAGACCGCCGCCGAGCTCATCCAGCGGTACCCCGCCGTCGAGGGCGCGCTCCGGGACGGCCGGCTGTGTCTGTCCTCCGTCTGCGAGCTGGCGAAGGTGGTGACCCCCGACAACTGCGCCGAGATCCTGCCGCGGTTCTTCGGGCTGTCGAGCCGGGATGCGGCTGCGGTCGCTGCTTCGATCCGGCCCGTGGAGAACCCGCCCCGCCGCGAGGTCGTCGTGCCGGTCCGGGCGGTCAGTGCGCCGGCGTCGGTGGCGGCGCCCATCTCGGCGCCGATTCCATTTCGGGCGCCCGAACCAAACGCACCCGACCGGGTCGAGCCCGCGGGCCATCCGGATTCCGCTCGCGGTGGTCCTGTCGAACCGCGAGCCGTGGGGGCGTGCCCGGTGGCGCTCACTCCTGGGCTGCCCCCTGCCGCCAGGCCCAGCTCGGTGGACTGGCTCGACGGGGACTCCGCGCGGATGCACCTCACCGTCTCCAAGGCCTTCCTGAAGAAGCTCGACGCTGCCCGCGATGCGCTCTCCCACGCGATGCCCGGCGCCTCCCGCGAGAAGGTCCTCGAGGCCGCCCTCGACGTGCTCCTCGCCGACCGCGCCCGCCGCAAGGGGCTCATCGCTCGGCCGCAGAAGAAGGCTCGCCCCTCGAAGGCGGACCACATCCCTGCCCACGTCCGCCGGGAGGTCTGGGCGCGGGACGGCGGGCGGTGCACCTTCGTGCTCGCGTCCGGGGAACGCTGCGAGTCCACGCACCAGCTCGAGCTCGACCACATCGTGCCGCGAGCGCGCGGCGGGGGCTCGACGGAGGACAACCTCAGGATCCGTTGCCGGGGCCACAACCTCGCGGAGGCGCGCCGGGTCCTCGGGGACGCGCTGATGGACGGGTACGCGCCACAAACGAAGAGGCCGGCCGCGCCTGCGCGCGACCGGCCCCGGAGTTTTCCGAGCGGCGGAGGCTAGGCCTGCGCCGCGGCCCCGCCGGCGGACGGCGCCTCGGGCTTCGGGCCGCCGGGCTTCGCGAGGAACTCCTCGGGGCGCTCGAGCACCAGCGCCTCGCGCAGCACCTCGTCGGCGTGGTCCACGGGCACGATCTGCAGCTTCTCGCGGACGCGGCGCGGGATCTCGCGGATGTCCTTCTGGTTCTCCTTCGGGATCAGGACCTTCTTGATGCCGCCGCGGTGGGCGGCGAGGACCTTCTCCTTCAGGCCGCCGATGGGGAGCACGCGGCCGCGCAGCGTGATCTCGCCGGTCATGGCGACGTCCTTGCGGACGGGGATCCGGCAGAGCGCGGAGACCAGCGTCGTCGCCATGGTGATGCCGGCGGACGGGCCGTCCTTGGGGATGGCGCCCTCGGGCACGTGGACGTGGATGTCCACGTTCTCGAGGAACCGCTTGTCGAGGCCGAGCAGCTCGGCGCGCGAGCGCACGTAGCTCATGGCGGCCTGCGCGGACTCCTGCATCACCTCGCCGAGCTTGCCGGTGATGGTGAGCTTGCCCTTGCCGGGCATGACCTGCGCCTCGACGGTGAGGAGCTCGCCGCCGAGCTCGGTCCAGGCGAGGCCGGTGGTGAGGCCGACCTGGTCCTGCTCCTCGGCGGTGCCGTAGCGGTAGCGCGGCGGGCCCAGGTACTTCTGCACCATCCGCTCGCTGACCACGTACGTCTTCCCGTCCACCTGCCCGGTCTTCAGCACGTCCTTCGCGATCTTCCGGCAGATCGAGCCGATCTCGCGCTCCAGCGAGCGGACCCCGGACTCCTTGGTGTACTTGTGCACCAGGGCCCGCAGCGCGCTGCGCTTGAACTCGACCGGCACGTGCTCGAGGCCGTTGACCTCCTTCTGCTTCGGGATCAGGTACCGCTGCGCGATGGAGAGCTTCTCCAGGTCGGTGTAGCCGGCGAGCCGGATCACCTCCATGCGGTCCTGCAGCGGCAGCGGGATGCCCGCCATCGTGTTCGCCGTGCAGATGAACATCACCTTGGAGAGGTCGTAGTCGAGGTCGAGGTAGTGGTCGTTGAAGTTGAAGTTCTGCTCGGGGTCGAGCACCTCGAGCAGCGCGGCCGACGGGTCGCCGCGGAAGTCGGTGGACATCTTGTCCACCTCGTCGAGCAGGAACACCGGGTTGCCCGAGCCCGCCTTCTTCAGCGACTGGATGATCTTGCCGGGCAGCGCGCCGATGTACGTGCGGCGGTGCCCGCGGATCTCGGCCTCGTCGCGCACGCCGCCGAGGCTGATGCGCACGAAGCGGCGGTTCATGGAGCGGGCGATCGACTTCGCGAGCGACGTCTTGCCCACGCCCGGCGGGCCCACGAAGCAGAGGATGGGGCCGCGGATCCGGTCCACCAGCTTCTGGACCGCGAGGTACTCGATGATCCGCTCCTTGGGCTTCTTCAACCCGTAGTGATCCTCGTCGAGGACCTTCTCGGCCTCGGGGATCTCGAGCTTGTCCTCGGTGTAGTCGTACCAGGGGAGCGAGAGGATCCAGTCGATGTAGTTGCGCACCACCGTGGCCTCGGCGCTCATCGGGCTCATCATCTTGAGCTTCTTGAGCTCCTTCTTGGCCTTGAGGGTGGCCTCCTTCGACATCTTCTTGTTCTTGATCTTCTCCTCGAGCTCCTGGATCTCGTTCTTGAACTCGTCGCGCTCTCCGAGCTCCTTCTGGATCGCCTGCATCTGCTCGTTGAGGTAGTACTCCTTCTGCGTCTTCTCCATCTGCTTCTTGACGCGCGTCCGGATCTTCTTCTCGACCTGCAGGATCTCGATCTCGCCCTGCATCAGCTCGTAGAGCTTCTCCAGCCGCTTGGCCGGGGACTCGGTCTCGAGGATCGACTGCTTGTCGTTCAGCTTGAGGGAGAGGTGCGCGACGATGGTGTCGGCGAGCCGGGCCGGGTCGTCGATGGACGACACCGACGTCAGCATCTCCGGCGGGATGCGCTTGTTGAGCTTGACGTAGGCCTCGAACGTCGAGTGCACGGAGCGCATCAGCGCCTCGAGCTCGACCGTGCGCTCGCTCTCCTCCTCGATGTCGTCCGCCTCGACCACCAGGAACTTGTCCGAGTCGAGGAAGCGGCGGATGCGGGCGCGCTGCTTGCCCTCCACCAGCACCTTCACGGTGCCGTCGGGGAGCCGGAGCAGCTGGATGATCGAGCCGACGGTGCCGACCGCGAAGATGTCGTCGGCGGCGGGCTCGTTCGTCTTCGCCTTCTTCTGCGCGCAGAGGAGGATGGCCTTGTCGTGCGCCATGGCCTCCTCGAGTGCGGCGATCGACTTCTGACGACCGACGAACAGCGGCACCACCATGTGGGGAAACACGATGATGTCGCGGAGCGGGAGGAGCGGCAGCGTGCGGCTCTTCTTCCCGTCCTTCTTCCCGTCGTCGTTGCGCGAGAAAATGGGCACGGTGTTCAGGCTCCTTGATGGCCCCGGAGCAGCCCGTCGAGGCCGGTGAGAGACTAACACTTAACATCCGGGCCGACCCCGTTCTTCGGGACCGCACACAGGTTTCGCACCGGCCGGGCTCCCCCGCCCGCCCGCGCTCTTGTCGGGCGTCCCGCGCCCCGCTACAAGCCGGGACCCATGTCCTTCGACCAGGTGGCCGCGCACGTTCGCCGCGGCGAGATCGGCCGGCGTACCTTCGTCCGCACCCCCTTCGGGCGCCGGCTCGTGACGTACGCCGACCTGACCGCGACCGGGCGGGCGCTCGCGCCCGTGGAGGCGCTGGTGGCCGCCGCGCGGCCGCTCTACGCGAACACCCACACGGCCATCTCCACCACCGGCCGGGTCACCACCCGGCTGCGCGAGTCGGCGCGGGACGCCATCGCACGCGCCGTGAACGCGGGCCGGGACGACGTGGTGCTGTTCGTGGGGAGCGGCGCCACCTCGGCCGTCAACAAGCTCGTCGGCCTGCTGGGCCTGCGCATCTCCGAGCCGCTGGAGCGCGCGTACGGCCTCTCGCGCCACCTCCCGGCGGACGAGCGGCCGGTGGTGCTCGTCTCCCCCTACGAGCACCACTCGAACCAGCTGCCCTGGCTCGAGTCGGTGGCCGAGGTGGTGGAGGTGGAGCTCGACGGCGACGGCCAGGTGGACCTGGCCGACCTCGACCGGAAGGCGGCCCGCTACGCCGGACGCCCCCTGCGCGTGGGCGCGTTCTCGGCGGGGTCGAACGTGACCGGCGCGCTCACCGACGTGCGCGCGGTCGCGCGCGTGCTCCACCGCCGCGGGTTCCTGGCCTGCGCCGACTACGCCGCGGCCGGCCCGTACGTCCCCATCGACATGCACCCGGCCGACCCGGACGAGCGGCTCGACGCCATCGTGGTGTCCACCCACAAGTTCGCGGGCGGGCCGGAGGGATCCGGCATCCTCGTCGCGCACCGCGACCTGTTCCGCAGCCGCACGCCGGAGCGGCCCGGCGGCGGCACCGTCGAGTACGTGGCGGCGTTCGACCGGCTCTCGGTGGACTACACCGAGCGGCTCGCGGAGCGCGAGGAGGGCGGCACGCCGGACATCCTGGGCGACGTCCGCGCCGGGCTCGCGTTCCTGGTGAAGGAGGCGCTGGGCCCCGAGGCCATCCTCGCGCACGAGACGGCGCTCGCCGAGCGCGCAATGGCGCGCCTGCGCCGGCACCCGCGCATCCAGCTCTACGGGCCGGCGCGCGGGCCCCGCCTGCCCATCCTCTCGTTCAACGTGGAGGGGCTGCACCACGACTTCGTCTCGGCGCTGCTCGACCACCTGTTCGGCATCCAGAACCGCGCCGGCTGCTCCTGCGCGGGGCCGTACGGCCACCGGCTGCTGGGCATCGGCCCGGAGCGCTCGGGCGAGCTCCGCCGGGCCATCGCGCTCGGCGTGCTGGCGCTGAAGCCGGGCTGGGTCCGGATCTCCCTGCCCTACACGGCCACCGACGAGGAGATCGAGTTCCTGCTCGAGGCGGTGGAGCTGGTGGCGGACCACGGCGAGGCGTTCCTGCCGCTGTACCGCCTGGGCTGGGGCGACGGGATGTGGCGGCCGCTGGACGCGGCGCCGGCCGATCCGGTGCCGGTGGAGCTGACGGTGGAGGCGGTGCGCGCGGCGCTCCTGCGCGACGAGCCGCCGGCGACCCCGGCCGAGGAGCCGGTCACCGACGCGCAGGCGGCGGCGCTGCGCCGCGACTACCTGGACGAGGCGCGGCGGCTCGCGCGGGAGCTCGAGGCCCGCCACGCCGGCCAGCCCCCGCGGTGGAACCCGCCCACCGGCGACGCGTTCGTGGACCGGCTGGTCTGGTTCCGCTACGTGCACGCGGACCCTTCGACCCCGGCGGCCTAGGAGCGTCGAGGGACGGACGGCCTAGGCCGACTCCGCCTCCTTCTGCATCACCACGAGCGGCGCCTCGTGCTTGTCCACGACGTCCTCGGAGATGACGATCTCCCGGACGTTCCGGCGGCTCGGCACGTCGTACATGATGTCGAGCATCGCGTTCTCGAGGATGGCGCGCAGGCCGCGGGCGCCGGCCTTGTTCTTCATGGCGGCGCGGGCGATGGCCACCAGGGCGCCGTCAGTGAACTTGAGGTTCACCCCGTCCATCTCGAGCAGCTTCTTGTACTGCTTCACCAGCGCGTTGCGCGGCCGGGTGAGGATGTCCACCAGCGCCGGCTGGTCGAGCTCCTCCAGGCTGGTGATGACCGGCAGGCGGCCCACGAACTCCGGGATCATCCCGAACTTGAGCAGGTCGTCCGGCTCCACCATCGCGAGCAGCTCGCCCACGTTCTTCTCGGTCTTCGACTTCACGTCGGTGCCGAAGCCGAGGCTGCGCCCGCCGGAGCGCCGCTCGATGATCTGCTCCAGCCCGCAGAACGCGCCGCCGCAGATGAAGAGGATGTTGGTGGTGTCGACCTGCAGGAACTCCTGCTGGGGATGCTTGCGGCCACCCTTCGGCGGGACGTTCGCGACCGTGCCCTCGATGATCTTGAGCAGCGCCTGCTGCACGCCCTCGCCGGAGACGTCGCGGGTGATCGACGGGTTCTCGCTCTTGCGGGCGATCTTGTCGATCTCGTCGATGTAGACGATGCCCTTCTGCGCCCGCTCGATGTCGTGATCGGCGGCCTGCAGCAGGTTGACGATGATGTTCTCGACGTCCTCGCCGACGTAGCCCGCCTCGGTGAGCGTGGTGGCGTCGGCGATGGTGAACGGGACGTTGAGGATCTTGGCGAGCGTCTGGGCGAGCAGCGTCTTGCCGGAGCCGGTGGGGCCGAGCAGCAGGATGTTCGACTTCTGCAGCTCGACGTCGTCGATGGAGACGCGGCTCTCGATGCGCTTGTAGTGGTTGTGGACCGCGACCGCGAGCGTCTTCTTGGCCCGCTCCTGGCCCACCACGTACTCGTCGAGGATGGTCTTGATCTCGGACGGGCGCGGCACCCGCAGCTTCTGCTCGCGCTTCTCCTCGCCGGCGATCTCCTCGGCGATGATGTCGTTGCAGAGCCCGATGCACTCGTCGCAGATGTAGACCGTCGGCCCGGCGATGAGCTTCTTCACTTCCTTCTGCGACTTGCCGCAGAAGCTGCAGCTCAGCGTCTCGCGCTTCTCCACGTGCCACCTCCGGTTCGCGAGCCCGCTTCCTCGGCTGCTTCCCCTGGTGAGGATGCCCTCCGGCGCCTCGCCTCGTCCTTCATCTTACTGTGGCTTCTTCTCCGCCGCCTTCTTGTGCAAGAAGACGTCGTCGATCAGCCCGTATTCCTTCGCCTCTCCGGCGCTCATGAAGTAGTCCCGCTCGGTGTCCCGCTCGATCCGCTCGATCGGCTGGCGGGTGTGCCGGGCCATGATCTCGTTCAGCTTGGCCTTGAGGCGGAGCGCCTCCTTGGCCTGGATCTCGATGTCGGTGGCCTGCCCCTGGAAGCCGCCGGAGAGCTGGTGGATCATGATGCGCGCGTTCGGCACCGCGAAGCGCTTGCCGGCGGCGCCGCCCGCGAGCAGGAAGGCGCCCATGCTGGCGGCCTGCCCGAGGCAGATGGTGGACACCTGGGGCTTCACGTACTGCATGGTGTCGTAGATGGCGAGCCCCGAGGTCACCGAGCCACCCGGGCTGTTGATGTAGAGGTTGATGTCCTTGTCCGGGTCCTCGGACTCGAGGAAGAGGAGCTGGGCGATGATGACGTTCGCCACGTCGTCGTCCACCGGCGTCCCCAGGAAGATGATCCGGTCCTTGAGGAGCCGCGAGTAGATGTCGTAGCTGCGCTCGCCGCGGTGGGTCTGCTCGACCACGTACGGCATGGGGATGTAGGGCATCGCGGATCTCCGGCGTTCGCTACTGCTGGATGGTTGCGGCGGAGGAGAGCAGCGAGAGCGCCTTCTCCTCCCTGATCCTGTTCTTTAGCGCCTCGCGGGCGTCCTTGCCGCGCGTCTGCTGCTGGACCTTCGCCAGGGGCATCCCCAGCTCGTCCGCGATGCGGGCCGCCTCGGCCTCCAGGTCCTCGTCGGTGACCTCGACCTTCTCCGCGTCGGCGATCGCCTCGAGCAGCAGGGCGCCGCGCACCTGGAGGAGCGCCTGCTCGCGCAGGTCGGCGCGCATGCGCGAGACGTCGAGCTGGAGCTGGCGGATGTCGATGCCCTGGCGGGCGAACCGCTCGGCCGCGCCCTCGATCATGGTGTCGATGGCGCGCTCCACCAGCGCGGGGGGCACCTCGAACTCGTTCTTGGCGAGCGCCGCCTTCACCAGCGCGTCCTTCAGCTCCGACTCGGCGCGCCGCTTCTCGCGCTTCTCCAGGTCGGACCGGATCCGGGTGCGCAGCGCGTCCAGCGTCTCGACGCCCTCGATGCCCAGCTCCTTGGCGAGCGCGTCGTCGAGCGCCGGCGCCTGGCGGACCTTCAGCGCCTTCAGCGTGACCTTCATGTGCGCCGTCTTCCCGCGCAGCGCCTCGTCGCGGTGATCGGCCGGGAACGGCTCGTCGAGCTCGACGGTGTCGCCGATCTTCTTGCCCTTCAGGGCCTCGACGTTGCCCTCGGTGATCGGACCCGGCGCCACCTTGACGGTCACCCCCTCCGCCGTGCTGCCGTCGAACGGCTTCCCGTCGATGGTGCCCTCGTGATCGATGACCGCCCAGTCGCCCTCCTGGGCCTCGAAGCGTCCCTCCACCGCCACGAGCTGCGCCATCGAGTCCTGGATCTTGGTCAGCTCGGCGGAGACCGCCTCGTCGGTGACCTCGGGCGGCTTCCGCGTCACCTCGAGGCCCTTGTAGTCCTTGGGCTCGAGCTTCGGCTTCACCTCGACGCGCGCCGAGTAGCGCATGGGCTTCCCCTCGGCCACACCCTCGGTGATGGAGACGCTGGGCGCCGCCACCACCGGCAGCGCCTCGACCCGCACCGCCTCCGTGAACGTCTCGGTGACGATCCGCTCGGCGACCTCGCCCTCCACCTCGGCCTTGAACTGGCGCTCCAGCACCTTGCGCGGCGCCTTGCCGGGCCGGAAGCCGCGCAGCTTCACGCGGCGCGAGAGGCTGGCGTACGCGCGATCGAGCTCCTTGGCGACGCGATCGGGGTCCACCTCGATGGTGACCTTCCGCTCGACGGGGGAGACCGTTTCGACCTGGATCTTCATGTCCTGTTCGACCTTTGCGGGTGTGTGGGCGGGGAAATCGGCTAGTGCTACGTGCCCGCCGGTGGCGGGTCAAGGGTGAAGTGGGCGGGGAGGGGCTCGAACCCTCATGCCTTGCGGCACTGGATCCTAAGTCCAGCGCGTCTGCCAGTTCCGCCACCCGCCCCCGGGCGCCTCTTTACCATGCTCGCGAGGACGGGGAGCCGCGTCCTGTAGTACACAGGACCCCGTGGAGTCGCACCACGACCATGCACCCGACGACCCCTGCCTGCCCGCCTGCCCGGGCTGGTCGCAGGGCGCGCTCGAGCTGTTCGCGCTGCAGCGGCGGTACGGCGAGATGCTGGAGGCCTGCCGCACCGCCTCGGCCATCGAGTGCGTGATCGTCGCGCCGGCCGCACCCGCGGTGGAGATCCCCGAGTACCTCCACGAGGAGGAGCTGGTCCGCGTGAACCTGGTGGTCGGCCGGGACACGCCGGAGGTGCTCCTCGACGAATGGGGGATCCGCTGCAACCTGACGTTCCGCGGGCGCCGCTTCGACTGCGCGTTCCCGTGGCCGTCGGTGCTGGCCGGGATCCTCAAGCCGCCCGAGCGCAAGCGGCCCCGCTTCGGCGTCATCCAGGGCGGCAAGAAGGACTAGGCCGCGCCGCTACCGCGGCCGGAGCACCACCACGTGGTTGCGGAGCGCGCCGCCGCCCCAGCGGGCGTCCACCGCGCCGTCGTAGACGCCCAGGTCCTCGACGCGGAAGCGCTGCGCCAGCTCCGGCGCGAGCACCCGGTCCGGCGGCTCCGAGGTCATGAGCAGCAGCGGCGGCGCCACCGGCGGCTCGGGGCGCTCGCGCGGATCCCAGGCGTGGATCTCGCGCCCGCTCGCCCAGATCACCTCGATGAACTTGCCGGTGACGTCGCCGGCGCGGAAGAACGGCACGCCGGCGAGGTCGGCCCGGTGGCGGAGCTCGCCGTAGGGGCGGTAGCCGGGGTTGCGCGTGATGATGGCCGGCACCTGGCCGAGCACCAGCACGCAGGCGGCGGCCACCATCCCCACCATCCCGCCCCACATCACCAGCGGGCGGTGGCGGAGCCCGGCGTGCCCGAGCAGCGCGGCCAGCGCCCAGAACACCGCCGCGACCGCGGCGAGCAGCGGCCAGCCGGGGGCGACGCCGCGCGCGCGGAGCGCGAGCCAGAGCGCGAGCGGGACCGCGGCGGCGACCGCCGCCATGAGCCACGCGTTCGCCCGGACGATGGCGCGATCGGCGCGGGTCTCGGCGCCGGCCCGGAACGCGTCCGCCAGGGACCGCACGTAGAGCGCCGTGAGGAGCGCCATGGGCACGAGCACCGGGAGCAGGTAGCGCTCCTTCTTCTCCGGGAAGAGCGACAGGAGCAGGACGCCGGTCCAGATCCAGGCGGCGAGCAGCCGGTAGTCGCCGTAGCGCGCCACGCGGCGGCGCGCGTACGGGAACACCAGCGCGGCGGTGGCGAGCACGGCCCACACGCCCGACTGCGCGGTGAAGCTCCAGTACTGCCAGAACGGCCGCACGTTCCGGTTGATCCAGGCGGTGGACTCCTTCTGCGCGACGTACGCGGAGGCCTCGGGGCGGGTCAGCCAGGCATAGGCCGGCCAGGCCGCGCTCGCGGCGAGCGCGAGGCCCACCGTGAGGAGCAGCGGCCGCCAAGCGGCGCGGTAGGGCGCCGCGCCGGAGGAGAGCGTCCGCGCCACCAGGTACGGGAGCAGGAGCGAGAAGAAGGAGACCGGGCCCTTGGAGAGGAACGAGAGGCCCATGAGCAGGCCGGCGGCGGCGAAGCTCCCGAGCCGCCCGGCGGGGCGGGCCAGGCCCCGGTGCAGCTGCCAGATCGCGCCGACCATGAACGCGTGGCAGAAGATGTCCCAGGTGATGTCCCGGGCCATGAAGAACACGTAGAACGAGGTGGCGGCGGTGCCCGCGGCGAGGAACGGCGCGAGCCGGTCCTCGGTCAGCTCGCGCGCCAGCAGCCACGCGAACGCGACCAGCAGCGCGCCGGCGAGCGCCGCCGGCAGGCGCAGCCGGCCGAGGTCCTCCTCGCCGAACGCCCCCATGGCGACCGCGGTGGCCCAGGTCGGCAGCGGCGGCTTCTCCAGCCGCGGCTCGCCGTTCATGGTGGGCAGCAGCCAGTTGCCCTTCCCGAGCATCTCGCGCGCGGTGGTGAGGTTGCGCGACTCCATGATGTTCGCGGTGAGCGCGCCCGCGTTCACCACGAACGTGCAGGCGCAGAGCGCCGCGAGGAGCAGGAGCTGGGCCCGCCCGCCCAGGCCGGGCGGGCCGGCGCGACCGGGCGCGGCGCTCATGCGGCGGGGCGGCGCTGGGTGCGGAGGCCCAGCACCAGGTTGCGGGAGTACGCCACCGCGCCGCCGGCCTGCCCGAAGAACAGCACCGGGTCGCGGCGGAACACGGCGTAGACGAGGATCATGGTGGAGCCGACCAGGCTCACCACCCAGAAGCCGTTCGAGAACACCGACTCCTTGCGCGACTCGGAGTCGATCCACTGCATCACGAAGCGGAACGTGAACACCACCTGGCCCACCGAGCCCCACACCTTGAGCCAGAGCGGGATCTCCACGTTGCCGAGGATGTCGCGCAGGTTGCCGGGCGCGCTGGAGACGAGGTACGCGACGCTGAGCACCGGGACGAGGTAGGCCGCCCAGCGGAAGGGCGCGCTCACCGTCATCCAGCGCTGCTGGAGGTGCAGGTTCCGGATGTAGATGAAGTAGACGATGAGCTGCCCGAGGACGATGGCGAAGTCCTTGCGCAGGATCCCGTAGACGAAGAACAGGATCCCGCCCAGCAGGCTGAGCTGCCAGAAGACCACCGGGGAGATGGGCTTGCCGGCCTTCTCCGAGTGGAACCACTGCACCAGCATCCTGGCGGCGAACAGGAGCTGGGCGGTGAACCCGACGGCGAAGATCCAGAGGTGCGAGGCGGTCATCCCTTTTTCGCGATCTCGTAGCGGATGTAGCGGCTCCGCATCCAGCGGTAGGCGAACAGGTCGGCGGTGGGGCCGATCAGCCGGTTCCACAGGTGGTACTTCGACTCGCCGGCCACGCGCGGGAAGTGGCGCACCGGCACCTCCTTCACCTTGCCGCCGTCGAGCTGCACCAGCGCCGGGAGGAAGCGGTGCATCCCCTTGAAGAACGGGATGCGGCGGGCCACGTCGGCGCGGATCACCTTGAGCGGGCAGCCGGTGTCGCTGGCGCCGTCGTGGGTGAACGAGCGCCGGATCGCGTTCGCGATGCGCGAGGACAGCTTCTTCACCAGCGTGTCCTTGCGCTTCACCCGGACGCCGGTGACGAGCTCGTAGTCGGCCGCGAACGGCATGAGCAGGTCGAAGTCGTCGGGCGAGGTCTGCAGGTCCGAGTCGATGTAGCCCGCCCAGCGCGTCTCCACGTGGTCGAAGCCGGCCTTGAGCGCGGCGCTCAGGCCGGAGTTGCGGGCCAGGTGGAGGAAGTGCAGGCGCGGATCCCGGGCGCAGAGCGCCTCGATCATCGGGCCGCTCCGGTCGCGCGACCCGTCGTTCACGAACAGGACCTGCGCCGGCGTGGAGGTGCGGTCCAGGTACGCGGTCAGCTCGCGGCCGACGCGCTCGAGGTTGTCCTCCTCGTCGAAGACCGGGACGATGACGGTGAGCGTGGGGTCCATGGGCCTCGGGCTCCGGCGACGGGCGGCGCTACCGGCGGTCGGCCGTGGCGCGCGCGCCCGGCTCGCCGCCGGGCGCGGCGGCCTCGCCGGGGCGGGCGGCCGGGCCGCGGATGGCGGCGGCGTTGAGGGGGAACAGCAGGATCATCGCGAACAGCCAGGTGGCGCCGAACTCGAGCAGCTCGTCCCGCTCGCGCGACGGCACCAGCGCGATGAACGCGAAGGCCGCCACCACCGCGATCACCTGGCGCACGCGGGGCACGGGCACGGCCCAGGTGTCCACCAGCCGCGCGAACGCGGCCCGGCGGCGGTAGGCCCAGGGCAGCACCAGCAGGAACAGCGCGGCCGCGACCGTGAAGAGCTGGGAGAAGACCAGCTTGTTCACCTTCACGCCGTCCACCACCAGGTTGTGGAGGTTGGTCTCGTGCTGCGCGTTGTGGCTCTGGAAGAACTCGGGGCTCTGGATGCCGAGGAGGCGCTGGCCCCAGCTGATCTCCTCGCCGGCCGCGAAGAAGCACAGCAGCGTGAGGCCGATCCAGGTGAGGCGGTGGAGGCCCGGGTTCCCCGCCCCGGGGCGGCGCGCGGTGACCGCGGCGATCCCGGCGCCGACCAGCAGCGCGACGGCGGTGGCCCACTCGATGGGCCCGTCCTCCACGGCGTAGACCTGCTCGAACCAGTGCACGTCCACGATCGCCGCCGCCAGGCCGACCAGCATGCCCACGGCGACGAGGACGTAGACGGCGAGCTCCAGGGGGTGACGCTTGTCCGTGTCCACGTTCGAGTCCTGCTGCGAGGGTGAGGGGCGGGCGCGCCGCCCTGCCGCAGCCGCGGCGGATACTACGTCGGCCCCCTGCCCGGATCCACGTCGGCGGGGGCCAACGCCCCGCCGCCCGCGGGGCGCCGCGAGGCATGCCCCGGATAAGCGAAAACCCCTGGGGTCGCCAGGGGTTTCGAGTGAGCGCGGAAGGAATCGAACCTTCAACCTATGGATTAAGAGTCCATTGCTCTGCCAGTTGAGCTACGCGCCCGATGCATCTCGGGATGGCCGAGGGGCGCCGTATTAGCAGCGTCCCGGTGGGCTGTCAACGACCTCCGGCGCCTTCTGCGCGACGGAATCGCAGCACATCTCAGCACGCCCGGAGGGATTCGAACCCCCGACCCGCGGCTTAGAAGGCCGCTGCTCTATCCGACTGAGCTACGGGCGCGTACGTCGAAGGTTACCTCAGGGCGTCGGGCGAAAAAGTGGGTGAGTAAAGGGGCTCGAACCCTTAACCCCCGGATCCACAGTCCAGTGCTCTACCGATTGAGCTATACTCACCGTAAATCTTCATCTCAGCGCGCCCGGAGGGAATCGAACCCCCGACCTGCGGCTTCGAAGGCCGACGCTCTATCCAACTGAGCTACGGGCGCATGAAGGAAGCGCACCCGGCCATCACCATTGCTGTCAAAGAGTCGGGGCGGCCGGATTCGGACCGGCGACCTCCTGCGCCCAAGGCAGGCGCGCTACCAGGCTGCGCTACGCCCCGGAACACCTGCGGTGGCGCCGAGCGCCCCTGAGCCGATCCGAGAACGCCCGTCTCTAGCCGACCCGCCGCCGTCCCGTCAAGCGCCGCGAGCGGCGAGCGTCGCCAGGAGCGGGAGCAGCCTGCGGAACGCCTCACCTCGGTGGGAGAGGGCGTCCTTCTCCTCCGGCGTGAGCTCGGCCATGGTCCGCGCCCCGCTCCCCTCCCCTCCCCGCAGCTCGGCGGCCGGGATGAACAGCGGGTCGTACCCGAAGCCGCCGTCGCCCCGGCGCGCGTGGCCGATCCGCCCGGGGCACGTCCCGGTGACGGTCCCCACCAGCGTCCCGTCCGGACGGGCGAGCGCCAGCACCGCCTCGTACCGCGCGCCGCGGCGCGGGTCGGGGAGGCCGGAGAGCGCCGCCAGCAGCTTGTCGTTGTTCCGCTCGTCGCGGGCGGCCCGCCCCGCCACCGGCCCCAGCTCCAGCTCGGCCACGCCCGCCAGCTCGCACACCGGGCTGGCCGGGCCCTCGGGCTCGAGATCGGACCAGCGGGCGGAGTGGACCCCGGGCGCGCCGCCCAGCGCGTCCACGCACAGCCCGGAGTCGTCGGCGACGGCGTGCAGCCCGGACCAGCGCGCCCAGGCGACGGCCTTCTTCTCGGCGTTCGCCTGGAACGTCGCCCCGTCCTCCACCACCTCCGGGAGCGGCCTGCCCAGGTCGTCGGGCGAGACCACCCGCACCGGCAGGCCCGCCACCAGGCGGCGCAGCTCGCGCAGCTTCCCGGGGTTCGTGCTGCCGAACAGCAGGTCCACGGGGCTCACGGCGTGCGGAGCGCCGCCTCCTGGAGCTCCTTCAGGCGCGACAGCCCCGCCAGCGCCGCGTCGAGCATCCGGTCCAGCTCGGCGCGCGGGAACGGCTTGCCCTCGGCGGTGCCCTGGACCTCCACCAGCGCGCCGTCGCCGGTCGCGACCACGTTCATGTCCACCTCGGCGGTGGAGTCCTCGTCGTAGTCGAGGTCGAGGTGCACCTCCCCCGCGACGATCCCCACCGACACCGCCGCCACGCTGCGCTTCACCGGATCCTGGGCGAGCTGCCGGCGCTTCTGGATGCTGCGCACCGCCTGGACCAGCGCCACGTAGGCGCCGGTGATGGCGGCGGTGCGGGTGCCCCCGTCGGCCTGGATGACGTCGCAGTCGAGCGTGACGGTGCGCGGCCCGATGGCGCGCAGGTCCACCGCGGCGCGCAGCGCCCGGCCGACCAGCCGCTGGATCTCCAGCGTGCGCCCGGTCTGCTTCCCGCGGGCCGCCTCGCGCTGCATCCGCTCGTGCGTGGAGCGCGGCAGCATGCCGTACTCCGCGGTCACCCAGCCGGCGCCGGTGCCGTACACGTGCGGCGGGACCTTCTCGTCCACCGAGGCGGTGCACAGCACGTGGGTGTCGCCGAAGCGCACCAGGCAGGAGCCCTCCGCGTGCTTGGAGACGCGGGGCTCGAGGAGGATGGGACGGAGGTCGAGCTGGCCGCGGCCGTTCTTTCGCATGGCGGCGGGATTAGCACGGGCGCGCCGGGCGCGCCACGCCCACGGGGCGCCGCCTAGCGGCTCGCCCGGAGCGTCTGGGCGCGGTAGGCGGCGATCCCCTCGACGATGGCGCCCGCGACCTGCTCCTGGTACGCCGCGCTGCGCAGCCGGTCACCCTCGGCCGGGTGCGAGATGAACCCGACCTCCAGCAGCACCGCCGGCATGCGCGCGCCGGCGAGCACGTAGAACGGGGCCTGCTTCACGCCGCGGTCCTCGGCCCCGAGCGCCGCGACCAACCGCTCCTGCACCGCGTAGGCGAGGCGGGAGGACTGCTGCAGGGCCGCGGTGTCCTCGAGGTCGCTCAGGATGGCGGCGACGGGGTCGGACGGGTCCAGCTCGGGCTCGCCGGCCAGCCGGTCGGCGTTCTCGCGGGCCGCCACCGCCGTGGCCGAGGCGTCGCTCGCGTCCGCCGACAGGAAGTAGGTCTCGATGCCGTGGGAGGTGCGGCGCGCCTCGGCGCTGGGCATCGAGTTCAGGTGGATCGAGACGAACAGGTCGGCGCGGATGGCGTTCGCGAGCGCGGCCCGCGCGGCGAGCGGCACCGACGCGTCCGCGGTGCGGGTGAGCACGGCCTTCGCGCCCGCGCGCTTCAGCCGGGCCGCCACGCGCCGGGCGATCTGGAGCGTCAGCTCCTTCTCGCGGTCGCCGCGGGGCGAGACCGCCCCCTCCTGCTCGCCGCCGTGGCCCGGGTCGATCACGGCGACGAAGCTCGGCCCGCGGGCGGCGGTGAGCGCGAGCAGCGCGGCGGCGAGGTGCGCGATCACGGCCGCGCATTGTAGCAGGAGCTACGGGACGAGCTCGATCCGCGGCGGGTCGCCGGGGAGCACCTCTCCCACCTCCACCGCCGCGACGCCCGCCGCCCGGAGCGCCTCGAGCACCGCGCCCGCCCGGGCCCCGTCCACCGCCGCGAGCAGCCCGCCGTTGGTCTGGGCGTCGGCGAGCACCGCCGGGAGCGCCTCCGCCACCCCGGGCGCCACCCGCAGCGCGGGCGTCACCCAGGCCAGGTTCGCCTTGGAGCCGCCGGGCAGCACGTCCTTCGCGGCGAGGTCGAGCACGCCCGGGAGCACCGGCACGGCGCCGGCGTGGAGCCGGAGCGCGACGCCGGAGCCCTCCGCCATCTCCCAGGCGTGGCCGAGCAGGCCGAAGCCGGTGACGTCGGTGAGCGCGCGCACCGCGCCGCTCTCCGCCAGCGTCTCGCCGGCGGCGCGGTTCAGCGCGGACATGAGCTCGATGGCCGCGTCGATCATGGGGGCCGGCGCGATGCCGCGCTTGATGGCGGTCGTGATGATGCCGGAGCCGAGCGGCTTGGTGAGGAGCAGGCGGTCTCCCGGCCGGGCGCCCACGTTGCGGAGGACGCGGTCCGGGTGGACGAGGCCGGTCACGGCCATGCCGTACTTGGGCTCGGGGTCGTCGATGCTGTGGCCGCCCAGCACCGGCGCGCCCGCGAGCCGGGCCACCTCGGCGCCGCCGCGCAGCACCTCGCCCAGCATCTCCATGGGCAGCGTCTTCACCGGCCAGGCGACCAGGTTGAGCGCGAACAGCGGCTTCGCGCCCATGGCCCAGATGTCCGAGAACGCGTTGGCCGCGCCGATCCGGCCGAACCAGTACGGGTCGTCCACCACCGGCGTGAAGAAGTCCACCGTCTCGACCACCGCCCGCTCCGCGTCGAGCGCGTACACGGCCGCGTCGTCGCGGGTCGAGTGGCCGACCAGCACCCTGGGATCGTCGACGACCGGGAGGCGGCGCAGGACCTGCGCCAGATCCGCTGGGCGGATCTTGCAGGCTCAACCGGCCCCGTGGCTCAGGCTGGTCAGCCGGACGGTCTTCTCGGCCTCGCTCATGGCCGGGACATATCGTCCCCGGCGCCCCGCGGCAACGAGGACGCCGCCGCGCGCGCCCGCAGCCCCGCTACGACTGCCCCGCCGCGAGCTGCAGGTACATCTCGGCGTTGCGGTTGCCGGGCGAGATCTCGAGCACGCGCTGCCAGTGCCCGACCGCCTCGTCCTTGCGACCGACCGTGAACAGCGACAGGCCCAGGTTGAGGCGCGCGAGCACGTAGCTCGGGGCCTGGCGGACCGCCTCCTCGTACTCGGCGATGGCCGCCTCGCGCTCCCCGGCGTCGCGCAGCGCGCCGGCCAGCTTCGCGCGGATGTCCACGAACGCCGGCCCGAGCGCGAGCGCGCGCCGGTACTCGGCGATCGCCTCCTGGTACAGGCCGGAGGAGAGGTACACGTCGCCGATGTCGGCGTACATGTTCGCGAGCTTCCCCTGCACGAAGCGGTCGAGCTTCCCGTGCTGGGCGCCCGAGCGCGACAGCGCGTGGCGGTACGTCTCCTGCGCCTCGCGGTACTTGCCGGTGTCGTTGTAGGTGACGGCGAGGTTCAGCGCCGCGTCGGTGTAGCCGGGGTTGATGCGGAGCGCCGCCTCGAAGGCGCGCAGCGCTTTCTGGTACTGCCCCTGGTCGTGGTAGATGACGCCGAGCATGTTGTACACGTCGGCGAACGACTGGTTCTGCTCGACGACCTCGGTCAGGTATTGCTCGGCGAGCCCGTAGTCCTTCTTGAGGTAGTAGCCGCGTCCGAGCGCGAGGGCCTGCTTCAAGGTGTCGTCCATGTCGGGGCCTCCCGGCGCGGGAGTCTACACCAGACCGCGCCGCGCTCAGAGTCGGCGCGTCACAGCCCGTCCACGAAGCGCCAGCGCTCGCCCTCGCGCGCGAGCACGTAGCGGGCGCGGCGGCGCTCCGGGTCGCGGCCCTCCCGGACCAGCTCGTAGTCCTCGCCCACCTCGGCGCGGTCGCGCTCCACCCGGATCTGCCAGGCCGCGATCCGGGCCCGCGCGCCCGCCGCCGCGGCGAGCTCGGCCCGGAGCCGCGCCCCCAGCGCCGCGCGATCGCCGGCGTGGGCCTCCGCGACCAGCCGCTCCAGCGCGGCCGCGTCGCCGGCGTTCCAGGCGTCCTCGCGGCGGAACAGCGCCGTCAGCACGCCGCGCAGGCCCGCGAACTGCTGCCCGTCGCCGCACCAGAGCGCGATCGAGCAGCGGGTCATCCCGAACGCCTCGCGCCCGACGTAGGAGACGTCGGCGCGCTCGTCGCGCCAGGTCACCCGCCCGTCCGCCTCCACGATGGCGAGCACCGAGGCGCGGTCGCCCTCCACCTGCACCGCGACGTCCGCGAACCGGACCGGGACGAGCTCGGCGGTGCCGCCGGACTTGAAGCCGTAGACGTCGTTCAGGTGCGCGCGGTCCTGGTGGCGGAGCGCCTCGCGCACCTGCGTCTCGGGGCTGGCGGCGGAGATGGCGAGGTCCGCGCCGGCGATCCGGTCCCAGTAGCGCCACAGCAGCAGCGCCGCGATCGCGGCGAGCGCCAGGGGCACGAGGTAGGGCGCGCCGACCTTCGCGGCGCGCGCGCGGCGGCGCGCGGCGCGGGAGCCTGGGGAGAAGGGCGGCGGTCGCGCCGGCGGGGGCGCGGGCGGCTCAGCGGATCGAGGCAAGGAGCTTCTCGGCCTCGGCCCGGCGCGCGTCGCCCGGGTGCTTCACGATGAGCTGCTGGAGCGCCTTCCGGGCGCGGTGCTTCTCGTCCATCTTCAGGCAGGCGCTGGCGAGCTTCCAGAGCGCCTCGGACTCGTGCCGGGACCCCGGGTACCTGTCCACCAGCGTCTCGTAGCGCCCCGCGGCGCCCGCCCACAGCGAGCGCTTGTAGTAGTACTCGGCCACGTACCACTCGCGCGCCGCCAGCCGGGTCTGCGCCTCGGCCAGCACCTTCTTCGCCTCGGGCAGGTACTTCGACTGCGTCCGGGTCTGGACGAAGTCGGTGAGCACCTGCACCGCCTTCTCGGCCTGCCGCTGGTCCTTCTCCGCCGCCGGCGGGAACAGCGCGAACTCGCCGGGCGCGTCCTTGAAGTAGGACAGGCCGGAGCGGTACTCGGCGTAGTCCACGTCCTCGTGGGTGGGGTGGAGCTGGACGAACTGCTTGTAGGCCTCGGCGGCCTCCAGGTACCGGTCCTGCTTGAACTTCACGTCGGCGAGGCGCAGCTCGGAGAGCGCCGCGAACTTCGAGAACGGGTACTTCGTCTTCACGAACTCGAAGAACTTCACCGCCTCGGTGAAGTTGTCCGCCTTCAGCTCGTCCATGCCGGCCTGGTAGTTCTCCTCGGGCGTCTTCCCGAGCTTCAGGCTGCCGGTGAAGGTGGTGTGCTTGGTGCCGCACGCCGCGAGGGCCACGGCGGCGGACAGGGCGGCGGCGAGGGCGAGGTTCCGGCGCATGGGGCCCGGAAGATAGCAGAGGCCCGGCCGGCGCGCAGTCGTTCCTCCGGGCGGGGCCCCGGGGCTCGGGGCTATCCGTCCTGGTCCTCGTAGACGCCCAGCGCCCTGGCCACCACCGGCCCGGAGAAGCCGCGCCCGAGCAGGAAGCGCGACAGCCGGCGCCGCCCGGCGGCGTCGAGGTCCGCGAGCGGGCGCCCCCGCGCCCGGCGCTCCGCCAGCGCGCGGCACAGGGCCAGCTCGGCGGCGCGCGGATCCTCCCCCGCCTCGCCGGCCAGCGCCGCGGCGACGGCCGCCCGCGCCTCGCCCGCCCCGATCCCCTCCCCCACCAGCCGGCGCTCGGCCATGCGCGGCCCGAGCCTGCCGCCCGCGACCAGCGAGCGCGCCCGGGCCCGGGCGTAGGCGGCGTCGTCGAGGTAGCCCAGCCGGCGGAGCCAGGCGACGGTCTCGTCCGCCTCGCCCTCCAGCCCGTCGCGCGCCAGGCGCGCGCGGACCTGCGCCTCGGTCCGCATGCGGGACGCGAGCTGGCGGAGCGCGATCGCCTTGGCGCGCGCGAGCGGGGTCTGCCCGGGGGACGGCACGGGGGCGCGGCGCTAGAAGCGCTCGATCTGGAAGTCGT
>NZ_BAZG01000046.1 GCF_000964525.1 Anaeromyxobacter sp. PSR-1
CCACCGGCGCGACGGTGGCGTCCGCGCCGCCGTCCACCGAGGCCCCAGGCGCGCGCGCGCCCGGCGCCGCGGCGGCGTCCGGGGCCGCCGGCGCGGCGAGGTCCGGCGCCGGCACCGGCCGCGTCGCGGCGCAGCCGGACGCGAGCGCGGCGAGGCCCGCCAGCGCGAGGGCGCGCAGCCTCACGCCGCCACCCGATCGCCGGGGCTGCGGTCGCCCGGGCCCGCGCCGAGGCGCGCGATGGCCCGGTCGTGCACGCGCGAGAGGAGCGCCTGCGCGGCCACCGCGCCGACCAGCGCCAGGAACATGTCCCACTGCGTGTCCCACGGATCCCCCTGCGTGCCGAGGAACGCGTCCGCGCCCTGGCCGAGCAGCACCGCCGCCAGCCACTCCACCAGCTCGTAGGCCGCGGAGATGGCGAGCGCGACGCAGGTGACGAGCGCCGCCAGCCAGCGCCCGCGGCGCAGCGGCGAGGTGCGCAGGAGCAGCTCGCGCGCGGCCAGCGCGGGCACGAAGCCCTGCATGAAGTGGCCGAGGCGGTCGTAGTGGTTCCGGGCCAGGCCGAGCGCGTCGCGCACCCAGAAGCCGGCCGGCACCTCGGCGTAGGTGTAGTGGCCGCCCACGCACAGCACCGCGGCGTGCAGCGCGACGAGCACGTAGAGGAGCGGGGTGAGCGGGAAGCGCCGCCGCGTCGCGATCAGCACCGGGACGACGAGGAGCACCGGCGCGACCTCCATGAGCCAGGTGCCGCGGTCCTTCGGGCCGACGCCGGACCAGGCCAGGACGGCGACGACGAGCGCGAGCAGCGCGGCGGGGAGGCGATCCGTCATGGGGCGACAGCTCCTGCGGCGTGAAGCCCCGGACCATACCCGAAACCCCGCCCGCCGGCGCGGGGTCGCCCGCAGGGGGCCGCACGCGGAGCGCCTGTGGTCATGCCGCGGTGGCGAGCCCCCAGCGGCGCCGCACGCGCACCTCCAGCAGCCGGAACAGCACCTGGTCCACCAGCACGCCGAGGAACACGATGACGGCGATGACGCCGAGCAGCTGCGCCGCGTCGGCGCGCGTGCGTCCCGTCGCGAGGAGCTGGCCCAGCCCGCCCGCCGGGAACAGCAGCTCGCCCGCCATGAGCGCGCGCCACGCGAAGCTCCAGCCCAGCTTCAGCCCGGTGAGGATGCCGGGGAGCGCCGACGGCAGGAGCACGCCCAGGTGGAAGCGCGCGCCGCGGATGCCGAGCGTGCCGGCGGCGCGGAGCAGCCCCGGGTCCACGCCCGACACCGCGTCCTCGGTCGCGATGGCCACCGCGAGCAGCGATCCGGCCAGCACCACGAACACGATCGCCGCCTCGGAGAGCCCGAACCAGAGCGCCGCCAGCGGGAGCCAGCACACCGACGGCAGCGCCTGCAGGCCGATGGTGGCGGGCCGGAGCACCGAGCGCACCAGCGGGCTCCGCGCGAGCGCCACGCCGAGCGGCACGCCCAGGAGCACCGACAGGCCGTACCCCTGCGCCAGCCGCAGGAGCGACCGCGCCACCGCGGCGCCGAGCCGGCCGTCCGCGGCCAGGCCCGCGAGCCGGCCGCCCACCGCGAACGGTCCGGGGAGGAGCGCGTGCGGCCAGGGGCCGTACCTAGCCGCGAGCTCCCAGATCAGCAGCGCGCCCAGGATGAACACCGCCGCCCGGAGCCGCTCGTGCATCGCGTTCCTCCTCCGCCCGCGCCGTGCGGCGCCCCGACTCCTCGGCGCGCCGCAGCTCCTCGCGGATGCGCCGCGACAGCTCCACCAGCGCCGGGTCGTCCGGGTCGCGCGGCCGCGGCAGCCGGACCTCCAGGTCCTCCAGCACGCGCCCCGGCCGCGCCGCCATCACCACCACGCGATCGCCCAGCACCAGCGCCTCGCGCACGTCGTGGGTGACGAAGACCACCGTCTTGCGATCGCGCATCCAGATGCGCTGCAGGTGCTGCTGCATCTGGCCGCGGGTCTGGGCGTCGAGCGCCGCGAACGGCTCGTCCATGAGCAGCACCGCCGGGTCGAGCGCCAGCGCGCGCGCGAGCTGCACGCGCATGCGCATGCCGCCGGACAGCTCGTGCGGGAGCGCGTCCTCGAAGCCCCCGAGCCCCACCATCGCCACGAACGCCTGGGCGCGCCGGGCCGCCTCGCCGCGGCGGATCCCGGTCGCCCGCAGCGCGAAGACCAGGTTCTGCCGCACCGTCAGCCACGGGAACAGCGCCGGCTCCTGGAACACCAGCAGGCGCTCCGGGCCCGGCCCCTTCACCTCGACGCCGTCGATGGAGATGCGCCCGCCGCTCGGCGCGAGGTGCCCGGCGAGCGCGTAGAGCAGGGTGGTCTTGCCGCAGCCGGACGGGCCGAGCAGGCACACGAACTCGCCCGCGTGCACCGCGATGTTCACGTCCTGGAGCGCGACGACCTCGTTCGGGAAGCGGTGCCCCACCCGCGCGACGTCGATCTTGGGCCGGCCCGGGCGGGTGCGGCTCGGCACGAGCAGGCCGCCGCCGTCGTCGGCGCGCGGGCGCCGGATCAGCCGGGCGGCGAGCTCCCTCCACATGCGGCCACACGATGGAGCCCCGTGCGCGCAGCGGCCTGCCCGCCCGGCCGCCGCTCCTCGCGGGGGCCTCAGGCGCGCCAGCGCAGCAGGCGGCAGCGGATTCCGCCGTTCTCCACGGGCACGGACCCGGACGGCGGGCGGGGGAGCAGCCGCTCGAGCCCGCGGTCCGGCCCGAGCACCGCGACCTCCCATCCGGCGAGCCGCGCCATGAGCGTGCCCAGCGCGCGCCAGGCGCCGGCCGCGTCCTCGTCGAGGCGCACGCCGTAGGGCGGGTTCACGGCGCACAGCCCCGGGCCGGGCGGCGGGATCACCTTCGCCGCGTCCTCGCGCGCGAACGCGATCGCGTCCGCCACGCCCGCCGCGGCCGCGTTCTTCTGCGCGAGCCGGAGCGCGCCGGCGTTCCGGTCGGAGGCGTGGATGGGCACGGTCACCGGGCGGGCGCGCGCCTCGAGGTGCGCGCGCAGCCGGGCGGTGCGGGCCGGGTCGTGGCCGGGGAGGCGCTCGAACGCGAAGGTCCGGCCCAGGCCCGGCGCACGGCCGGCGGCGATGAGCGCGGCCTCGATGGCGAGCGTGCCCGAGCCGCACATCGGATCGAGGAAGGGCCGGTCGCCGGTCCACCCGCAGGCGAGCAGGATGCCGGCGGCGAGCGACTCACGGAGCGGCGCCGCGCCCACCCGCGCCCGCCAACCGCGCCGGAACAGCGGCGCGCCGGCCGCGTCCACGCTCACCGTGGCGTGCCCGCCCTTGGCGCGCACCAGCAGCTCGAGCCCGCCCGCCCGCGCCGCCGCGGCGCGCTTCGCCGCGGGCAGCTCCGCGGCGGGGCCCTCCCACAGCCGGAGGAGCGCGGTGTCGGCGGTGCGCGCGCCCAGGCACGCGAGCGCGGCGGCGTCCTCGCCCCGCGCCTCGGCGCCGCCCTGCGCCGCACGGGCGTCGAGCCCCAGCGCGCGCAGCTCGGCGGCCAGCACCGGCTCGAGGCCCGGCGCGCAGGCGCAGAAGATCCGCTCGATGGCCGGCGCGGCCAAGGGCTAGCGCTCGAGCCGGAGCGTGACCTTCACCAGCGCGTCGGCGCGGCAGGCGACGCGGGTCGCGGCGCGACGGCCGGCGGCCTCGGCGCGGATCTCGATCTCGCGACCCGGGGGACAGTCGAGGCCCGCGAGCACCGGCGCCTCGCCGCGCGCCACCCCGTCCACCAGCACGAGCGCGCCGGGCGGCACCGTCTCGACGGAGACCGCGAAGCCGGTGAACGGCGCCACGTCCTCGCCGGTCCGCTGGTCGTGCTCGGCCTGGAGCGGCGGGAGCGCGGTGAGCGGCGTGGACGGCGCGGCGGGGCGACCCCGGAGCGCGAACGCGACCAGCAGCGCGGCGGCGCCGAGGAACGCGACGGCGAGGGCCACCACGCGGAGGATCCCGGGGGCGTGGCGCAGCGGCGGGCGCTGCGGGGGCGGCGGCGGCGGGGCGCCGGGGCCGGACGGAGGCGGGCCCTGGAAGGCAGGCTGCGACATGCGGCCATTGTATCGGCGCCGGCCGCCAGGGTGGAGCCCTGCGCGCCTCGCCGCCCGGGCACGCCGGCCTTGCGCGCGCCGGGGCGGGCCAAGTAGGGTCCGCGGCCATGCGCCTCGGCGGGTTCGTCATCCACGGGAACAGCGCCGACACGCTCGACCGGTGCCTCGCCGGCATCGCCGCGGTGGCGGACGAGTGCGTTGCGGTGGACTCGTGCTCGACCGACGGCTCCGCCGACCTGGCGCGGGCGCGCGGCTTCCGGCGGGTGGAGCTCGCCTGGCGCGGGTACGGTGCCGCGCGGGCCGCTGCGGTGGAGGCGCTCGAGGGCTGCAGCCACGTCTTCTTCCTCGACTCCGACGAGTGGCTGGAGCCGGAGGCGATCGCGGCCATCCGCGCCTGGAAGGCGACCGGCGGCGGGGAGGCGCCCTACCACGGCGTGCTCCGGCGCGACTGGGCCGACCTCGACGGCCACCGCTTCCTGTTCCGCACCGAGCACCACGTCCGGCTGATCCGGCGCGAGGCGGCGCGTTGGGACCCGGGCATGATCGTGCACGAGTCGCTGCCGCCCGCACCGACCGTGCACCTGCCCATCCACGTCGAGCACCGCTTCGCGACGTCGGTCGAGGCGATGCGCAGCAAGGTGGATCGCTACGCGCTGCTGTGGGCGATCCGGTACCGGGCCGAGGGCGCGCGACGGAAGGCGCCCGCGGTGCAGAAGGCGGTGCACCTGGTGCGGCACGCGCTGTTCAAAGGCGCCGTCGCGCGCGGCGGCGCCGACGGCTGGCGGCTCGCCGAAGCGGTGGGGCACTACCACGGCCGGAAGTACGCGCTGCTGCGCGAGCTGGATCGCGGGGCGTATCCGGAGCTGGTCCGGGCCTACGCCGAGGGTCGGCTCGAGGAGCTTTACCGGATGTTGCCGGGGTAGAGGCGGCTGCGGAGGACCCCGACCCAGAGTAATTCGGAGGACCCAGGACCCCGAGAACCCCGACCCAGAGTAATTCGACAGGACCCCGACCCAGAGTAATTGGGCCGAGGACCCCGACCCCGAGGACCCCGACCCAGAGTAATTGGCCCGGGCGCGGCGCTGTCGCGCCGGCTCGCCCGTTGATTCCCGTCGTATTCGAACTGAAGCGCGTCCCGAACGTGGGCCAACGGCGGACAGGTCGCGTAAATCTAGCCAGCGATGGGCGTGAGTCCGGCGCCCGGAATGTGATTCGGACGCACCGCCGCCCGCGGCGCGCGTGGAGAGCGCGCGAGTCCAGAGTCCCGGTGGTGGTCAGGACGGCGCGTGCTAAGGAGCCGCCGCGCACGCGACGTCGTGCCCGACGCGCATCCAGTAGGTTCCCGCTGGGAAGACGGTATCGCGCATGCCTGCCTTCCAGGCGCGCAAGGCCGTTCGGTACTCGTTCAAGAACCCGAGCAGCCTTCCGAGCGCCTCGATGCGCTTCCACTTGTCCTTGCTGGCGACCCGCGGGCTCAGCCCGCGCCGCGGCTCGCCAGGCGAGGGCCGCGCGGTGGGCTTCTGCGCGAGTACCTTCCGCGCGCCCATGAAGCCGAGGCCCTTCTCGGCTTGCGCCCGCCCTGCTTCACGCTCGCGCGCCTCGAGCGCCTCGACGAGCTGCTCGCGGAACTCCTCGGCGGCGGTGAAGCCAGGGGGCGGGACCAGCTCGAGCTCGACGGACTCCGGCATCGATCCGTTCTCGGCGAAGAAGTGCTTGGGCCGGCGAACGGCGATCTTGCCGGCACCGATACGAGCCGGCGCGGACCAGAGCCCCGGCCATTCCGAACCCGTGCGCACGAGCCCCGCCGCGACCGGATTTGCGAGCACGTACGCCGCCTTGTCGAGGACGTCTGTTGGTGAAACGAGCCGCACGGCGCTGTAGCTGCTCGGCGCCCAGAACGCTTCCCAGCGGCCCAGCGACGCGTTCACGGCTCGAGCGACGAGTGCGTCGACGTACTGCTGGAAGGCGGGAAGCCGAGCGGCGGGGTCCGTCACGACGACGTGGAGGTGATTCGAGAGGACGCAAAACGCGTGGACGAGGATCCCGTACCGTCGAGCCGCGACGGCCAGGACGTAGAGCACGATGCTGTTCGTGGACTCCGACGGCCGCAGCAGGAACTGCCGCTGTGCGCAACGCCGAGTGACGAGGTAGGTGGCGTGCGGAAGGATCTGGCGGGGAGAGGTCACCCTGGCGGGAAACGCAGGGACCATGCCTCCGGAGTTGCGCGAAGATCCTGGAGATCGCGCGAACCGATGGGCCGATTCACGGACTCGCCGGCCGAGACGCGTTACTCTCGGTCGGGGTTCTTCTGGGTCGGGGTTCTCTGGGGGTTCTGGGTCGGGGTTCTATTGAAGCAATTGCTGGACATGTCTCATGAGCGGGCGAGGTGTGCGTGAGTCCATTGCAGGCCCACAGGGCGTCGATGATTTTGTTCCTGGTCGGTGCGATCCTGCTATGGGCGGGGGCGACCTTGGCTCTTCGACCTGCTGAGACCATCGAATCGTTGCGGCGCGGGTTCGGTCGTCGGAGGGGCCGACTCCACCCGTCGCTCAGAGCGCGGGAGAAAATCGCCAAACCATTGGTCAGAATCCAGGGGATCGGAATGGCCGCGCTCGGGTGTTGGGTCCTCATCCAAGGCGCGAAGCTGTATTTCGCCGCCAGCTGATCCACGAGGCCCCAAGGCCCCAAGGCCCGACCCAGAGTAATAGGCCGGCGCGTCACAGCGATCGCGGTCTGGTCACTGTTTCCGGTTGGATGCGAGCTACAGCGCATCCCGGAAGTGGACGGCGCGGCGCGCGCGAGTTCTTGATCCCGCTGCTTGCTGATTCCAACGAGGCAGTTCGACTCTGGGCGGCGGCGCACTGTCTCGAGTTTGCGCTGGAGCCCGGCGCTCCTGTGCTCGAAAAGTTCGCGGTCGGCCCTTTTGGAGATTTGCGCGCGACGGCCGCGATCACGCTCTGGCTGTGGCGCGAAGGCGCCTTGAATGTCCGTGAGGGGGCGGGCGCCACTTCACCGAGCGTCGGAGCCTGGTATGCTCGCGATCATCGCGGGTGCGAGACTCCGGTGCGAATCGTCCACAACATCTCGAAGCGGGTCGATGAGGCGGATCGCGAGCTCCTGAAGCTCCTCGCGATGAAAGCCGACGATTCCGAATTCGTGACCATCCGGATCGACGAAGCGGACCCTCGCTGGCCGGAAGTGGCTCGCTGGGTTGCCGAGCAGAACCCGGTCGACATCTACTGGACCGAGTTCACGAACGAGGAGGTCGCGGCGGCGCGGTGGGTCAGGCTCTTCACCGACTGGATGCACGGCTACCCGCAGCCAGAGGATGACTATGCGGAGCTCACCTACGGGGCGACCGGCTGCGGCAAGTGCGCCGTGGGCCGAGTCCAGCGAGCGCCGTTCCGGCTCAAGGGCGAGCCACGCTGGGGGCGGCGCGGAATCTTCCAGCTGTTCTGGGTCTACAGCGAGTTCTTCGTGAGGCCGGAGGTCTGGAAGGAGGTCTTTCGGCCCCTCGGCGTCGAGGCTCGCCCGGTCCTGAACCGGAAGGGCACCCAGGAGTTACGGACCGTGGTCCAGCTCGTGGCGAACGAACAGGTCTCGGTCGCGACGGCCGACCTGCTGCACGCGATTTGCCCCGTGTGCGGCGAGCGCAAGTACCTCCCGCATCGGCGCGGACCGTTTCCTTCACTCCTGGCCGAACCGGGATCGCACTACGTGAAGACCACCCAGTGGTTCGGCGACGGGGGCGAGGCGTTCCAGGAGACCGTCATCTCGAACGCGCTGATGCGAGCGCTCGTTGCGCACGCCGCCCGCGGGGCAAAGGGTTGGCCCGTCGCGGACGCTGACATGAAGCGCGTCGATCCAACTGTCAAGGCGTTCGGCGGAACTTGATGAAGGCCCGCAATGGAACCGAAGCGCCACTTCCGCAAACGATGGCCCTGGGCCTCGCTCAACGTTGCGGGGATGGTGCTCTTCCTGAAGGTCGGCTCCGCCCTTTGGGTTCCGCCAGGAGAGGAAGGCATGCCCGGTGGACCGGGAGACGCCTTCTCCTTCTTCCTCGCCGCGGTTCCGATCCTGGTCGCCTGCTCCTCGATGTGGCTGCATTGGCGTGGATCCTCGTCAGGACGCCTCGCGCAGACCGATGGAGGGCGATGGCGCTGTGGTTCGCGGTCGCCGCACTGTGGTGCGGCGTGGTCGCCTTCGATCATCACAGGTCGGTCAGGGAGATCGACGCACGCTATGCCGTCCTGGGCGACAGGGCTCCCGAGGCTCGGCCTGCGCGAACGGTCTGCTGACGTCCCCCGAGGTGATCAGATGGCCGTGAAGCCGGTGTGCGCCCTCATCGCCATTGCTTGCGGGTTACTCAATTGCTCTGGCGGCTCGATTGAGCGTGCCGACGTGCTCGGAGAGTGGGTGTCGCGGGAAGGCGGGCGGATGGTGTTCACCGAAGTGAGGTTTACTGCCGAGCGCATCCCAGCACCGGTCTTGGGTCTTCTGGGTTCACCCGAGTCGAAGTTCGTGGGCGGGACCGGCGTCTGGGGTGTGCGAAAGCGCGAGATGTGGCTCGTCTTCGACTCTCTCGCGGAGCATCGCAACGGATTCAGAGCCGACCTCCTCACGGAAGGGCGCGGAGGCACGATGATCCTGTTCAACTGGAAGGGCGAGGAGGGCGACGAGCGGTACGAGCTTCGACGGGAGACCCACGATCGAGAGTAGGCCGGAGGCCCCCAGACTTGATTTCCGCTGACCGGCCGCTCGAGGCCCCGACCCAGAGTAATGGGCCCAGCGCGTCACGGCGATCGTGGTCTCGGCCGGATTCGATTCACGGACTCGCCGGCCGAAACGCATTACTCTGGGTCGGGGTTCCGCGTGGACTCCGACGGTCGCAGCAGGAACTGCCGCTGTGCGCAACGCCGAGTGACGAGGTAGGTGGCGTGCGGAAGGATCTGGCGGGGAGAGGTCATCCTGGCGGGAAACGCAGGGACCATGCCTTCGGAGATGCGCGATGATGCTGGAGGTCGCGCGGACCAATGGTCCGATTCACGGACTCACCGACCGAGGCGCGTTACTCTGGGTCGGGTTCGCCGCGACCCCAGACACGGACGTTCAGAGGAACTACTCGTGAAACGAGCAGCATCCAGCGTCGCGCTGTGGATCCTGATCGGGCTCGCGATGACGGCGGTCTCGTGCGAGTGCGCCAAGCGCGATCACGAAAGCGATGGTCGCAGGGTGCTTCACACGCTCACCGACCCGACCGGGAAATGGGTCGCCGTCGTCGACGAGGTGGAGTACGCGAACGGTCTGCTGACCTCGGTCGCGGACCGGGTCCTGGTCATCGACTCTGCGTCGAAGGGGGCGGAGGGGACGATCGTGTTCTCGGAGGATGCGCTCCCCGACGTCGAGAAGCCGACCGTCGCGTGGGGGACTGGCCGCCTGCTGATCACGGTGTCCCGGGACGCGTACGTGCTCCATCGGGAAGCACGGGCTCATGGGGTCGAGGTCGAAGTCCGCCCTCGTTGACGGGGCCGACGCGGGCGGACCGCGACGCTAGGCCGCGCGGTCGGCGTCCGGCCCCGCGGCGCGAGCCGCCCGCTCGCCGCGCCACGCGGCCCAGGTCCAGATCGCACCCGAGACGAGGATCGCGGCAGGCACGATGAGCACGGCACGGCCGAGCGAGCTGTGGTCGGAGAGCACGCCGATGAGCGTGGGCGAGGGCAGGTCGCCGAACACGTGGATGGCGAGGATCGACAGCGCCGCCGCGGTGGCGCGCTCGGCGGGCGGGACCACGTTCATGAGCGCGGCGTTGATGGGGCCTGAGGACGCGAACAGCAGGAGCTGCGCGCCGATCAGCGCGGAGAGGTAGAGCCCGGGCCGCCAGGTGAGGAACACCATGAGTGATAGCGGGGCGGCGAGCAGCGTGGCGATGCCGGAGACCCACAGGTCCGCCTCGCGCCGGCGGCGGCGGAGCCAGTCGGCGAAGAAGCCGCCGGCGAAGGTGCCGGCGAACCCGGTCATCACCACCACCGCGCCGAACTGGACGGTGGCGATGGCGCGGGGCACGCCCCGCGAGCGCTCCAGGAACGCGGGCATCCAGAACGCCATCCCGCCGACCGCGAAGGTGTAGGCCGCGTAGCCGGCCACGGCGAGGACATAGGGGCGGTTCGCGAGGAGGCGCCGGTAGGTGGCGGCGAGGCCGCGCTTCCCGAGCTCGAGCCAGGGGCGCTCGCTCGCGCCGCGCGGCGGATCGGGCAGCCGCAGGCACCAGTACGCGAGCAGCACGCCGGGCGCGCCGGAGATGACGAACGCGGTGCGCCAGCCGAAGCGGTGCTCCACGAGGCCGCCCACGATGTAGCCGAGCGCCGAGCCGATGGGGATGGCGGCGAAGAAGGTGGCGTAGGCGCGGCCGCGCCGCTCCTTGCCGAAGAAGTCGGCGAGCAGGCCCGGCGAGAGCGTGCCGTACGCGGCCTCGCCCACGCCGACCGCGGCGCGGGCGAGGAGCAGCGTGTAGAAGCCGCGCGCCGCGCCGGAGAGCATGGTGGCGCTGCTCCAGAGCAGGACGCCGAGCGCGACGAGCGGCGGGCGGGACCGGCGGTCGCCCAGCGCGCCGAACACCGGGGAGGCGAGCGCGTAGACGATGGTGAAGCTCGTCATCAGCCAGCCGAGGCGCGTGTCGGTGAGCCACAGGTCCGCGCGCAGGCTCTCGACCAGCGCCGACACCACGAACCGATCGAGGTAGTTGAACAGGTTGATGAAGGTGAGGACGAGCAGCGCGCGGCCGCCGGGGCCGTGGAAGAGGCGGGCGGCGCCGGGCGTGGAGTGCACGGTGCGGCAGCGTACCCGCGGTCCGCCGCGCGGTCGAGCGCGGAGTGCCCTCCCGGACGGCGCGCATCCGGGGCGCGCGCGGCGGCGGCGGCGGCGCGCGCCGCGCCGGGTGAAGTCCGCGATCCGTCTCGCAAAACTCCCGGAGATCCGTTAAGAAGGCGCCGCTCCCATGATCAGCGTTCAGAACGTCACCAAGGCCTTCGGGCCCAAGAAGCTGTTCGAGGACGTGGACGTCTCGTTCTCGCCCGGCAACCGCTACGGCCTGACCGGCCCGAACGGCGCCGGGAAGACCACCTTCATGAAGATCATCGCCGGCGACGAGGACCCCGACACCGGCCAGGTGCTCCGGCCGAAGAAGCTCGGCATCCTCCGCCAGGATCACTTCAAGTACGAGGACAACCGCGTCCTCGACGTGGTGCTGATGGGGAACGAGGCGCTGTGGTCGGCGATGAGCGAGAAGGAGCAGCTGCTCGCCAAGCCCGAGATCAGCGACGAGGACGGCGTGCGCCTCGCCGAGCTGGAGGGCGTGATCGGCGAGGAGGACGGCTACTCCGCCGAGGCCGACGCGGCCGAGCTGCTGCAGGGCCTCGGCATCGAGGAGCCCTGGCACGACCAGCCCATGCGCGCGCTCGCCGGCGGCTACAAGCTGCGCGTGCTGCTCGCGCAGGCGCTGTTCGGGAAGCCGCAGGGGCTGCTGCTCGACGAGCCCACCAACCACCTCGACATCGAGTCGATCCGCTGGCTGGAGAAGTTCCTGCACGCGTACGAGGGCGTGCTCATCACCATCTCGCACGACCGCCACTTCCTGAACGCGATCTGCACGCACATCGCCGACATCGACTACGAGACCATCATCACGTACCCCGGCGGCTACGACGACATGGTCCGGCAGAAGGGCCAGGTCCGGTCGCGCGTCGAGTCGGAGAACGCCGAGAAGCGGAAGAAGATCGAGCAGCTCCGCGAGTTCGTGGCCCGGTTCCACGCCGGCACGCGCGCGTCGCAGGTGCAGAGCCGCATCCGCGCCATGCAGAAGCTGAAGCTCGAGGACATGAAGCGGTCGAACATCGCCGCGCCGTTCATCAAGTTCGAGCAGAAGGCGCCCTCCGGCAAGCAGACGCTGACGATCGAGGGCATCGAGAAGGCCTACGGCCCCGGCCTGCAGGTGGTCCAGCCGTTCAGCGCGCTCGTGACCCGCGGCGAGAAGATCGCCGTCGTCGGCAAGAACGGCGTCGGCAAGTCCACGCTGGTGAAGATGGTCGCCGGCGAGCTCGCCCCCGACCGCGGCCACGTGAAGTGGGGCCACCAGGCGCAGGTCGGCTACCTGCCGCAGGACCAGGCCGGCGTGATCCGCCCCGGCACCACCGCGTTCGGCTGGCTCCGCGAGATGGAGGACAAGCTCAGCAACGAGGAGATCTCCGGCCTGCTCGGGCGCATGCTGTTCTCCGGCGACGAGCGGATGAAGCCGACCGCGACCCTGTCCGGCGGCGAGACCGTGCGCCTCCTGCTCGCGAAGCTGATGCTGTTCAAGGACAACGTGCTCGTGCTCGACGAGCCCACCAACCACCTCGACCTCCAGTCCATCGCCGCGCTGTCCGAGGGCCTGCAGCGCTACGAGGGGACGGTGATCGTGGTGACGCACGACCAGGAGCTGGTGCGCGAGGTGGCGAGCCGGATCTGGGTGATGCACAAGAACGAGCCCATCCTCGACTTCCCCGGCAACTTCGACGAGCTGGTGGAGAAGCACCCCGAGCTGGTCACGGAACACCACTAGGCGCCGGTCCCGGCGCGCCGCCGGGCACGTCGCGAACAATCCCAGGGCCGGCCCGATCCCCATCGCGCCGGCCCTTGGTGTACCTGCCCATCCAGGCGTCCCCGAACACCCGCCGCGCCGCCTCGAGGTTGTGGGCCGCGCAGAGCACGCGAAGGTTGTCCGCAGTGGAGGCCCCGCCCAGCGCCCGCGGCACGACGTGGTCGAGCTGGAGCGAATGCGTGGAGCCGCAGCGCTCCCCGCTGGCGAGCCGCCACTGACAGCACCCACCGTCACGCTTCCAGACCTCGCGGCGGACATCGGCAGGGATGTGGCCCCGATCGCGGGAAGGCCGGATCGCCGCCTGCGGCCGATCCGTGTGCCCACTCTTGCGCTTCTCCGCCTTCGCCAGCAGCAGGTCCACCCCAGCTTCGAGAAGGGCGTCGTCGGAGAGGTCCGGCCGAAGATCCCGGAGCCGCTCCAGCTTGCGCGCGAAACGTTCACTTACCGTTACATGGAGCCGCTGACGGTCCGCCGTGAGCGGCGTGAGCTCCGCGGAGCGGAACGAGGACGTCGGAGCCGCGACGGGCACCGCAGGAACCGACGGTTCAACCGTTGAACCCACGGCTGCGACGGGGCCAGTCAGTTCAACAGTTGAACCAGAGGTCACAGCGAGGACAGTCGGTTCAGCAGTTGAACTCGCGGACCGACGGACCGCGGTGAGCACCGTCCGCACCGGCGGCGCCGGACGCGGCGCCAGCGCCGCGACCACCTCCGCCGCCTCGTGCCGCGACAGCCCGTAGAACCGCGGCAGCACCGCCTCCCAGTTCTCGGCCGTGACCACGCGCGCCACCTCGATGACGGTCGTGAAGCAGAGCCGCCCGTCCCGCAGCGGCTCGACGACGGCGGGGACCGCCTGGATCAGCTCCGCCGCCACCTTGCGGTACTGCGCCGAGCCCTTCGACAGCCGAAGCTCGCGGTGCAGGTAGTGGAAGAGCGAGGCGTACCCCAGCTCCGCCCACGCGCGCCGCACGTCGAAGTCCGCGAGCGCGACCAGGAACTCCGCGAGGGCGGCGTGCTCGCGGCGGAGGAGGGTGACGAGGCGATCCGAGAGTTCACGAGGAGTGTCCATGCCGACACTCTCTCACGCGTTTCCGGGGCCTCGCCGGACGCGCGCATTCGACTTCAGGCGCGAGATGGTCATGCGATCCCGTCAAGGCGGTCGCGCGTCACGAGCACGCGCCAGGCGCCAGATGGCGCGCTCACAGCGACCCTCCCGCGCGCCCCGCGGCGCCTGGGTCGCCGGACAGTGAAACCCCGTCAAGCGCGCCGAGCGTTCCCCTTGGGCTGCAAGCAGTCACTCAACGTGACCGCAGTCCCTGCGTCCCGCTCATGGTTCGACAGGCTCACCATGAGCGGAGGTCTTGGGGCTCACCATGAGCGGCAGGCTGAGGCTCACCATGAGCGGAGGTCGGTCTTGGGGTTCACCATGAGCGGCAGGCTGCGGATCACCAAGAGCGGAGACACCCGGCCGCGGCCAACGAACGCCAGCCCGCCTCCCTGCCAGGCCTCTCGCAAGCCGATCCCGCGCCGCCGCTCCCGGCCAGCCGGGCCCGCCCCGCCAGCCCGCTGCCCGACCTCCCGCTCCTTCTCCGGCGCGGCCGCCTGCACCCCGCTCCCGGTTCGACGAGCTCACCGTGAGCGGCAATCGCCTCCCGCTCCCGGTTCGACAAGCTCACCGTGAGCGGCAATCGCCACCCCGCTCCCGGTTCGACAAGCTCACCGTGAGCGGCAATCGCCTCCCCGCTCCCGGTTCGACAAGGTCACCGTGAGCGGCAATCGCCACCCCGCTCCCGGTTCGACGAGCTCACCGTGAGCGGCAACCGCCCCCCGCTCCCGGTTCGACGAGCTCACCGCGAGCGGCAACCCCTACCTCCCCAACACCTTCGCGAGGACCTCCGGCCGATCCGTCACGATCCCATCCACCCCGAGCGCGAGCAGCTCCCGCATCTCGACAGGATCATCGACGGTCCACACGTGCACCGGGATCCCCAGCGCGTGGAAGTGCGCGATCACCGGCGGGCACACCACCTCGACCTCCCCCATCCGATGCGGCAGGTCCGCGACGTCGTAGCCGCCGGGGCACCCCTCCGCCGGCTGGCCCGACAGCGCCGCCAGCACGTGGCACGTCGCCGCCTGCTCCGGCAGGTACCGCGCGCAGCCCGGCAAGAGCGCCGCGAGCCGCTCCGCCTGCGCGTCGAAGAACGACCCCACGCAGACCCGCTCCTCCGCGCCCGCCGCCCGGATCTCCCGCGCCAGCGCGTCCGCCAGCGCGGCCTCGTCCGGCTTCGCGTCGATGTTGAGCCGCAGGCCCGGGTAGCGCGCCAGCACCTCCGCCAGCGTCGGCACCCGCACGCCCTTGCCGCGCAGCGGATGCGTCGCCCCGCCGTCCGGCGTGAAGCCGAACGCCGCGTCGAGCCGCCCCACCTCCTCCAGCGTGCGCGCCTCGATGGTCCCCGGCGCGCCGGTGAGCCGCGCCGTGTCGTCGTCGTGGAACACCACCACCGCCCCGTCGGCGGTGCGGCGCACGTCGATCTCGAGCGCGTCCGCGCCGAGCGCCACCGCGCGGTCGAACGCGACGAGCGTGTTCTCCGGGGCGAGCGCGCTGCCGCCGCGGTGGGCCACCAGCCACGGGCCGGGGCGGGAGAGGTAGGCGCGCGCGGGCGCGCGGTCGGGCGAGGGCGGGGTGGGAGCGGTCACCCGCCGACCTTCGTCCGCCGGGCCGCGCCCGTCAACGCCTCGGGCGTGCCCCGAGGTTCCGCGCGCGGCGCCGCCGGGTTAGAACCTCGCCATGCGCAGGCAGGTGAAGGGCGAGGCGGTCCGTCGCGAGCTGCTCCCAGGCACGTCCCCGGGGCTGCTGAAGGAGCTGCACCTCCTCACCCGGCAGGGCGACCTCAACGCCGACAGCCTCCGGAAGCTGAAGCAGGTGAACCACCTCGCGAACCTGCTCGCCCCCGCGCTCGACGACGTGCTCGGGCGCTTCGGCGATCCGGTGGTGGTGGACTGCGGGGCCGGCAAGAGCTACCTCGGCTTCATCCTCTACGAGCTGTTCCTCGGGCCCGCCGGGAAGGGCCGGCTCCTCGCGCTCGAGTCGCGCCCCGACCTCGCGAAGGCCGGCGCCGAGCGCGCGAGGCGGCTCGGCTTCGACCGGCTCGAGTTCGTGGAGGCGCCCATCGACGCCGCGCCCGTGCCGGAGCGGCTGAACCTCGTCACCGCGCTGCACGCCTGCGACACCGCCACCGACGACGCGCTCGCGCTCGCCATCCGGCACGGCGCCGACCACGTGGCGGTGGTCCCCTGCTGCCAGGCGGAGGTGGCGCGGCAGCTCGACGAGGCGAAGGCGCCCTCGCCGCTGCTCGCGCCGCTGTTCGAGCACCCCTGGCACCGGCGCGAGTTCGGCTCGCACCTCACCAACGTGCTCCGCGCGCTCGCGCTCGAGGCGCACGGCTACCGGGTGACCGTCACCGAGCTCACCGGCTGGGAGCACTCGGTGAAGAACGAGCTCATCCTCGGCAAGAAGGTGCGCGCCGCGTCGCGCGAGGCGCAGGGGCGGCTCGACGCGCTCGTCGCGGCCACCGGCGTGCGCCCGAAGCTGCTGCGGACGCTCGCCGGGGCCGGGCCCGAGGCCGGGGCCTGAGCTAGCGCCGGTTCCCGAACAGGCGCAGCAGCGACAGGAACAGGTTCACGAAGTCGAGGTAGAGCGAGAGCGCGCCGCTCACCGGCGCGGCCGCCGCGCCGCCGCCCGCGCGCGCGTAGGCGCGGAGCTTCTGCGTGTCGTAGGCGGTGAGGCCGGTGAAGACCAGCACGCCCATGCACGACACCACCCACGAGACCATGTCGGAGCGGAAGAACAGGTTCGCGAGGCTCGCGATCACGATCCCGATGAGCCCCATGAACAGGAAGCTCCCCCAGCCGGTCAGGTCGCGCCGGGTGACGGTGCCGTAGACGCTCATCGCGGCGAACGTACCGGCGGTGGTGAGGAACGCGATCCCCACCGACGCGCCGGTGTAGACGAGCAGCACCACCGACAGCGTCGCGCCGTTCAGCGCCGAGTAGAGCAGGAACAGCCCGCCGGCGGCGGCGGCCGGGAGCCGGTTCACCGCCGCGGAGATCCAGATCACCAGCGCCAGCTCGGCGATGACGAGCCCGTAGAAGAGGATCCGGTTGCCCACGATGGCGAGGAGCAGCGTCTCGGAGCTCGCCACCGCGGTCGCGACCAGGGCGGTGACGCCGAGGCCCAGCGTCATCCAGCGGTAGACGGCGGCCATGAAGCGGCGCTCGACGTCGGACGCGCCGCGGACGAGCACCTGCTCGCGGGCGGGGAAGCGGGAAGGCGAGTCGAAGGACATGGACGGATTGTAACCCGCGCGGGCGCGGAGCGCCGTGGGTAGCTGGTGCCCCGGCGCCGGGCGTGGTCTATACACCCCGGCCATGGCCGCCCCGTCGCCCCAGCCCGAGCCCGCGCGCCTCGCCCCGACCGCGAGCGCCGCGCCCCCGCCGGCCGAGGGCGGCTGGCCCGCCCTGCGCGCGGCCTGGGCCGCGGTGCTGCTCGCGCTCGCGCTCCGCCTGGCGAGCTACGCCGCCATGACCGCGGCGGCGGTCTGGAACGAGCTGCGCCCCGCGCCCGCCGCGCTGCCCGACCTCGTGCTCGCGCACGTCCCGTACGTCGAGTGGGTGGCGCGCGGGAACTACGTGCTGTGGCTCGGCATCTACCTGCCGGTCGCCGCCGCGCTGCTGTGGGTCTCGCCGCGCACCTTCGTCCGCTACAACGTGGCCGGCGCGATCGTGTCGCTGCTCCGCGGCGCCACCCTCGCCATGACCGGCCTGGGCGCGCCCGACCCGGCGCGCGCCGGCCCCGGGATCTCGGGGCACGATCCCTGGGACGCGTACGTGCAGCTCCTCTCGCCGTGGCAGGTGTTCGCGAACGGCTCGATGCGCGCCTACCTGACGAAGGACCTGTTCTTCTCCGGCCACACCGCCACCACGTTCCTGCTCCTGCTGTACGTGTGGCGCTGGCCGCGCCTGCGCTGGCCCGCGCTCCTCGGCCACGTGCTGGTGGTCGCGTCGGTGTTCCTCGCGCACCTGCACTACACCATCGACGTGGCCGGCGCGTACGCGGTGACGCTGGCGGTGTTCGCGCTGCGCGAGGGCTGGCCGGCGCCGCGGGCGAGATGAGCGGCAGCTCGGGAACGGGAGCGGTCATGGTCGACCTTGCAGGCGAAGTCCTCATCCTGACCGGCCCGCCGGGCGCCGGGAAGACCACGACCGCCCGCGCCCTGGCCAGCCAGCCGGGGTCACCCAAGGTGCACCTCCACGCCGACGACTTCTGGCACTTCATCAAGCACGGCGCGCTCGCGCCCTACCTGCCCGAGGCCCACGCGCAGAACGAGGTGGTGATCGACGCCCTGGCGACGGTGGCCGAGCGCTATGCCAGGGGCGGGTACTTCGTCGTCCTCGACGGCATCGTCGGCCCGTGGTTCCTCCGGCCGTTCCAGGCGCTCTCGGTGCCGCTCCACTACGTCATGCTGCGCCCGGCGCTCGAGGTCGCAATCGAGCGTTGCCGGGAGCGCGGCGGCGATTCGCTGGCCGATCCCGAGGCCATCACGGCCCTCTACCGGCAGCTCTCCTCGATCGGCGAGCTCGAGCGGCACGTGCTCCGGACGGAAGGGCAAGGTCCCCGGGAGACGCTGGACGCGGTGATCGCCGCCGTGGGCAGCGGCGCATTTCGCCTGGCGTGACGCCGTCACGTCCGGCGGGTGGTGCGCGAGGCGCGACCTGGCTCAGTCGCGCGCCAGCAGCTCCACCACGCCGGTGGTGATGGCCGGCAGGTAGGTGATGGCGAGCACGCCCGCGCTCATGATGAGCAGGAACGGGAACGCCTTCCGGTAGAGGTACGGCAGCGGCTTGCCGAAGCGGGAGGCGGAGAGGAACAGGTTGAGCCCCATCGGCGGGAACAGGAACCCGAGCTCCAGGTTCGCGAGGAACACCACGCCGAGGTGGATGGGCTCGATCCCGTAGGCGACGCCGAGCGGCGCGACCAGCGGCGCCAGCACCACGATGGCCGAGTAGATCTCGAGCACGCTGCCGAGCACCAGCAGCACCGCGTTCAGCATGAGCAGGAACAGCGCCGGCGAGTGCACGTGCGCCGTCATCCACTCCACCAGCCGCGTCGGGATCTCCGCGTCCACGAACCAGGAGGTGAGCCCGAGCGCGGTGCCGAGCAGGATCACCACGCTCCCCACCAGCGTGGACGCGTGGACCAGCACCCGCGGCAGGTCGCGGACCGGGCTGATGGAGCGGAACACCACCAGCTCGACCACCAGCGCGTAGGCGGCCGCGAGCGCGGCGGCCTCGACCACGGTGGCGAACCCGGACCCGACCGCCACCACGACGAGCGTGGGGAGCCCGAGGTCCCACTTCGCGTCCCACAGCGCTGCGAGCGCCTCGCGCGGGTGGAACGCCTGCCGCGGCGCGCGCGACCGGACGCCCACGATGACGCCGTACGCGGCGACCAGGACGATCATGAGCAGGCCCGGCACCAGCCCGCCGATGAACAGGTGGTCGATGGGCGCCTGCGCCACCACGCCGTAGAGGATCACCGGCAGCGACGGCGGGAACAGGAGGCCCAGCGACCCGGCCGCGGTCACCAGGCCGACCGAGAAGTCCTCCGGGTAGCCGTCCTCGAGCAGGGCCGGGAGCAGGAGCCCGCCGAGCGCGAGGATGGTGACGCCGGACGCGCCGGTGAAGGTGGTGAACAGCGCGCACACGAACGTCGCCATCACCGCGACGCCGCCCGGCATCCACCCGAACAGCCCCTTGTACGCGCGGACCAGCCGGCGCGCCGCGCCGCCCTCGGCGAGCACGTAGCCGGCCGCGGTGAGCAGCGGGATGGCGGGCAGCGTCGCCGACGAGACCAGGTTGAACGTGGCGGTGGGGACCGCGGCGATGGCGAGCGGGTCGCCCGCGTCGCGGAAGAACAGCACCATGGCGAGCCCCGCCATGGCCACGAACACCGGCGCGCCCAGCAGGAACGCGAGCAGCACCAGGATCGAGAGGATCCAGGTGAGCGCCGCGCCGGGCACGACGGACCCGAGCAGGAACGCGCCCGCCGCGACCAGCGCGGCGGCGGCGCGCAGCGCCCAGCAGCGCAGGGACTCGCACGGCGCGCCGGCCCGCCACGCGAAGCGGAGCGCCATGATCGCGAAGCCCACCGGCATCACCAGCTGGCTCCACGCGACCTTGATGCCCATCGCCACCTGGCCGAAGCCGGTCCACTCGACCTTGACCAGCTCGAGCGACGCCCAGGCGAGCAGCGCCGTCACCGCGGCGGAGACCGCCTGCCCGAGGAACCAGGCCGCGGTGCGCGGCCAGCCGACCGGGATCAGGTCGAGCGTCGAGAGGGCGAGGTGGCGGCCGCTCGCGGTGGCGAGCATCGCTCCCAGGAAGCCCACCCACAGGGTGATGTGCTGCGCGAGCACGGCCGAGCCGGGCAGCTCCCGGCCGAGGAGGCGCCGCGACACGGTGGAGGCGGCCGGCAGCAGGATCATCGTCACGAGCAGGAACGTGACGAGGCCGCGCTCGACGTGCGTTCCCTGCGCGTTCGGGTCGCCGTGGCTGGAGATGGTTGGGGCGGTCACGCGAAAGTCGATTGACCCCTCACGGAGGGGCATCTATGAGTACCCACGCTTATCACGATCCCTCCGCGGCCGGGCCATCCCGCGTGAACCGTACACACGTCGCCCTCATACTCGCGGTCACGCTGCCGCCGCTCGCCGGGTGCAAGAGCGCCGCGCTGTCCTTCGCCGCCGACGCCGTCGCGCAGAGCGGCGGGAGCTACGCCTCCGACGACGATCCGGAGCTGGTGCGCGACGCGGTGCCGTTCGGCCTGAAGACGATGGAGGGGCTCCTCACGGAGAACCCCGAGCACCTCGGTTTGCTCACCGCGCTCACCAGCAGCTTCACGCAGTACGGCTACGCGTTCGTGCAGGCCGACGCCGAGCAGGCCGACCTCGACGGTCGCCTCGACGCCGCCCGCGCCGGCCGCCTGCGCGCGAGGAAGCTCTTCCTGCGCGCCCGCGAGTACGGCCTGCGGGGGCTGGAGGTGCGGCACGAGAAGCTCTCCCGCCGGCTTCGGGAGGGGCGCGACGTGCCGCGCGCGCTGCGCCGCGCCGAGAAGGAGGACGTGCCGCTGCTGTACTGGACCGCCTCCGCCTGGACGCTCGCCATCGTGAACGGCAAGGGCGACATGCAGCTCGTCGCCGAGCTGCCGGTGGCGATCGCGATGATGGAGCGGGCGCTCGAGCTCGACGAGCGGTGGGGCGACGGCGCGATCCACGAGTTCTTCGTCTCCTACGACGCCACCCGCAGCGCCGCCCAGGGCGGCGGGGCGGAGCGGGCCAGGGCCCACCTCGACCGGGCGCTCGCCCTCTCGATGAACAAGAAGCTGGGCCCGCTCGTCTCCTGGGCGGAGGGCGTCCTCGTCCAGCGGCAGGACCGGGCCGAGTTCACGCGCGTCCTCGAGGAGGTCGTGCGCGCCGATCCGGACGCCGAGCCGAAGTACCGGCTCGCCAACATCCTGGCCCAGCGGCGCGCCCGCGCGCTGCTCGACCACGTCGACGATCTGTTCCTCTAGTCCCGGGAGTCCCACGTGAAGAAGCTCCTCCTCGCCGCGCTCCTCGCGGCGCTCGCCCCGGCCGCCCGCGCCCAGAACGTGGTCATCAAGCTCGGCACGCTCGCGCCGCAGGGGTCCACCTGGCACGAGATCCTGAAGGAGATGGCGCAGCGGTGGGAGCAGGCGTCCGGCGGGCAGGTCAAGCTCCGCATCTACGCCGGCGGCGCCCAGGGCAGCGAGGGCGACATGGTCCGCAAGATGGGGATCGGCCAGCTCCAGGGCGCCGCCATCTCCAACGTCGGCATGCACGACGTCATCCCCGAGCCGCAGGCGCTCTCGGTCCCGTTCCTGTTCGAGGACCAGGCGCAGATGGAGTGCGCGTTCGCGAAGGTGCGGCCGCAGCTCGAGGCGGCGCTGGAGAAGCGCGGCCTGATCGCGCTGCAGTGGAGCCGCATCGGCGCCATCCACCTGTTCTGCTCGTCGGCGCACCGCTCGCCGGCCGACATGGCGAACGCGAAGATCTGGGCCTGGGAGGGCGACCCGAAGAGCGTGGAGGCGTTCCGCGCGGCCGGGCTGAAGCCGGTGGTGCTCTCGTCCAACGACATCGTGCCCTCGCTGCAGACCGGCATGATCGACTGCATCCCGAACGTGCCGCTGTACGTCCTCACCGCCCGCCTGCACGAGAAGGCGAGCCACATGATGGACCTGCCCTGGAGCTGGATGATGGGCGCGACGCTGGTGCGCAAGGACGCCTGGGAGAAGATCCCGGCCGACACCCGCGCCAAGCTGCTCGCCATCGCCAAGGAGCTGGGCGAGAAGGTGGACGTCGAGGTGAAGCGGCTCAACACCGACGCGGTGGCGGCGATGCAGAAGCAGGGGCTCCAGGTGGAGAAGGGCGACCCGGCCGCCTGGCGCACGGCCATGGAGAAGACCTGGCCGGTGGTGCGCGGCGGGGTGGTGCCGGCCGCGTTCTTCGACGAGGTGAAGGGCGCGCGCGACGCCTGCAAGGCCGGCGGCGCGGCGAAGAAGAAGTAGTCACCGCCCGGCGGCGAACCGCGCCACCGCGCGGCGCGCCGCGGCGCACCCGAAGATGAGCGTGAGGTGCCCGCGCGGGAAGCTCGCCCGCGCGGCGCCCCAGCGCGCCGCCAGCGCGTCGGCGCCCGGCCGGAGCGCGATCCGATCCGCGTCGCCGGTCACCACCAGCACCCGCCGCGCGGTGGGCGGGCGCGCCTCCGGACGGAACGGCGCCAGCATCGCGGCGAGCTCCGCGGCGGGCGGCGGCGGCGCCCCGGCGCGGCGGGCCAGGCCCAGGTAGCGCCGCCCGATCCGCGTCCCCTGGAACACCGCGGCGAGGTCCGCCGGCGGCGCCACCAGCGCGGCGAAGTCGGCCGCCTCCGGCGCGGTGGCGGCGAGCCCGGCCGCGAGCGCGCCCAGCGACAGCCCGCAGACGCCGGCGGCGCCACCCTGCGCGCGCGCCAGCGCGAGCAGCACGCGGAGCTCGAGCACGAGCTGCTCCATCGCCGCCCTCAGGGCCGGGACGTCGGGCGTGACGAACCCCTCGCCGCTCCGCACGCCGGGGGCGGCGCGGTGCAGGTGGCGCGGCGGCACGAGCGTCCAGCACGCGAGCCCCTCGGCGGCGAGCGCGCGCTCCCAGGGCGCCACCAGCGCGAGGCGCGGGAGCTTCCAGGGGGGGACGAGCACCACCGTGCCGCGGCGCGGACCCTCCGGCGGCCGCGCCACCGCCGACATCTCGCCGTCGCCCGGGCACGGCCGCGGCGAGGGGGCGCGCCACGGGCCGGACGCGCCCGGCGGCGGCGGCAGCGGCGGGAGCGGGCCGAAGCAGTCGAGCGGCGTGGCGTCCGCACCGCGGAAGGGGACCGGGGCGCGCCGGCGCCGGTCCTCGCCCCACATCGCGAGCTCGTCCAGGGCGCCGTGGTAACGGAGCAGGGGCATGCGGAGACCATTATGCAGCCCGCGCCGGGCGGGGCCCGTTACATCCCGGCGGAGAGCGAGGAGCGGCATGGCGCGCTGGCGGCCGGACATCGCGGAGCGGGAGGCGACCCCGGAGGCGCTCTACCTCCGTCGGCGGGAGTTCCTGGCCCTCGGCGCCGCCGGCGCGGTGGGGCTGCTCCTGCCGCGCGGCGCGCGGGCCGGCGAGCCCACCGGCGCGGCGCTCCAGGTGGCGCGCAAGGTGGACCAGGCCGGCGGCGAGTCGCCCACGCCCTGGGACTCGGTCACCGGCTACAACAACTTCTACGAGCTCGGCACCTCCAAGGAGGACCCGTCGCGCAACGCGGGCTCGCTCCGCCCCCGCCCCTGGACCGTCACGATCGCCGGCGAGGTGAAGAAGCCGCAGACGCTCGACGTGGACGCGCTCGCCCGCATGTTCCCGCTGGAGGAGCGCGTCTACCGGATGCGCTGCGTGGAGGCGTGGTCGATGGTGATCCCGTGGGTCGGCTTCCCGCTCGCCGACCTGGTGCGCCGCCTCGAGCCGACCTCGCGCGCGAAGTACGTGGCGTTCCAGACGCTGCTCGATCGCGACCAGCTCCCCGGCCAGCGCCGCCCGGTGCTGCCGTGGCCGTACGTGGAGGCGCTCCGGATCGACGAGGCCACCCACCCGCTGACGCTGCTCGCGGTGGGGCTCTACGGCCGGGCGCTGCCGGGGCAGAACGGCGCGCCGCTCCGGCTGGTGGTGCCGTGGAAGTACGGGTTCAAGGGCGCGAAGTCGATCGTGCGGATCACGTTCCTCGCCGACCGGCCGCACACCACCTGGAACGACGCCGCGCCCGACGAGTACGGCTTCTACGCGAACGTGAACCCCGACGTGGACCACCCGCGCTGGAGCCAGGCGCGGGAGCGGCGCATCGGCGAGTTCTTCCGCCGCAAGACGCTGCCGTTCAACGGCTACGCCGCCGAGGTCGCGTCGCTCTACGCCGGCCTCGACCTGCGCAAGAACTACTGAGCCGCCGTGACGCGCGCCCGCATCCGCCTCCTGAAGGCGGCGACCTTCGCCGCATGCTGCCTCCCGCTCGCCAGGATCGCCTGGGACGCGTTCACCGGCGGGCTGGGCGCGAACCCCATCGAGGCGGTGCTCAACCGGCTCGGCTTCTGGACGCTCACGCTGCTCACGCTCTCGCTCGTGCCCACGCCGGCGCACGATCTCCTCGGCCTCGCCTGGCCGGTGCGCGTGCGGCGCATGCTCGGCCTGTTCACGTTCGCCTACGCCACGCTGCACCTGTGCTGGTACGTGGGCGTGGACCAGTTCTTCGACCTGCACGTCCTCGCGAAGGACGTGCTGAAGCGCAAGTTCATGGCGGTGGGCTTCGTCGGGTGGCTGCTGCTCGTGCCGCTGGCGGTGACGTCCACCGATCGCTGGGTCCGGCGCCTCGGGTACGCGCGCTGGAAGCGGCTGCACCGCCTGGTCTACGCGGTGGCGGCGCTCGGGGTCGTGCACTTCGTGTGGCGCGTGAAGGCGGACGCGCTGCGCCCGTACGTGTTCGCCGCCATCCTGGCGGCGCTGCTCGGGGCGCGCGCGGCGGCTCGCCTGCGCGCGCAGGTCAGCAGAGCCGGTGCACCGCGTCCACGAAGCTCGCCAGGTCGAACGGCTTCGGGAGGAATCCCTCGGCGCCCAGCCCCGCGACGGCGCGGCTGTCGCCGCCGTGGCCCGCCGAGAGCACGAGCACGGGGATGGCGGAGAGGCGCGGGTCGTCGCGCTGGACCGACCGGAACGCCCAGCCGTCCATGACCGGCATCATCAGATCGAGCACGATGAGGTTGGGCGGCTGGTCCACCGCGGCGAGCCGGTCCAGCGCCTCTGCGCCGTTGGCGGCACAGCTGACGGCGTAACCCTCCTCCTGCAGGAGCTCGGCGATCGTCTCCCGGATGGCGACGTCGTCTTCGACGACGAGGATGCGAGCGGGGGAAGCCATGTTCGCTCGTACTCTGAGCATGGCTGCCCGGAGAGGGAACCCCCTGGACGCTCGCCCGTGCACCGGACGTTGCGTCCCGGCGGGGCCCGCACGAAGGGGTGCTCGGCGGGCGGCGGCCGTACCCCGCGTCCGCCCCCGCGGCGTCCGCGCGAGATTCCGGGGCCGTGGTCCGGCGCAGCGTTGACACCCGCTGTAAGCGGGCGATAAACGCAGCGAACGCCATGCCAAACGAGAACGAGCCATCCACCGCAGCGGGTGCCGTGTACGGCAGGGCGTCGCCGCCGAAGATCGGGCTGCCCGAGCGCGGCGTGGTGATCGGGCTGCGCTGGAGCGGCATCGAGGGCGCCGGCAACCAGATCCTTGCCGCCAAGATCGAGTGCGAGCCGGAGCGCGCCCGCCTGACGCGCCTGTGGCGCCCGTTCACCGACGCGCCGGGCCGCCGCGACGTGCAGGCGCGCTTCGCCGCCTGGCTGGCGGAGGAGGCGCGCTGGGCGGAGGGGCGGCTGGCGCTCGGCGTGGACTTCGCGCTGTCGCTCTCCGAGACCCACCTGCGGCAGCTGGGGCTGCTGCGCCAGGCCATCCGCGGCCCGGCGGTGCTGGGCCGCAACCTCGAGGAGCGCTTCCTCGGGCAGGGCGGCGACTTCTCCGAGGGCGCGGCGCGGCTGCGCGCCGAGCTCGGGAAGGACCGCCCGCGCTTCACCGACTGCTACCGCGCCGAGCCGGCCACGCCCACCAGCGCGCGCGCGTTCCGGCAGACCTTCTTCGGCCTCTGCACCATGGCCCGCGCCACCGCCGCCTTCCTGCCCTGGGATCCGCCGGCGGCCGGCAAGCCGCTCGTCGTCGAGGTGCGCCCCGGGCACGTGGCGCGCGCGATGTGCGGGGTGTGCACCTACCGCGACGACGAGCGCGACGGGGTCGCGCGCTCCTCCACCCGCGCCAAGATCCTCCGGACGCTGCGCCACGCCGCCAAGCTCGAGTTCGAGATGGAGCAGGCGGCGCAGATCGTCGAGGACGGCGACGGCGAGCACCTCGACGCGGTGCTCTCCGCCACCGGCGCGGCGGCCGCCTGGCACGGCGGGTTCACGGGCGTGCCCGCGAACGTCCCGCGGTGCGAGGGCTGGATCCACTCGATCCGCGAGGAGCCCTGGCGCGAGGGGTAGCAGGCGGACGTACGCCTGCGCACCCGGCCCGGTTGGCGCGCGGCCGCCCCGCCGGATAGGCTCGGCTCCCCGTGCCGCGCGCCCCGAACACCGTCACCGCCCTCGAGGCGGTGCTCCGCGAGGTCGCGGCGTTCCGCCCGCGAGGGTTCGGCCCGCCCATCCACGGCCCGCCGGTCCCGAGCCGCATCTTCCTCATCGGCCAGGCGCCCGGGCCGCACGAGGCGCGCTTCGGCCGCCCGTTCGCGTGGACCGCGGGCAAGACGCTGTTCCGCTGGCTGGAGCGCGCCACCGGCGCCGCCGAGGAGCAGGTCCGCGAGCGCGTCTACATCTCCGCCGTGGTGCGATGCTTCCCCGGGAAGGCGCCGGGCGGCGGCGACCGCGTGCCCACGCCCGACGAGTGCGCGCTGTGGCGGGGCTTCGTCCGGCGCGAGGTGGAGATCCTCCGGCCGCGGCTGGTGATCCCGGTGGGGCGCCTCGCCATCCAGGAGGTGCTCGGCCACACGGAGCCCATCGCGGCCGTGGTCGGGCGCACGCTCCGTGCGTATTTCCACGGCGTGAAGACCGACGTGATCCCGCTGCCGCACCCATCGGGTGCCTCGACCTGGTTCAAGATGGAGCCGGGCCGGACGCTGCTCGACGAGGCGCTGACGCTCATCGCCGACCACCCCGAGGTCCAGCGCACCTTCCGCCGGAGGCGCACCGCGTGAGCGGTCGCGCGCTCCGCGCGGCGGCGGTGGCGCTCTGCGCCGCGGCCGCCTGCGCGCACGGCCCCGCGCGCGAGGCC
>NZ_BAZG01000045.1 GCF_000964525.1 Anaeromyxobacter sp. PSR-1
AACGTGGCGGCCCTGACCGGGCAGGGTTTGTGCTATCTCGATCTCGCCCGCTACCCTTCCGCCGAGTCGGCCTTCCAGGCGGCGCTGCGGGTGGAGCCGGAGAATCCGGACGCCACCCTCGGGCTCGCCGAGACCTACCGGTGGCAGGGGAACGACGCGGAAGCCATCAGGTACTACGAGCGGTACCTCGCGCATCATCCCGACGGCGAGGAGGCCGCGGTCGCCCGGAACGCCATCGACGCACTGAGGAGATGACCATGTCCGACAAGGGAACGCCGGGGAAGCCGTCCACCACCGAGGACGAGTACTTCGTCCGGGAGGACGCCGAGAAGAAGCGGAAGCTCGCGCTCCAGCTCAAGAAGGAGACCGAGGAGTCGGAGCGGAAGCGGCTGAAGGACCTCCACTTCATGCACTGCCCGAAGTGCGGCATGCAGATGCAGGAGGTGAAGCTCCGCGGCGTGGACGTGGACGTGTGCTTCTCGTGCAGCGGCATCTTCCTCGACAAGGGCGAGCTCGAGCACCTCGAGAAGCCGGAGTCGCGCGGCGTGATGAGCGCGATCCTGAACTGGTTCAAGCCGGAGTCGAAGGCGTAGGCGAGAGATGGCGCTGTCGCTCGAGGAGGTCCGGCGCATCGCCGAGCTGGCGCGGCTGAGGCTGTCCGAGGAGGAGGAGCGCACCTTCGCCGGGCAGCTCTCGGCCATCCTCGACCACGTCCGCCAGCTCGAGGAGCTCGACGTCACCGCGGTCGAGCCCATGACCCACGCGCTCGCCGCCGGCGAGCTGCCGGCGCTGCGCGAGGACGCGGTGCGCGCGTCCCTCCCGCCGGAGGAGGCGACCGCCGCCGCCCCGGCGCGCGAGGGTACCGCCTTCAAGGTGCCGAGGATCATCGAATGAGCACGCCGGCGAAGGAGCTCTGCCGCCTCGGGCTGCGCGAGGCGGGGGCGGGCGTCGCCGCGAAGGCGATCTCGTCCTCCGAGCTGGTCGAGGCCTCGCTGGCGCGCATCCAGGCCACCGACGGGAAGCTCGGCGCGTTCCTGGCGGTGAGCGCCGACCGCGCGCGCGCGGCGGCGAAGGCGGCCGACGCCCGCGCCGCGCGCGGCGAGCGCCGCTCGGAGCTGGACGGCGTGCCGGTGGCGGTGAAGGACATCTTCGTCACGAAGGGCGTCCCCACCACCGCGGGCTCGCGCATCCTCGAGGGCTACCTGCCCCCGTACGACGCCACCGTGGTGGAGCGGCTCGAGGCCGCCGGCGCGGTGATCGTGGGCAAGCTCAACATGGACGAGTTCGCCATGGGCTCGTCCAACGAGAACAGCGCGTACAGGCCCTGCCACAACCCCTGGGACCTCTCCCGCACGCCGGGCGGCAGCTCCGGCGGCAGCGCCGCGTCGGTGGCGGCGGGGCAGGTGCACGCCTCGCTCGGCACCGACACCGGCGGCTCGATCCGCGAGCCGGCCGCGTTCTGCGGCGTGGTCGGGGTGAAGCCGACGTACGGCCGCGTCTCGCGCTACGGCGTGGTCGCGTTCGCCTCGTCGCTCGACCAGGTGGGCCCGCTCGCCCGCGAGGTGGGCGACGCCGCGCTGGTCCTGCGCACCATCGCCGGCCACGACCCGCGCGACATGACCTCGTCCACCCGCCCGGTGGACGACTACCTCGGGCCGCTGGAGGAGGGCGCGCGCGGGCTGCGCGTGGGCGTGCCGCGCGAGTGGCTCTCGGGCGGGCTCGACGCCGGCGTCGAGGCCGCGATCCGCGCCGCGCTCGACACCTACCGCCGCCTCGGCGCCACGCTGGTGGACGTCTCCCTGCCGCACTCGAAGTACGGCATCGGCGCCTACTACCTCATCGCGCCGGCGGAGGCCTCCTCCAACCTGGCCCGCTACGACGGCGTGCGCTTCGGCCTGCGCGCCGAGGGCGCGAAGGGGCTGAAGGAGATGTACGCGGAGAGCCGCGAGCGGGGCCTCGGCGCCGAGCCGAAGCGCCGCATCATGCTCGGCACCTACGCGCTCAGCTCCGGGTACTACGACGCGTACTACCTGCGCGCGCAGAAAGTCCGCACGCTCATCCGCCGCGACTTCGACGAGGCGTTCCGGTCCTGCGACGTCATCGCCGGCCCGGTCACCCCGTCGGTCGCGTTCAGGCTGGGCGAGCGCACCGGGGACCCGCTCCAGATGTACCTGGCGGACATCTTCACCATCACCTGCAACCTGGCCGCGCTGCCCGGGCTCTCGGTGCCGTGCGGCCTCGAGGCCGGGAGCGGCCTGCCGGTGGGGCTGCAGCTGGTGGGGCGCCCGTTCGACGAGGCGACCCTGTTCCGCGCGGCGCGCGCGCTCGAGCGCGAGCTCGGGCCGCTGCCCGCGCCCCCGGAGCCCTGAGATGCCCATCTCCGACTTCCAGGTGGTGATCGGGCTCGAGGTCCACGCGCAGCTCCTCACCGCGAGCAAGATCTTCTGCGGCTGCTCGACCGCGTTCGGCGGCGCGCCCAACGCGCACACCTGCCCGGTGTGCCTGGGCCTCCCCGGCGCGCTCCCGGCGCTGAACCGCTCGGTGGTGGAGATGGCGGTGCGGACCGGCCTCGCGCTCGGCTGCGAGATCCGCCCGAAGAGCGTGTTCGCGCGGAAGAACTACTTCTACCCGGACCTCCCGAAGGGCTACCAGATCTCGCAGTACGAGCTGCCCATCTGCGAGGGCGGCGAGGTGACGTTCACGCTCGACGGCCGCGACCACACCGCGCGGCTGGTCCGGATCCACATGGAGGAGGACGCCGGCAAGAACGTGCACGACGTCTCCGCCGACGGCTCCTCCGGCGTGGACCTGAACCGCGCCGGCGTGCCGCTCGTCGAGATCGTCTCGCGCCCGGACCTGCGCTCCGCCGAGGAGGCCGTCGAGTACCTGAAGGCGCTGCGCGCGATCCTGATGGCGCTCGGGGTGAACGACGGGAACATGCAGGAGGGGTCGCTCCGCTGCGACGCGAACGTGTCGGTGATGCGCAAGGGCGCCTCCGAGCTCGGCACGCGCTGCGAGATCAAGAACATGAACTCGTTCCGCTTCCTGAAGCAGGCGATCGAGTTCGAGGCCCGCCGCCAGGTGGAGCTGATCGAGGCGGGCGAGCCGGTGGTGCAGGAGACGCGGCTGTTCGACCCGGACCGCGGCGAGACCCGCTCGATGCGCTCGAAGGAGGAGGCGCACGACTACCGCTACTTCCCGGAGCCGGACCTGCCGCCGGTGATCGTCGAGGCGGCGCTGGTGGAGCGGCTCCGCGCCGCGCTGCCGGAGCTGCCGCGCGCCAAGGCCGAGCGCTACCAGCGCAGCCTGGGGCTCTCCGCCCAGGACGCCGGGAACCTGGTGGCGGACGCGGCGGTGTCGGCCTGGTTCGACGCGGCGCTCGCCGCGTACGGCGCCGGCCCGGAGGCGGCGAAGAAGGTCGCGAACTGGGTGATCGGCGAGCTGGCCCGCCTGGCGAACGAGACCGGCGAGGCGCCCGCCACCTGGAAGCTGACGCCGGCGCGGCTCGCCGCGGTGCTGCGCCTCATCGACGCCGGCACCATCGGCGGACCGGGCGCGAAGCAGGTCGTGGAGGAGGTCTTCCGCACCGGCGCCGAGCCCGACGCGGTGGTGAAGGCGAAGGGGCTGGCGCAGGTCTCCGACGAGGGCGCCATCGAGGCGGCGGTGGACAAGGTGCTCGCCGCGAACCCGGGCGAGGTGGAGAAGTACCGCGGCGGCCGCAAGAACCTCGTCGGCTTCTTCGTCGGGCAGGTCATGAAGGAGATGCGCGGCAAGGGCAACCCGGCGGTGGTGAACGCGCTCCTGCGCAGGAAGCTGGGGGACTGACCGTGGCGCGCTGGGCAGGGTGGGGTGCGGGACCCGCGGGCGCCGGCGCGACCGGCGGCCCGAGCAAGCTGTTCCTCTCGCTGGCGCTGGCGGGCTCGGCGGTGGTGGCCGGGGTGCTGGCGGCGCAGGGGCGCTGGCCGGCGGCGGGCGTGGCCGCCTGCGCGGCCGGGTACTTCGCGCTGCGGCTCTTCGCCGGGCTGGGCAAGGGAGAGCGATGACGGTCCGTGAACCCCTCCGGCCGGTGCTGTACGACGACGGCCGCGACCTGGTGCGCCTGCTCGACCAGAAGGCGCTGCCGGCCGAGGAGCGCTGGCTCGAGCTGTCCACCGCCGACGCGGTCGCGGCGGCCATCAAGGACCTCACCGTGCGCGGGGCGCCGGCCATCGGCGTGGCGGCGGCCTACGGGCTGGCGGTCGAGGCGCGGCGGGGCGCCGGCCCGGAGCGGCTGCGCGCCGCGGCGGACCTGCTCGCCCGCGCCCGGCCCACCGCGGTGAACCTGGCCTGGGCGGTGCGGCGCATGTCGGCGCGGATCGGCGCGCCGGCCGCGGACGTGCTGGCCGAGGCGCACGCCATCCGCGACGAGGACGAGGCGGCCTGCCGCCGCATCGGCGCGCTCGGCGCCCCGCTCGTCCCGCGGAGCGCCCGGGTGCTCACCCACTGCAACGCCGGCGCGCTCGCCACCGCCGGCTACGGCACCGCGCTCGGGGTGGTGCGCGCGGCGGTCGAGTCCGGAAACGCCATCTCGGTGTTCGCCGACGAGACGCGCCCGTTCCTCCAGGGCGCGCGGCTCACCGCCTGGGAGCTGCACCGCGACGGCATCCCGGTGACGGTGCTCACCGACGGCATGGCGGGCTGGCTCATGGCGCGCGGCGAGATCGGCTGCGTCGTGGTGGGCGCCGACCGCATCGCCGCGAACGGCGACGTGGCGAACAAGATCGGCACCTACGCGCTGGCGGTGCTCGCCGCGCACCACCGGCTGCCGTTCTACGTGGCCGCCCCCTGGTCCACGGTGGACCTCGCCACGCCCACCGGCGCGGACATCCCCATCGAGGAGCGGGGCGCCGACGAGGTGGTCGTGCTGGCCGGCCAGCGCATCGCGCCGGCCGGGGTCCCGGCGCGGTACCCGGCGTTCGACGTCACCCCGGCGGCGCTCGTCACCGCCATCGTGACGGAGCGCGGCGTGGTGCGCGCGCCGCACGCGGCCGGGCTGGCGGCGCTCGCGACGGCGCGGTAGCGCCGGGGTAGGCGGTCCGGCGCCTAGCCGCGCCGTGCACCCGGCGTCTAGGATCCGCGGCCGCATGGCGGATCTCACCCACACGCGCGTGTTCGGGCAGGCCACCCGCGGCCTGGTCGCGATCGGCCTGCGGCGCCGCCCGCTCGCCGACCTGTACCACCTGCTCGTCACCGGCCCGTGGGCGCGCCTCTGCGCGGTGTACGCGCTCGTCTACTTCGTCACCGCGGCGCTGTTCGAGGCGGCGCACTACGCGCTCGGCGAGGCGGGGCCGGCGGCGCGCGGCTCGGCGATCGCGGCGCTGGTGGCGCTCGCGCGCGGCGCCAGCCGGGACGAGGTGCGGGCGGCGCTCGCCCCCCGGGCGCTCGCGGCCGGGCTGGTGGCCGGCGCCGAGGGGTTCGTGCGCTGGGCGGAGCTCGTGATCGGCGCGGGCATCGTGCTCGCGAAGTTCTCGCTGCTCCGCGCCCGGGTGCTGTTCAGCGAGGTGGCCGTGATCGGCCCGCACCGCGGCGGCGAGGCGCTCCAGTTCCGCATGGCGAACGAGCGCACCAGCCACGTGGTGGACGCGAAGGTGTCGGTGATGCTGGTGCGCGACGAGCTCGACGACGAGGGCGAGCCGGTCCGGCGCGCGCACGACCTGCCGCTCGTCCGCGGCGGCACCGCGCTGTTCTCGCACGCCTGGACGGCGGCCCACCCCATCGGCCCGGCCAGCCCGCTCGCCGGGGCCGACGGCGGGGCGCTCGCCGCCGCCGAGGCGGAGATCATCGTCACCTTCAGCGGCTACGACGAGGCGCTCACCCGCGTCATCTACGCCCGCCACGTCTACCCGGCCGCGCGCATCCGGTGGGGCGCCCGCTTCGCGCCCATCGTGCGGACGCTGCCCGACGGGCGGCGCGCGGTGGACTACCGCCGCTTCCACGAGGTGGTCGAGGCGGAGCCCGCGGGCCGCCCCGAGCGCGCGCGGCGCCGCGCCCGCGAAGGGTGAGCCCCGCCCGACGCGGCCGGGGCGCTCCCCGCGGGCGGCCCCCCGGATTAGGATCCTCGGCATGGCCCCCCGCACCTGCCCCGCCTGCGGCCGCCCGCAGGGCACGAACGGCGACTGCATCTCCTGCCGCGACGCGGCCGCCCGGGAGCTCGCCCGCGATGCGCGCGACGTGACGCCGGAGACGGCCGGCGCGCACGCGGAGTCGGCGCGGCGCTTCCTCGCGCGCCCACCCTGGTACGCGAAGACCGCGCCGGCCAAGCTGCGCAGCAAGCTGCGCCTGCTCTGGATGGTGATCCGCGACTACGCGAACGGCACCTATCGCAAGGTCCCGTGGAAGGCGGTCGCCGCGCTGGCCGCGGCGGTGGTCTACGTGGTCTCGCCCATCGACCTCGTCCCCGACTTCCTGGTGCCGTTCGGCTTCACCGACGACGTGCTGGCGCTCGCGCTGACCTGGGGGCTCGTGAAGCGGGAGCTGCGCGATTACTGCCAGTGGAAGGGGCTGTCGCCGGCGCACTTCGGGCTCTGATCCCGGCGCCCCCGCGAAAGGACGCGGGCGGCGGGGATCGACCCCACCGCCCGCCGGTGCCGCACGCTCGGGTGCGGGCGTCAGTGCTTCCCGTGGCCCTTCCCCTTGCCCGGGTGGCCGCCGTGGTCGCCGCCGTGGCCGCCATGGCCGCCGCCGTAGCCGCCGCCCTCGTAGCGGGCGGGCGCGCCGTGGCCCTTGCCCGGGTGGAAGCGCTTGTACTTGCCGGGCGGGACCTGGACCAGCCGGGACGGCACGTAGCGCGGCTGCATGTAGACCCAGCCGCCGCGCGGGCTGCGGGCGCGGTACCAGCCGCCGTCGTGGCGGACCCAGTACCAGTTGTCCACGAAGAAGACCTCCTCCTCGACGTCCGGCACCACCTGGACGCCGGGGGAGACGACGACGAGCTGCGGGAGGACGACCGGAAGGTCCAGGCGGAGCTGCACCGATGCCTGGGCCTCGGCGAGGCAGGGGAGCGCGAGCGCGCACGCGAGGGCGATCACATGTCGCTTGTTCATAGGACGCGGAGGATCGGCCGATCGGGCGCACGCCGCAAGGCGGAGGGATGCCCACATCGGCGCCCCCCCTCCGGCGGCAGGCCGGGTGCGCCGATCCAACCGCCCGGCATTCCTTGACAGGTGCCGCGGCGCGATCGTATATGACCGCCCTTCCGGAGGGCCGGTTCGTCGCGCTCGCACGCGCGCGGCCGTGTTTTCCTCCCCAGATTCCGAGGAGAAGCGATGTACGCGGTGATTCGGACCGGCGGGAAGCAGTATCGCGTCGCCCAGGGCGACCGGGTGAAGATCGAGAAGCTCGCCGGCGACGTCGGCGGGAAGGTGAACTTCGACGTGCTGCTCGTCGGCGGCGAGGGCGAGGCGAAGGTCGGCAAGCCGACCCTGGCCGGCGTCACCGTCGAGGGCGAGATCGTCGCCCAGGGCAAGCACAAGAAGGTCATCCACTTCCGGAAGAAGAAGGAAGGCTGGACCAAGAAGCGGGGCCACCGTCAGCCCTACACCGAGGTCCTCATCACCACGGTCCGGGCCTAAGGCCCGGGGCGAACGGAGCAGGAAATGGCTCACAAAAAGGGACAGGGCTCTTCGCGCAACGGGCGCGACTCTCCCGGCCAGCGCCGCGGGATCAAGGTCTACGGGTCCGAGAAGGTGGTCGCGGGCAACATCCTCGTCCGCCAGGTCGGCACGCTCGTCCACCCCGGCCAGAACGTCGGCATGGGCAAGGACTTCACGCTGTTCGCCCTCATCGACGGCACCGTGAAGTACAGCCGGACCCGCGGCGACCGCCGCGTGGTGTCGGTGCTCCCCGGGGCGTAAGCTCCCCTCGCCTCCGGCACGGCTCGGGGCGACGGCACTGCGCGCGCCGCGGATCCTCGGGTCCGCGGCGCTTCGCGTTTCTCGAGGTCGCTCGTGAAGTTCGTCGACGAGGTGAAGATCCACGTGAAGGCCGGCGACGGCGGCGACGGTGCCGTCGCGTGGCGCCGCGAGAAGTTCATCCCGCGGGGCGGCCCGGCCGGCGGCGACGGCGGCAACGGCGGCGACGTGGTGCTGGAGGTCGATCCGCAGCTCTCGACCCTGCTCGACTACCGCTACATCCGCGAGCACAAGGCGCGGAACGGCGAGAAGGGCAGCGGCTCGGACATGAACGGCAAGGACGGCGCGGACCTGGTCCTGCGCGTCCCGCCGGGCACGGTGGTGAAGGACGCGGGCACCGGCGAGCAGCTCTGCGACCTGGGCACCGCGGGCGAGCGCGTCGTGATCGCGAAGGGCGGCCGCGGCGGCCTCGGCAACATGAACTTCGCGACGTCCACCAACCAGGCGCCGCGCTACGCCGAGGACGGCACGCCGGGCGAGGAGCGGGACCTCGTCCTCGAGCTGAAGCTGCTCGCCGACGTGGGGATCGTGGGCTACCCGAACGCCGGGAAGTCCACCCTCATCAGCCGCATCTCGCGCGCCCGCCCGAAGATCGCGGACTACCCGTTCACCACGCTCACGCCGAACCTGGGCGTGGTCGGCTGGCGCGAGCGGAGCTTCGTGGTCGCCGACATCCCCGGGCTCATCGAGGGCGCGCACGCCGGCGCCGGCCTGGGGCACCAGTTCCTCCGCCACGTGGAGCGCTGCCGCGTCCTCATCCACCTGGTGGAGGGCGCGAACCCGGAGCCGGGCCGCGCGCCCAAGGCCGACCTCGACGCCATCGACGCCGAGCTCGCCGCCTACTCCGAGGAGCTGGCGCGGAAGCCGCAGCTCGTGGCGGTGACCAAGATCGACATCCCCGAGGCGCGCGCCGCCGGCGTGAAGCTCCAGAAGCTGCTCGGCCGGCGCAAGAAGCCGGTGCCGGTGCACCTCGTCTCGGCGGTCACCGGCGAGGGGCTCGACGCGCTCCTCGACGCGGTCGGGCGCGCGCTGTTCAAGGAGGCGCGGCCGCACCGGGGCGGCGGCGGCAAGAAGCTCGCGAAGCCGAGGGCGCGCGCGTGAAGCTGGGCGACCCCGCGTTCGTGCTCCCGGAGCGCCGGGCCCGCATCGACGCGGTGGTGGCGAACCGCACCCGCACGCTCACGGTGGTGATGGAGGCGTTCTGCGATCCGCAGAACGTGAACGCGGTGCTGCGCACCTGCGAGGCGTTCGGGGTCCAGACGCTGCACGCGGTCGAGGGGCCCATGAAGCCGTACGACCGCAACAAGAAGATCAGCCAGAACGCCGACAAGTGGCTGGACGTGCGGCGCTGGTCCTCCACCACCGAGTGCCTCACGCACCTCCGCTCGGAGGGGTTCGCGATCTACGCCACGCACCTCGGCGACCGCTCCCGGCCCATGGCCGGGCTGTCCTTCGCCGGCAAGGTGGCGCTCGTGTTCGGGAACGAGCAGCGCGGCGTCTCCGAGGAGGCGCTGGCGCTCGCCGACGCCTGCTACGCCATCCCCATGCGCGGCTTCGTCCAGTCGCTGAACGTGTCGGTGGCGGCGGCGATCTCGCTCGCCCACGCGGTGGAGCGGCGCGAGGCCGAGCGCGGCCGGCACGGCGACCTGCCCGAGGACGAGGCGCAGGCGCTGCGGGAGCGCTTCTACCTGCTCGCGGTGAAGCAGCGCAGCCGGATCGCCAAGGCCGAGGCGGTCCGCGACCGGAACGCGCGCCGGGCGCGCACGCGCGGCTAGCCCTGGGCCGGCGGCCCGGGCGGCGCGGCCGGCGCGGCGTCCGGTGGCGCGGGGCGCTTCCGAGCGGCCCGCCACCCCGCGACCAGCCCGACCAGCGCGGCGACGGCGACGACGGCGGGGGCGGCGTGGTCGAGCGCGCGGCGGAACGGGGCGCGCTCGGCGGCCACGAACAGCACCAGCCCGGCGACCCCCATCACCAGCGCGAACGCGAGCGCCCCGCGCGACACCCGGCCCTTCCCCGGCCGGCCCCGCACCGCCGCGAGCCGCAGCGCGGCCGCGACCCCGACCAGCCCGGCCCCGATCGCCATCCACGCGCCGGTGAGCCCGCCCACCAGCCCGGCGAAGTCGTACGCGTTCACGGCGCGCAGCCCTCCCAGAACGCGGCCAGGTCCGGCGGCAGCGGCACCTCCAGCCGGACCGGCGCGCGGGTGACCGGGTGCGGCAGCTCGAGCCGCCAGGCGTGCAGCGCGTGGCGCGGCAGGCGGAGCAGCGCGAGGTCGCCGTCGGTCATCGCGCGCCGGGTGAACCGGTCGAAGATCTCCTCGTCGGGCCCGTAGATCTTGTCGCCCACCATGGGCAGCCCGGCGTGCGCGAGGTGCGCGCGGATCTGGTGCTGGCGCCCGGTGCGCGGGCGGCAGGCGAGCAGCGCCACCGGCGCGCCGTCCGGCGCGCGGCGCCGGCCCAGCACCTCGAACGCGGTCTGCGACGGCAGCCCCTCCGCCGCCACGTGCATCCGCACCCGCACCGCCGACGCGCCGGTGAGCGCGAGCGGCGCGTCCACCGTGAACGCGTCCTCGACCGGCGCGCCCAGCGCGAGCGCGAGGTAGGTCTTGTGCACGCGCGCGTGCGCGAAGTCGCGCTTCAGGACCTTCGTCACCTCGGGCGCGGTCCCGCAGGCGAGCAGGCCGGAGGTCTCGCGGTCGAGCCGGTGCGCCGGATCGACCTTGCGGTCCGGGTAGCGCAGGCGCGCCAGCGAGGTGAACGTGTTCGCGGCGTAGCGCGCGGTGGGGTGGACCGGCAGCCCGGCCGGCTTGTCCACCACCAGCAGCGCGCCGTCGTCGTGCACCACCCCGAACTCCTGGGGCGTGTCCGGCTCGGCCTCGGCGTCCTTGAGGAGCGCGAAGGAGAGGCCGGGCGCGACGCGGGTGGAGGGCTTCAGCCGGCGGCCGTCCTCGGTCTCGAGCCGCTGCGCGATGAGCCGCTGCACCCGCTCGCGCGAGAGCCGGCGGATCTTCTCCTGGAGGTAGCGATCGAGGCGCCACCCCGCGTAGTTCGGCTCGACCGTGAAGCGGACCCGGACCTGCTGCGTCACCGGCGCACCATACACCGGCGGCCGCTGCGACGCCCCCGCCCCGCGCGGCGCCGTCAGGCCCGCGCCAGGAACGCGAGCACCGCGTCCGCGGCCCGCTCCCCCGCCTGCCCGTCCCAGAGCGCCGGGACGCGTCCGCGCCCGGGGGCGCCGTCGAGCGCGCGGCGGGCCTCCGCCACGATGCGGCCGGGGTCGGTGCCCACCACGTGGTTCGTGCCCTCGCTGACGGTGACCGGGCGCTCGGTGTTCTCGCGCAGCGTGAGGCAGGGGACGCCGAGCGCGGTGGACTCCTCCTGCAGGCCGCCGGAGTCGGTGAGCACCAGGCGCGCGGCGCTCGTGAGCGAGAGGAACTCGAGGTAGCCGAGCGGCTCGACCAGCCGGAGCGCGGCGGCGGCGCCGGCCAGCGCGGGGTCGGCGAGGCGGGCGCGGGTGCGCGGGTGGACCGGGAACACCACCGGCAGCGCGCGCGCGACCTCCGCCAGCGCGCCGAGCAGCCGGCCGAGCGCGGCGGGGTCGTCCACGTTGGAGGGCCGGTGCAGCGTGAGGACGGCGTACCCGCCCTCCTCGAGGCCCAGGTAGCGCCAGGCCGAAAGCGCGCGGGCGCGCGGCAGGTGCGCGCGGAGCGTGTCGATCATGAGGTTGCCGACCCGGGCCACCCGCGCCGCCGGGACCCCCTCGCGCGCGAGGTTCTCGTCGGCGTCCGGGCTCGGGGTGAGCAGCAGGTCGGCGAGGTGGTCGGTGACCACCCGGTTCAGCTCCTCCGGCATGGTCCGGTCGTGGCTGCGCAGCCCCGCCTCGAGGTGCGCCACCGGGATCCCGAGCTTCGCCGCCACCAGCGCGGCCGCCACCGTCGAGTTCACGTCGCCGGGCACGACCACCAGGTCCGGCCGCGGCGCCGCCTCGAGCAGCGCCCGCTCGAACGCGATCATCACCCGGCCCGTCTGCTCGCCGTGGGTGCCGGAGCCCACCCCCAGGTCGAGGTCCGGGCGGGGCAGCCCGAGCTCGGCGAAGAACACGCCGCTCATCCGCTCGTCGAAGTGCTGGCCGGTGTGGACGAGGCGCTGCGCCGCGCCCCGCCGGGAGAGCGCGGCCATGAGCGGGGCGACCTTCATGAAGTTGGGGCGGGCGCCGACCACGTGGAGCACGAGGGCCATGTCGAAAGCTAGGAGGCCGGCCGTCCCCCGAAAATCACCCGCGAGCCCGCGGGCGCGGCCCCGCGGAGCTCCGCTCCGTGGCGCGGGGCGCGGCCCCGTCCTGAATGATTCTCGGCCGCTCGAAACCTGCCGTTGACTCGGGGGATCCCCCCGCGTACTTTGCAGTCCCGGTTTGAGACACGTCGCAGTCATCATCCCGGCCCGGTACGGCGCCACGCGCTTCCCGGGAAAGCCCCTCGCCGATCTGGCAGGCAAGCCCCTCATCGCCCATGTGGTCGAGCGCGCGAAGCGCGCCCGCGGGGTGGACGTCGTGGCCGTGGCCACCGACGACGACCGGATCGTGCGCGCCGTCCGCGCCGCGGGGGGCGAGGCCATCCTGACCGGACCGGCCGCGACGGGCACGGACCGGGTGGCGGAGGCCGCGCGCAAGCTCGCGCCGCGGCCGGAGATCGTGGTGAACCTGCAGGGCGACGAGCCGCTCATCGAGCCGGAGGCCATCGAGGCGGTCATCGACGCGATGGCCGGCGGCGTCCGGATGGCGACGCTCGCCCGCCCGCTCGCCGAGGGCGAGCTGGAGCGGACCCAGGTCGTCAAGGTGGTGACGCGGGCGAGCGGCGACGCGCTGTACTTCTCGCGCGCGCCCATCCCGCACCGGCGCGCCGGCGGCGAGAGCGCGCTGGCCCGCGCCCACGTGGGCATCTACGCGTTCACCGCCGCGTTCCTGGAGACGTTCACCGCGCTCGCGCCGGGCAGGCTCGAGGGGGAGGAGGCGCTCGAGCAGCTGCGGGCGCTGGAGCACGGGTACGACATCCGCGTGGCCGACACCGGCTACCGGGGTTTCGGGATCGACACGCCCGGCGACCTGGAGCGCGCGCGGGCGCTCCTGGCCGCGGGGGCGTGATCCGGGGAGAGCACATGGTCAAGCGGGGAAAGAAGACGAAGTACCTGTTCGTCACCGGCGGCGTGGTGAGCTCGCTCGGCAAGGGGCTCTCGGCGGCGTCGATCGGCGCGCTGCTCGAGAACCGCGGGCTGGAGGTCCAGCACCTCAAGCTCGACCCGTACATCAACGTGGACCCGGGCACGATGAGCCCGTTCCAGCACGGCGAGGTGTTCGTCACCGACGACGGCGCCGAGACCGACCTCGACCTCGGGCACTACGAGCGCTTCACCAGCGCCAAGATGACCCGGCGGAACAACTACACCACCGGCCGCATCTACCAGAACGTCATCCAGCGCGAGCGCCGGGGCGAGTACCTGGGCAAGACCGTGCAGGTGATCCCGCACATCACCGACGAGATCAAGGCGGTGATCCGCGAGGCCGCCGGCGGCGCGGACATCCTCATCGTCGAGGTGGGCGGCACCGTCGGCGACATCGAGTCGCTGCCGTTCCTCGAGGCGATCCGCCAGATGAAGTACGACGTGGGCGAGGAGAACGCCGTCTACGCGCACCTCACGCTCGTGCCGTTCATCGCCGCCGCCGGCGAGCTGAAGACCAAGCCCACCCAGCACAGCGTCAAGGAGCTGCGCGAGATCGGCATCCAGCCCGACCTGCTGCTGTGCCGCTCCGACCGCGAGATCCCGCGCGACATGAAGGACAAGATCGCGCTGTTCTGCAACGTGGACCCGTCGGCGGTGTTCACCGCGCTCGACGTCGCGTCGATCTACGAGGTGCCGCTCTCGCTCCACCGCGAGGGGCTCGACGACAAGCTGGCCGAGCTGTTCAACATCTGGAGCCGCGCCCCGCGCCTCGAGCGCTGGGAGACCATCGTCGACAAGGTGAAGAACCCGCGCCGCGGCGAGGTGCGGATCGGCATCGTCGGCAAGTACGTGGAGCTGCACGAGAGCTACAAGAGCCTCAACGAGGCGCTGGTCCACGGCGGCATCGCCAACGACGCGCGGGTGAAGCTGGCGTTCATCGACTCGACCAAGCTGGAGGAGGGCGACCTCTCCGAGCTGGACAAGGTGGACGCGATCCTGGTGCCGGGCGGGTTCGGCATCCGCGGGACCGAGGGGAAGATCCTCGGCGTGAAGTACGCCCGCGAGCACAAGGTGCCGTTCTTCGGCATCTGCCTCGGCCTGCAGATGGCCGTCATCGAGATGGCGCGCAACGTGCTCGGCCTGGCCGGCGCGAACTCGCTCGAGTTCGACGAGCAGACGCCGCACCCGGTGGTCACGCTGATGGAGGGGCAGAAGGGCGTGACCGACAAGGGCGGGACCATGCGGCTCGGCGCGTACCCCTGCGCGCTGAAGGAGGGCACCAAGGCCCGCGCGCTGTACGGCGCCGACCTGGTGCACGAGCGCCACCGCCACCGCTTCGAGTTCAACAACGACTACCGGGCCCAGTTCGAGGCGGCCGGGATGGTGTTCTCGGGCGTGAACCCGGACCTCGGCCTGGTGGAGATGATCGAGCTGCCCGGCCAGCACTTCGTGGGCTGCCAGTTCCACCCCGAGTTCCGCTCCAAGCCCTTCGCGCCGCACCCGCTGTTCGCGGGGTTCGTCAAGGCCGCCCTCGAGCACCGCGACGCGCAGCAGCGCCAGCCCTCGGCCGAGGTGAAGAAGCTCCCGGTCGGGAAGAACGGATAGCCGATGTCCCAGCCGATCCTGGCCCGCGTGGGCGGGCACCTCGTGGGCGACGGGCAGCCGCTGCTGCTCATCGCCGGCCCCTGCGTCATGGAGGACGAGGCGCACGGCCTCCGCCACGCCCGGCGCGTGAAGGAGCTCGCCGCGAAGCACGGCGTGCCGGTGGTGTTCAAGGCCAGCTTCGACAAGGCCAACCGCTCCTCCGGCAAGAGCTACCGCGGCCCCGGCCTGGAGGCGGGGCTGGCCGCGTTCCAGGCGGTGAAGCGCGAGACCGGGCTGCCCTGCCTCACCGACGTGCACGAGACCTGGCAGGCGGAGCCGGCCGGGCAGGTGGTGGACGTGCTGCAGGTGCCGGCGTTCCTGTGCCGGCAGACCGACCTCGTCATCGCCTGCGCGCGCCACGGCCGCGCCGTGAACGTGAAGAAGGGCCAGTTCCTCGCGCCGCGCGAGATGCGCCACGCCATCGCGAAGTGCCGCGAGGGCGGGAACGAGAACGTGTTCCTGACCGAGCGCGGCGCCACCTTCGGCTACGGCAACCTGGTGGTGGACATGCGCGCCCTGGTGCAGATGCGCGAGCTGGGCGTGCCGGTGTGCATGGACGCGACCCACAGCGTGCAGATGCCGGGCTCGGGCGGCGACACCACCGCCGGCGACCGGCAGTTCGTGGCGCCGCTGGCGCGCGCGGCGGCCGCGGTGGGCATCGACGCCCTGTTCATGGAGATCCACGAGGACCCGGCGGTGGCGAAGTCCGACGGGCCCAACTCGCTCGACTTCCCCACCGCCGACCGCGTGCTCCGCGAGGTGCTGGCGATCCGGCACGCGCTGGGGCAGCCGTGACCGAGGCCGAGCTCCTCGCCCGCGCCGCGCGCGTCCGGCTGCTGCTGCTGGACGTGGACGGCGTGCTCACCGACGGCCGGCTCTACTACGGCCCGGACGGCGAGGCGCTGAAGGTGTTCGACGTGAAGGACGGCCACGGGATCGTGCTCCTGCGCGAGCACGTCGCGCTGGGGGTCGTCTCCGGCCGGCCGGGCAAGGCCTCGGAGGCGCGCCTCCGCGAGCTGCGCTTCCAGCACCTCGTGTTCGGCGAGCGCGACAAGCTGGCCGGCTACGCGCGGCTCGCGCACCTCGGCGTCCCGGACGCCGAGGTGGCGTACATGGGCGACGACGTGAACGACGTGCCGCTGCTCGCGAAGGTGGGCCTCGCCGCCTGCCCCGCCGACGCGCGACCCGAGGCGAAGGCGGTCGCGCACCTCGTCACCGCCGCCCCCGGCGGCCGCGGCGCGGTCCGCGAGCTGTGCGACCTGCTGCTCCGCGCCCGCGGGCTCTAGCCCGGAGCGCCGCCCGGGGCTGCCGATCTCCCCGGATCCCGTGCTAGCGTGCGCCCCGCCATGGCCGTACCGCTCCGCAAGCGGATCAAGAGGAGCGTCCGCTCCGCGCTGGTCCGCGCCGCCCTCTGGATCCTGGGCCTGCTGCCCCTCGGCCCCGCCCTCGCGCTCGGCGGGCTGGTGGGCCGCGCCGGCTACCACCTCGCCCGCGACACGCGCCGCCTCGCGCTCCGGAGCCTCGCCGTCGCGTTCCCGGAGAAGCCCGAGGTCGAGCGCGAGGCCATCGTCCGCGCGATGTTCGTGCACCTCGGGCGCACCGCGCTCGAGCTCGCCGCCATCCGCAGCTACGACGCGCGGCTCGAGACCTACGTCGAGCTGTCGCCGCCCGGGCTGCTGCAGGAGGTCATCGCGCGCGGCCGCGGCATGGTGTTCGTCACCGGCCACGTGGGGAGCTGGGAGCTCCTCGCCCGCCGCATCGCCCGGGCCGGCATCCCGAACGCCGTCATCGCCAAGGCCGGCGGCGACGCCGCGCTGAACCGGGTGGCCGAGCGCTTCCGCGCCGCCGGCGGGGTCACCACGCTCTGGCGCGAGAACCCCGACACCGGCCGCGCCATCATCCGCACCTTCCGGCAGGGGAAGGCGCTCGGGCTGCTCATCGACCAGGACACGAAGGTCCAGGGCCTGTTCGTCCCGTTCTTCGGCCGGCTCGCGTACACGCCGCGCGCCGCGGCCGACCTCGCGCTCCGCTTCGGCGCGCCGGTGGTGGTCGGCACCATCCGGCGCCGGGGGCCGCGCGCCGGCGACGGCCACCTCCTCGAGTGCGTGGAGATCCCGTTCGCCGCCGACCCGCCCGACCGCGAGGCCGAGGCGGTCCGGCTCACCGCCGCCTGCTCCGCCGCCCTGGAGGCAGCCATCCGGCGGAGCCCGGCCGAGTGGGTGTGGATGCACCAGCGCTGGAAGACGCGCCCCGAAGGCGAGAACCAGGCCGGCGGTCCCCAAGCAAAGGCAATGCCGAAAAGCGCTGAGCTTTCACGCGGCTAGGGCGGCCGGGCATAAAGCAAGGTCTGTGCCCGTCGATCCAGCAAGGAAAGAATGCTATGTTTCAGCGGCTTTGGATGCGGACGGCGGCCGGGCTGGCCGCCGCTCTCGCGCTCGGGCTCGGCACCGGATGCCAGCCCGCCCAGCCCGTGGAGGCGCGTGACGTGGTGCCTGAGCTGATGCTCGAGGGGGTTCGATTCCGCGTGTGGCGGGAGGCGGACCTGCGCGTCGAGGGCGAGGCGCGCACCGCCACGCTGGAGCGCGACTCGACCCAGCTCAAGGCCCGGGACGTCGTGGCCGTCCTCCCGCGCGGTGGGGACCCGGTGCGGATCGCCGCGCCGGAAGGCTCCGGGTTCCTGTCGGCTCACACCTTCGAGGCGCACGGCGGTGTCACGGTGCGTCACCTCGACACCGTGGCCCGGACGCCCAGCGCCCGGTACACGCCGGAGGGCGAGGGCGGGATGGTCCGCGGGGACCAGGCGCTCACGGTGGACGGGCGCGGCTACCGGCTCCAGGGCACCGGGTTCGTGCTCGACGCCGGCACCGGCGAGCTGACGCTGGGCGGGAGCCCGCGGCTGACCGGCGGGGGAGAGCCGCGGTGATCGCGCTCCTCGCCGCCGCGCTGCTCGGCGCCGCCCCGGCGCCGGCCCAGGGAAAGCCCGCCGCGAGGGCCGCGGCCCGGGCGGCGCCCGACTACCGGGTGGACGCCGCCGAGGTCCGCTACGCGTTCCAGCGCCGCGAGGTGATCTTCACCGGCAAGCCGGTGACCCTCACCCGCGACGACGCGGTGCTGACCTGCGCGCGCCTCGAGGCGAAGAACGACGAGGCGGGCGTGATCGAGACCGCGGTGTGCCGCGGCGACGTGAAGCTGGTCCGCGGGGAGCGCACCGTGACCTGCCAGACCGCCACCTACGAGCACGCGGCCGCGCGGGTGACCTGCGACGGCGCGGCGGTGCTGCGCGACCGCGGCACCGAGGCGCACGGGAAGCGGCTCGTGTACGAGCTGCGCAACGACGAGGTGAAGCTGGAGGGCGGCGGCGCGCCGGTCCGGATCACCGTGCCGGGCGCCGAGGTGGAGCAGCGGCGGCGCGAGCTGGACGCGCAGCGCAAGGAGCAGGGGAAGTGACCGCGGCCGGCGGCGACGCGCTCCTCAGGGCCGAGGGGCTGGTGAAGTCCTACCGCGGCCGCCGCGTGGTGGACGGCGTGTCCTTCCACGTCGCGCCCGGCGAGGTGGTGGGGCTGCTCGGCCCGAACGGCGCCGGCAAGACCACCTCGTTCAACATGGTGGTGGGGCTGGTGGTGCCGGAGAAGGGGAAGGTGACGCTCGGCGAGCACGACCTCACCCGCCTGCCCATGCACCGGCGCGCGCGGCTCGGGGTCGGGTACCTGCCGCAGGAGGCGTCGATCTTCCGCAAGCTCACCGTCCGGCAGAACTTCGTGGGCGTGCTGGAGGCGCTCGGCGTCGGGCGCGCCGAGCGGAACGAGCGCGCCGCGGCGCTGCTCGCCGAGTACCGCCTGGAGAAGGTGGCGGACTCGCTGGGCGAGCAGCTCTCCGGCGGCGAGCGCCGCCGCGCCGAGGTGGCGCGGAGCCTGCTCTCCAACCCGCGGTACATCCTGTTCGACGAGCCGTTCGCCGGCGTGGACCCGATCGCGGTGGGCGAGCTGCAGCGCCTCATCGGCGGCCTGCGCGATCGCGGCATCGGCGTCCTCATCACCGACCACAACGTGCGCGAGGCGCTCGGCATCTGCGGGCGCGCGTACATCCTCTCCTCGGGGTCGATCCTCGAGCAGGGCACGCCGGTCGAGATCGCCGCCAGCCCCCGGGCGCGGGCGGTGTACCTCGGCGACAAGTTCAGGCTGGACGACCACCAGCCAGCGGAGCCTCGATGAGCCTCGAGCTGAAGCAGCACCTCAAGATGACCCAGCAGCTGGTGATGACGCCCCAGCTGCAGCAGGCCATCAAGCTCCTGCAGCTCTCGCGCATGGAGCTGGTCGATCTCATCCGCACCGAGATGACCGAGAACCCCATGCTGGAGGGGGCGGACGAGAACGACGAGCAGGCGGTGCCCGACGGCGCCAGCCCCGCCGAGCAGGCCGAGATCGAGGCGAAGCCGGAGCACAAGGAGGCGGAGAAGGCCGAGGAGGTGAAGGGCGAGGAGGGCGCGAACGAGATCGACTGGGACCAGTACCTCGACCAGTACCAGCTCCAGGGCCACACCGCGCCGTCCAACCGCGGCCTCTCCGACGAGGAGCTGCCCGGCTACGAGGCCACGCTCACCAAGAAGACCGACCTCGTCGACCACCTGGTCTGGCAGCTGCGCCTCTCGAACTTCACGCCCGAGGAGGAGCAGGTCGCGATGCTCATCATCGGGAACCTCGACGACGACGGCTACTTCAAGATGCCGGCGGTGGAGGGCGAGGCCGACGAGGCCACCTCGCGCGATCCGCTGGTGCGGGTGGCGTTCGAGTCGGGGCAGGGGATCGAGGTCGCCGAGCGGGTGCTGCGGAAGGTGCAGACGTTCGATCCGCTCGGCGTCGCCGCCCGCAACCTGCGCGAGTGCCTGATGATCCAGGTGGTCGCGCTGAACGCCGACACGCCCGAGATCGTCGCGATCATCGAGCGCCACCTGAAGCACCTCGAGTCGAAGAACTACCAGGCCATCGCCAAGGACCTGAAGGTTCCCATCGAGGAGGTGGTGAAGGCGGTCAAGGTGATCAGCCGCCTCGAGCCGAAGCCGGGCCGCGCCTACTCCGGCGAGGAGGCGCAGTACATCACCCCCGACGTCTACGTCCACAAGATGGGCGACAAGTACGTCACCGTCCTCAACGACGACGGCCTCTCGAAGCTGCGCATCTCCGGCATGTACCGCGCCGCGCTCAAGAACGGCGAGGCGGGCAAGGCCAAGGAGTACATCCAGGAGAAGCTGCGCAGCGCGGTGTGGCTCATCCGCTCCATCCACCAGCGGCAGCGGACCATCTACAAGGTCACCGAGTCGATCGTGAAGTTCCAGCGCGACTTCCTCGACAAGGGGATCGCGCACCTGAAGCCGCTCATCCTGCGCGACGTGGCCGAGGACATCGGGATGCACGAGTCCACCGTCTCGCGCGTCACCACGAACAAGTACGTCCACACGCCGCAGGGCATCTACGAGCTGAAGTTCTTCTTCAACTCGGCCATCCAGAAGACCGGGGGCGACGAGATCGCGAGCGAGGCGGTGAAGAACCACATCCGCCAGATCGTGGCGGCCGAGGACCCGAAGCACCCGCACTCGGACCAGAAGATCGTCGAGCTCTTGAAGGGGCAGAACATCGAGATCGCCCGCCGCACCGTCGCGAAGTACCGCGAGGTGCTGGGCATCCTGCCCAGCTCGAAGCGCAAGAAGTACTTCTAGGCGCCTCCGCGTCCCCGTGTCCGGTGACCGGCGGCGGGGCGGCCCCGCCCGCGGCCGGACGGCCGGTCGCCCGATCGCGGCGGCCCGACGCCCCGTCAGGCCGGATCGCCGTCGAAGACCGGGATCGATCCCGGCGGCGCTGGGCTATTATGACCTCGACATGTTGCCAGCTCCGGCAGCATTCGCGGCCGCGGCACCGACGGGACACAGCACCCGCCGGACCGCGGCCGAAGCATTTGCGGTCCTCCCAAGGAGGCGGTTCATGCAGGTGAACATCACCTTCCGGCATCTGGATCCCACCGAAGCCCTCAAGGCCCACGTCCGCGATCGCGTCGAACGGGTGCAGAAGTACATCGACCGGCCGACCGAGGCGTACGCGGTCCTCCACCTGGAGAACCTGAAGCACCACGCAGAGCTGACCGTGAAGGCGGGGCGCTTCCTGCTGCGCGGCACCGCCAAGACCGGGGACATGTACGCGTCGATCGACGCGGCCGCCGACAAGATCGAGCGGCAGCTGAAGAAGCACAAGGAGAAGCTCCTCAACCACAAGGCCGCCGCCGCGGCCGCGGAGCGCCCGACGCTGGACGTGCGGCACGACGTGCTCGGGATCCTCGAGGACCCCTCGCGCCCGAGCCACAAGGTCATCAAGAGCACCGAGTTCCAGGCGAAGCCCATGTCGCTCGACGAGGCCATCCTCCAGCTCGACCTCCTCGACGCGAACTTCTACGTGTTCCAGAACACGGAGGACCGGAGCATCAACGTGGTGTACCGGCGCGACGACGGGAACGTCGGCCTCATCGAGGCGCGCCCGGCCTGATCGCGGCGGCGGGGCGCGGCGTCCCCGTGGCGCCGCGTCCCGCCCGTCGCGGCTCCGGCGCGACGCCGCCGTCGCCTTGCCTTCTTGCCCACACGTTGCCACCTGTGTTAGCTGACGCCGGTCCGCCATGAAGATCGTCGAGTTCCTCCGGTCCGACGCCGTGATCGCCAGCCTCTCCGGGCAGGCGGCGCCCGCCGTGCTGGCCGAGCTGTGCCGCCCGCTCGCGGCCAGCCAGAAGGTGGACGGGCAGCGGCTCGTCGAGACGCTCCTCGATCGCGAGAAGCTCGGCTCCACCGGCATCGGCGAGGGCGTGGCCATCCCGCACGGCAAGGTCCCGGGCCTGCCGGGCCTCATGGCGAGCTTCGGCCGGTCCGCCGGCGGCGTGGACTTCCGCGCCATCGACGGGAAGCCGACGCACCTGTTCTTCGCCCTGTTCGCCCCCGAGAACTCGGCCGGCACGCACCTCAAGGCGCTCGCCCGGATCAGCCGGATCTTCAAGAACCCGGCGTTCCGCGAGGCGATCATGAAGGCGCCCGGCGCGGCCGAGATCTACCGCCTCATCGAGGCGGAGGACGCCAAGTACTGACGTCCCGCCCGGCGCCCGCCCGGTCGCCTGCCATTCGCCACGCTGCGCCGTAACTCCGCGTCGACACGGGGATTCCCTGCGTCGTCAAGGCGCTCGGGGAGTGCCCCGCCCGGGTTTGACGTGGAGCGGAGCGGCCGGGTATGGTCCCGCCCGGCGAACGCGACCCAGCCCTGCCCGTCCCGATCGCGCCGGTCGCGCCGGCGGAAAGGGGACCGGTCCGGTCGCGTCCGGCCCGGGAGGAAGCGAGCGGTGGGATCCATCATGAAGATCGACTGCAGCGGCATGCGCTGCCCGCAGCCGGTGCTGAAGCTGGCGGTCGAGACCGCCGAGACGCCATCCGGCACGATGGTCGAGATCACCGGCGACTGCCCCACGTTCGAGAAGGACATCCGCACCTTCTGCGAGCGCCGCCGCAAGACCCTGCTCTCGGTCCGCGGCGACGGCGTGAAGACGGTGATCCAGATACAGTACTGAGCGGGATCCGCCCGCCCTTCGACGGGGCTCGGGGCGAGCGGACCCGGAGACCGCTCGCGGTGAGCCTGTCGAACCGCGAGCAGAGCGGGCGGCCGTTGCCGTGGGGCGCGCCGCGGGAACCACGATGGCGTCGCCGAGCCGGATCGGCCTCTACTTCTGCCGCTGCGGCCCGAACCTCGGGCGCGCGGTGCGCCTGCCCGATCTCTCCGCGCCCGGCGCGTTCCCGGCCGCCGCCGACGTGGCGGTCCACGACGTGCTCTGCTCGCCGGAGGGCCAGGCCTGGCTCGCCGGGCGGATCCGCGCGCGCGGGCTGGATCGCGTGGTGCTGGGGGCCTGCTCGCCGCGCGAGCACGAGCACACGTTCCGCGGCGTCCTCGCCGGCGCGGGGCGCTCGCCCTGGCAGCTCCACATGGTGAACCTGCGCGAGCAGGCCGAGTGGCTGGGCGGCGCGCCCGCGGACGTGACCGCGCGCGCGCGGCGCCTCGTGGCCGCCGGCCTGGCGCGGGTGGCGCTGCAGCGGCCGCTGCCGGAGGCCGACGTCGAGGTGAGCGCCGACGCGCTCGTCGTGGGCGGGGGCGCGGCCGGGATCTCGGCGGCGCTGGCGCTCGCGCAGAAGGACCGGAAGGTCGTGCTGGTGGAGCGCGCGCACGCCCTGGGCGGCCTCGCGAACCGGCTCGACGAGGTGTTCCCGGACCTCGCCTGCGCGAGCTGCTTCATGGAGCCGGCGCTCGATCGCGTCCTGCACTCCGACCGCGTCGAGGTGGTGACCGGCGCCGAGGTCCGGCGCGTGCGCGGCTCGGCCGGGCGGTTCACGGTGGAGCTGGCCGTCGCGCCGCGCCACGTGGATCCGGCGGCGTGCCTGGGCTGCGCCGAGGTGTGCGGCGCCGCCTGCCCGGTCGAGGTGGCGGAGCCGTCCGGCGGCGGGCCGGCCCGCAAGGCCATCCACCTGCCGTACCCGGGGTGCCTGCCGCACGCGGCGGTGGTGGACCGCGCCGCGTGCCCGCCCGGCTGCGCGGCCTGCGCCGGGGCCTGTCCGTTCGGCGCGGTGCGCCTCGACGAGGCGCCTCGCCTGCGGGAGGTCGAGGTGGGCGCGATCGTGATCGCGACCGGCCTCGAGCCCGGCGCGGTGGACGGGCCGGAGGGCCTCGTGTCCTCCTACCAGCTCGAGCGGATGCTGCACCCGGACGGCCCCAGCGGCGGCGCCCTGCGCGGCGCGGGCGGGCGGACGCCGGAGGCGGTGCTGCTCGCCACCACCGCGGCGGAGGCGGACGGGGAGCTGGCGCTGCGCGAGGTGCTGAAGCTCGCGCAGCGCGTCCGCGCCCGGCTGCCCTCGGCCCGCGTGGCGGTCGCGGGCGGGCTCGATCGCGCGCCGCAGCTCGCCGGCCTCGCGGCCGCGCTCCGGCGCGACGGGGTCGAGCTGCTCCCGGGCGCGCTCGTCGAGGGCGGCGTCGCCGCGGCGGCGGGCGCGCTCGAGGTCCGCCTCGCCGAGCCCGGCGGCGGCACCACGCGCCGGCGGGCGGACCTCGTCGCGGTGCACGCGCCCTCGCGCGGCTCGAGCGGCGCCGCGGGGCTCGCCGCGCTCCTGCGCCTCGCGCCCGACGGCCGCGGCTTCCTCGGCGACGGCGGCGCGAGCCCGTTCGAGCCCACCGCCACCCGCACCGCCGGCGTCTACGTGGCCGGCGCGGCCGCCGGCCCGCGGAGCATCCGCGAGGCCATCCGCGACGGCGCCGCCGCGGCCGGACAGGTGCTCGCCACGCTGCGGCCGGGGGAGCGCCGGGCGCTGGAGCCGCTCGCGGCCGAGGTGGACGCGGCGCTGTGCGGCGGCTGCGGAATGTGCGTGGCCGCCTGCCCGTTCGGCGCGATGGTGATCGACGGCGCGGACGGGAAGGCGAGGGTGCTGGCGGTGGACTGCCGCGGCTGCGGCACGTGCGCGGCGGCCTGCCCGACCGGCGCGGCCAGCGCCCGGCACTTCACCCGCGCCCAGATCGCCGCGGAGATCTCCGCGCTGCTGGCGGGGAGGTGAGCGGGGTGGCGCACGAGCCGCGCATCGTGGCGTTCCTGTGCAACTGGTGCGCGTACGCCGCCGCGGACCGGGCCGGGCAGCAGCGGCTCGACATGCCGCAGAGCCTGCTCACGGTGCGCGTCATGTGCACCGGGCGGGTGGAGCCGGGCTTCGTGCTCCAGGCGTTCCGCGAGGGCGCCGACGGCGTGCTGGTGGCCGGCTGCCACCCGGGCGAGTGCCACTACCTCGACGGAAACCTGCGGGCCGCCGCCCGCGGCGCGGTGCTGGCGCGGGCGCTCGAGCAGGCGGGGATCGAGCCCGAGCGCTTCCGGATGACCTGGGCCGGCGCGACCGAGGCCGAGCGGCTCGCCGGCGAGGTCCGCGAGATGACCGCCGCGCTCCGTGCGCTCGGGCCGCTCGACTACGCGCGCCGCGCGCTCGACGGCGCCGGCGCCGCGCTCGCCGAGGCAGGGCCCGCGCCGTCTGCGCTGCCGCCGCGCGCGCCCGGGAAGCCGCGCGTCGCCTTCTACTGGAACGCCTCCTGCGGCGGCTGCGAGGAGGCGGTGGTGGACCTGGGCGACGGCTTCGCCGGCCTGCTGGAGCGCGTCGAGGTGGTGCTCTGGCCGGTCGCGACCGACCACAAGCGCGCCGACGTGGAGGCGCTGCCGGACGGCGGGATCGACCTCGCGTTCGTGAACGGCGCGGTGCGCCTCGACGAGCAGGCGGACTGGGCGCGGCTGCTGCGCCGGAAGGCGCGCACGGTGGTCGCGTTCGGCGCCTGCGCGCACCTCGGCGGCGTGGTGGGGCTCGGGAACCTGTCCGAGCCGGAGGCGCTGCTCGAGGCCGCCTACCGCGCGCCGCCCAGCGTCTCGAACCCGGACGCGCCGCTGCCCGGCGGGCCCGTCCGCGCGGGCGCCGGGGCCGACGCGGCGACGCTCTCCTTGCCGGTGCTCCTGCCGCGCACGCTCACGCTCGCGGACGTGGTCCCGGTGGACTACACCGTGCCCGGGTGCCCGCCCTCGCCGGCGGTGGTGCAGGCCGCGCTCGACGCGCTGCTCGGGGACGCGCCGCCGCCGCGCGGCGCGGTGCTCGCGCCGGACGTCTCGCTCTGCGAGGACTGCCCGCGCAAGGGCTCGCGGCCGGAGCGCATCGAGCTCCACGCGCTGCGCCGGCTCGCCACCTCCGCCGTCGATCCCGACCTCTGCTTCCTCGCCCAGGGGCTCGTGTGCATGGGCCCGGCGACGCGCCAGGGCTGCCAGCCCGGGTGCGTGGAGGCCGGGATGCCCTGCCGCGGCTGCTTCGGGCCGCTCGACGGCGTGCGCGACGGCGGCGCGGCCATGCTCTCCGGCTTCGCCTCGCTGCTGGGCGGCGCCGACCCGGCGGCGCTCGGGGCGGCGGTGCCGGATCCGGCGGGCACGTTCTGGCGCTACTCCTACGCGGCGGCGCTCCTGCCGCGGCGGGTGCGGCCGGCCGGGCCGGCCGGGCCGGAAGGCGAGGCGGGCCCGTGACGCGGCGGATCACCATCGACCCCATCACCCGGCTCGAGGGGCACGGGAAGATCGAGATCCTGCTCGACGAGCGGGGCGACGTGGAGAGCGCGTTCCTGCAGGTCCCGGAGCTGCGCGGCTTCGAGCGCTTCTGCGTGGGCCGGCCGGCCGAGGAGATGCCGCAGCTCACCGCGCACGTGTGCGGCGTGTGCCCCGCAGCCCACCACATCGCCGCGGTGCAGGCGCTCGACGCGCTGTACGGGGTCGAGCCGCCGCCCGCGGCGCGGCTCGCGCGCGCGCTCTACTACCAGCTCTTCATCTTCGAGGACCACCTCCTCCACTACTGGTACATGGGCGGCCCGGACTTCTACGCCGGCTCCGACGCGCCCGCGCCCATGCGCAACATCCTGGGCGTGCTCGCGAAGGTGGGCGCCGACCTCGGGAAGCGCATCCTCTCGGCCCGGCGCGAGGCGCGCGAGCTGATGGCGGCGCTGGCCGGGCGCACCGTGCACCCGGTGTTCGCGCTGCCGGGCGGCATCTCGAAGGCGGTGGACGCCGCCACGGTGGAGCGGGCCCGCGCGCTCGCGCCCGGGCTGGTGCGCTTCGCCGAGGACACGCTCGCCTCGTTCCGCGCCGCGGTGCTCGACCACCCGGAGTACTCGGAGGCGCTCGCCAGCGAGGCGTACCGGGTCCGCTGCCACTCGATGGGCATGGTGGACGACGACGGCCGGCTCGCGTTCCTGGACGGGCGGCTGCGGGTGATCGATCCGGCCGGCCGCGAGCTCGCGGCGTTCGCGCCGCGCGACTGGCTCGACCACCTGGCCGAGCGGGTCGAGCCCTGGACCTACGCGAAGCTCACGTACCTCAAGGCGAAGGGCTGGACCGGGTTCACCGAGGGCGACGACACCGGCCTCTACCGCGTCGGCCCGCTGGCGCGGCTCAACGTGGCGCGCGCCATGGCGACGCCGCGCGCCGAGGCGGAGCGGCAGCGGCTGTTCGAGGCGCTGGGCTGGCCGGCCCACCAGACGCTCGCGTTCCACTGGGCGCGGCTGGTCGAGGCGCTCCAGGCGGCGGAGACCGCGCAGCAGCTCGCGGAGGACCCGCGCCTCGGCGATCCGCACGTGCGCGAGGTGCCGGCGCCGCTGCCCGGGCCGCGCGAGGGCGTCGGCGCGGTGGAGGCGCCGCGGGGCACGCTCTTCCACCACTACGCCGCCGGCGCGGACGGGATCCTCACCGCCGCGAACCTGGTGGTCGCCTCCCAGCACAACGCCGCGCCGGTGCAGGTCTCGGTGCGCAAGGCGGCGAAGGGGCTCATCCGCGGCGGGAAGGTGGACGCGGCGCTGCTGAACCGCCTCGAGATGGCGTTCCGCGCCTACGATCCCTGCAACGCCTGCGCGTCGCACGCGCTGCCCGGCGAGCTGCCGCTGGTGGTCACGGTGCGCGGCGCCGACGGCGCGGTGCGCGAGGTGATCCGGCGGCGCGTGCCGGAGGACGCGGACGGATGGCGGTGAACGCGCGCCTCGGTCCCGCTCGCGGTTCGACGGGCTCACCGCGAGCGGCGCTTCGGAAGGCCGCTCGCCCCGAGCCTGTCGAGGGGCGGGCGGATGGCGAGCGATTGCTGCCATGAGGCGGTCGTGAACCACGTGTTGATCCTGTGCCTGGGCAACCCGCTCCGCCGCGACGACGCGGTGGCGCTGCACGTGGCCGCGCGGCTCTCGGCGCGCCCGGAGCCGGGCGTCGAGGTCCGGACCAGCGCGCAGGCCGGGCTGTACCTGCTCGACGACATGGAGGGCTTCGACCGCGTGGTGGTGGTGGACGCGGTGCGCACCGGAACGGCGGCGCCCGGCACCGTGCACGCGCTGCCGCTCGAGGCCATCCACGCGCCCGGCGGCCCGTCGCCGCACGCCATCGGCCTCCCCTCCGCGGTGGCTCGGGCCCGCGCCGCCGGCGCGCCGGTGCCGTCGCGGATCCAGCTCGTCGCGGTGGAGGTCGAGATCCTGGACGAGGTGGGCGAGGGGCTCACCCCCGCGGTGGCCGCGGCCGTCCCGGCGGTGGAGGCCGCCGCGCGCGCCGCCGCCCGCGCGCTGGGGACGCC
>NZ_BAZG01000044.1 GCF_000964525.1 Anaeromyxobacter sp. PSR-1
ACACGGTGAAGCACGCGTACCTCGACGAGCCCGCCGCGCGCTGGCACGTGGACGTCGCGGGCCCGCGCGACTTCGCGCGGGTGGTGCTGGACGCGCGCGACGGGCGGCTGCTCAAGGGCCGCTTCCGCGCGGGCGGCGCGGACGCGGGGCCGGAGCGGGCGCCCTAGCGCCGCGGGCCCCGGCCGGCGCCGGCCGGCTCACCCACGCGCTGCCGCGCAGCGCGAAGCGCCAGGGCCGCGCGGCCCACGGCCCGGCGTAGCCCACGTTCACGCGCGGCCCGGTCACCACCGCCTCCGGCGGCGCCGGCGCGTCCTCGAGGAAGAGATCGTCGCCGCACAGGTCGCGGCCGTTGTCGTGCTCGCGCCGGATGGCGAGCGCGCGGCACAGGTTCCCGGGCCCGCGGGTGGAGTGCAGGCATCCCTCGATCGGCTCGGCCGCGCGGATCAGCACCGCCGACGGGAAGCCCTCCGGCCCGGTCACCACGTTCATGCAGTGGGACGTTCCGTAGATCAGGTACACGTACGCGCGGCCGGGCGGGCCGAACATGATGGCGGCGCGCGGCGTCGGGCCGGCGCGGGCGTGCGAGGCCCGGTCCTCGGGCCCGTGGTACGCCTCGGTCTCGACGATGCGCGCGGCGCGACGCACCCCGCCGTCGAGGTGCACGAGCACCTTCCCCAGCAGCGCCCTCGCCACGGTGCGCGTGTCGCGCGCGTAGAACGCCTGCGGCAGCTTCATGCGGAGCGCGGACGCTACCTCGCGGGAGCGTCCCGCGCCAGGTAGCCGGACCCCACAGGGAGGGGGGGCGCCCGCTGCGCCCGCCCCACCGAGTGTGCCAACCTTCGGGCGAACGTGCGCCCGCTCCCCCTCATCGCGCTGCTGCTCGCGCTCCCGTGCGCGGCGCTCGCGGCCCCGGCCGCGGCGAAGGACGACGACTTCGAGCCCGACGAGCCGATGCGCTCGCTCGCGCTCGGGCCGCTGCCGCGCGCCCGCGCCATGGTGTCCGGCGACGTGGGCTGGCTGCGGAGCGGCGTCGGCCTGGGCGTGGGCCTCGGCGCGGCGCTCGACCTCGTGCTGCGCATCGACGCGATGCCGCTGTACGAGAAGGGGTTCGGCGGCCAGCGCGAGCTGCAGGGCGGCCTGCGCTTCTCGCCCATCGCCGAGGAGGACCTGCGCCTCACGGTCCAGGTCACCGGCGGCCAGGTGTTCATCTCCAAGCCGGCGGAGGTGGTCTCGTTCACCACGGTCCGCGGCGAGATCCTGCTCGGCGCCACCTTCGACCTGCTCAGCCCGTACGCGCGGCTGGGGGTCCGCACCATGAGCCGCAAGGTCGAGGGCGCCGACGCGTGGCAGCGCGAGGAGGAGATCGGCCTCGGCGTCGAGCGCGTGCTCGGGCGCTTCGTGGTCGGCGCCGAGGGCTACGTCCTGGCCCGGCCGCACCGCTCGGGCATGGGCCAGTGGAGGCTGCGGGTCGGCTATGCGCTCTAGCGGACGGCACGGCGGGCACGGGCGGCGGCGGGCCGCCATCGCGGCGGCGCTCGCGCTGGCGGCGCTCGCCGGCTGCGCCACCCGCGACGTCGAGACCACGCCGTTCCGAATCCGCGCGGAGGGCCCGGACGGCGCCTCGCTGGTGGACCCGCTCTCCGGCGCCGGGTTCATCGTGGTGACCGGCCCGGCCAGCCTCCCCTCGCCCACCACCCTGCGGGTGGACCAGGCGGTGGTGGACGACATGAACGGCACGCACACGCTCGAGGCGGTCACGTTCACGTTCGATCCCGCGGCGGTGCCCGACCTGGCCTTCCCGCCGCGCCTGGCCGGGCTGACCGTGACGGTGGAGATGAACGTGGACCCGGCCGGCACCGGCCCCGAGCGCGAGCCGCTCACCATCCCCGCGCTGCGGATCGCGACCGGCGAGACGGCGCGGAGCTACGACTTCCTCGTCGGCGAGTCGGCCTACACGCTCGCGAACGGCATGCCCGGCGTGCCGGCGCTGCTCGGGCCGTTCGTCGGCACCGAGGACATCCCCTTCTTCGAGGTGCTCCCGAACTGGACCGAGTCCGAGCCGGCGAAGTGCGGCATGGTGTACGACGCCGACATGCTGCGCGTGACGCAGTCCATACCCGTGGTGACGCTGGCCGCCGGACGGAGGGCCCAGGTGTACGTCGGGCTCCGCGCCGAGCCCTGGAACGTGGTGCACGTCCAGTCGTGGCACCGGCGCGGCACCTGCGCGCGGCAGGCGGGATCGTGGACGCAGTTCGCGGCCTGGCGTTAAAAGACTCCTTCCATGCGCCGCGCCAAGATCGTCGCCACCCTCGGACCCGCGTCCGGCGAGCCGGACGTGCTCGCCAGGCTCCTCGAGCAGGGGGTGGACGTCGCCCGCCTGAACTTCTCCCACGGCCGCCACGAGGACCACGCGCGGATGCTCGACAAGATCCGCGCCGCCTCCCGCCACCTCGGCAAGGCGGTGGCCGTGCTGCAGGACCTGCAGGGCCCGAAGATCCGCACCGGCCCGCTGAAGGCCGGGAAGGCGGGCGTGCAGGTCGAGGCCGGGCAGGAGCTCGTCATCACCACCGAGGGCGAGCTGCCCGGCGACGCCCACCTCGTCTCCACGACCTACCCGCACCTCGCCGAGGACGTGCGCGCCGGCGACCGCCTGCTGGTGGACGACGGCCTGCTCGAGTTCCGGGTGCTCGCCACCGACGGCGTGCGCGTGCGCACCGAGGTGGTGGAGGGCGGCTGGCTGGGCGAGCACAAGGGCATCAACCTGCCCGGCGTGGCGCTGCGCGCCGAGGCGCTGTCCGAGAAGGACCGCGCCGACGTGGCGTTCGGCATCTCGCACGGCGTGGACTACGTGGCGCTCTCGTTCGTGCGCACGCCCGAGGACATCGCGCTCTGCCGCGACGAGATGGAGCGCGCCGGCCGGGTGGTGCCGATCATCGCCAAGATCGAGAAGCCCGAGGCCATCGACAACCTCGACGCCATCATCGCCGCGGCCGACGGCGTGATGGTGGCCCGCGGCGACCTGGGCGTGGAGATCCTGCCGGAGCGCGTCCCGCTGCTCCAGAAGGAGATCTGCTCGAAGGCGAACGCCTCCGGCAAGCCGGTGATCATCGCCACGCAGATGCTGAACTCGATGATCGAGCACCCGCGCCCCACCCGCGCCGAGGCCTCCGACGTGGCGAACGGGATCTGGGACGGCGCCGACGCGGTAATGCTGTCCGGCGAAACCGCCAGCGGCCGCTTCCCGCTCGCGGCGGTGCAGATGATGGACCGGATCGTGCGCGAGGCCGAGGCGGGCACGCCGGCCGCGCTCCACGCGCGCATCCCGCCGCCGGCCCGCCCGGCCCCGTTCAACCTGGTGACCGCCGCCGCGGCGTGCGAGGCGGCGGAGGCCGCCGGCGCGGTGGCCATCTGCTGCTTCACGCTGCGCGGCGAGACGGCGCGGCTGCTCGCGCACTTCCGCCCGCGCGTGCCCATCGTCGCGTTCTCCCCCGACCAGTCCATCCGCCGGCGCCTGGCGCTCTACTGGGGCGTGCTGCCGAAGGTGATGGAGCCGGTGAAGAACGCCGACCTGATGGCGGAGATCGTCTCCGACCGGCTGCTCGAGGAGCGGCTGGTGAAGCCGGGCGACCGGGTGGCGCTGGTGCACGGCTCGCCGCTCGGCCTGCCCGGCCAGACGAACTCGATCCGCCTCCACGAGATCACCCACCCGTCCGACCGCGGGCCCGCCCAGCGCTACCGCGTGCCGGTGTAGCGGCGCGGCCGGCCCCCCGGGCGCCCCTTCGCAGGAGAACCGCATGGACATCCCCGCCCTGCAGCGCGCGCTGGCCGAGTCGAAGCTCGACGGCTGGCTGCTCTACGACTTCCACGGCCAGAACCCGACCGCGGTGAACGCGCTCGACCTCGCCGGCCACATGCTCACCCGGCGCTGGTTCTACCTCGTGCCGCGCGCCGGCGAGCCGGTGGCGCTCGTGCACCAGATCGAGCTGGGCTCGTTCCCGCGCCACGTGCCCGGCGCGCGGCGCGGCTACTCGTCCTGGCAGTCGCTCCGCGGCGAGCTGAGCGCGCTCCTCGGCGGGCTCGGGCCGCGGGCGCGCATCGCCATGGAGTACTGCCCGGAGGGCGCCATCCCGTACCTGTCGCGGGTGGACGGCGGCACGCTCGAGCTGGTGCGCGGCTACGGCGTCGAGGTGGTGAGCTCGGCCGAGCTGGTGCAGCGCTTCCTGTGCCGCTGGGACGACGCGCAGGTGGAGAGCCACCGGCGCGCGCTCGCAGCCATCGACGCGGCCAAGGACGAGGCGTTCCAGCGCATCGGCGCCGCGCAGCGCAAGGGCGAGCGGATCCTGGAGACCGAGGTGCAGCGCTTCCTGATGGAGCGCTTCGCCGCCGCCGGCCTCGAGACCGACCACCCGCCCATCGTGGCGGTGAACGGCCACGCCGGCGACCCGCACTACGTGCCCTCCGAGGCCACGCCCACGCCCATCGAGCGCGGCGACCTCGTGCTCATCGACCTGTGGGCCCGCGGCACGGGCCCGCGCGACGTCTACGCGGACATCACCTGGGTCGGCTACTGCGGGGAGAAGCCGCCGGCCAAGGTGCAGGAGGTGTTCGACGTCGTCTCCGGGGCGCGCGACGTCGGCCTCGCCACGGTGGAGCAGGCGTTCCGCGACGGGCGCACGCTGCAGGGCTGGGAGGTCGATCGCGCGGTGCGCGACTTCATCTGGTCGAAGGGCTACGGCGAGCGCTTCGTGCACCGCACCGGCCACTCGATCGGTACGAACGTGCACGGCGACGGCGTCAACCTCGACGACCTCGAGACCCGCGACACGCGCACGCTCATCCCCGGGCTGGCCTTCTCCATCGAGCCGGGCGTCTACCTGCCGGACGAGGGGCTCGGCGTCCGCTGCGAGATCGACGTGTTCCTCGCCCCGGACGGCCCCAAGGTGTTCGGCAAGATCCAGCGCGAGCTGGTCCGGATCTGATCGCGTCGCGCCCGGCGCGGCCGGAGGGCCCGCGATGTCGATGACGTTCCCCGGCCTGCCCCCGCCGCCGCCGCCGCCCGAGCCGGTGCTGGCGACGGCGGTGGTGCTCCACCGCGACGGGTCGCGCGGGCGCGAGGTGTTCCTGGTCCGGCGCGGGCGCGACCTCCGCTTCGCGGGCGGCTGGCACGCGTTCCCGGGCGGGCGGCTCGACCCGGAGGACGCGCGCGTGCCGGTGGAGGGCGCCACCGGCGAGGACGCGCGCCTGGTCGCCTGCGCCGCGCGCGAGCTGTTCGAGGAGACCGGCGTGCTCGCCGCCCGCGGGCGCGAGCGGGTGCCGGCCGCGGTACGCGAGGCCGCCCGCCGCGCGCTCCTCGACGGGGCGCTCGCGTTCGGCGACTTCCTCGCCGCGAACGGGCTCGCGCTCGAGGCGGCCGCGTTCACGCCGGCGGGCCGCTGGGTGACGCCCGAGCACCTGCCGCTCCGCTACGACGCGCGGATGTTCCTCCTGCCGCTCCCGCCCGGCGAGGCGCCGGTGGTGTGGCCGGGCGAGCTCGCCGACGGCGCCATGGTCCCGGCCGCCGACGCGCTCGGCGCCTGGGGCCGCGGCCAGATGCTGCTCCACCCGCCCAACCTGCACGCGCTCCGCGTGCTCGACCGGCCCGGCACCATCGACCTCTCGGCGCTCCGCGACCCGCCGCACCGCGACGGCCCCATCTGCCGCCGCATCGAGTTCCAGCAGGGCTTCTTCCTCGCCGCGCTGCGCACGCCCACGCTGCCGCCCGCCACGCACACCAACGCCTGGCTGCTCCCGGCCGAGGGCGGCCTCGCGGTGGTGGACCCGGGCGCGCCGGAGCCGGCCGAGCAGGCGGCGCTGTTCGCGCTCCTCGACGGGCTCGCCGCGGAGGGGCTCCCGCCGCGCGAGATCTGGCTCACCCACGCGCACCCGGATCACGTCGGCGCGGTGGCGGCGCTCGCGGCGCGGCACGGGCTGCCGGTGCGGGCGCACCCGCTCGCGGCGGACCGCGCCGGCGCGCCGGTCGAGCCGCTCCGCGAGGGCGAGCGGATCGGCGACGGCGGGCGCTTCCGCGTGCTGGAGACGCCGGGCCACGCGCGCGAGCACCTCGCGTTCCTCGACGAGCGGAGCGGCGCGCTGGTGTGCGGCGACCTCGTGAGCACGCTCTCGACCATCGTGATCGACCCGCCGGAGGGCGACATGGCCGAGTACGAGCGGCAGCTCGCCCGGGTGGAGGCGCTCGGGCCGCGCACCATCTACCCGGCGCACGGGCCGCCCGCGCCGGACGCGGTGGGGAAGCTCGCGGCCTACCGCGCCCACCGGCGCGAGCGGGAGGCGCTGGTGGTGGCGGCGCTCGCGGCCGGCGGGACGCTCGCCGAGCTCACCGCGCGCGCGTACGCGGACACGCCCGCGGCGCTCCACCCGGTCGCGGCGCGGAGCTGCCTGGCGGTGCTGGAGAAGCTGCGGGGGGCGTCCCGCGCGGAGGAGGCAGGCGGGGTCTGGCGGGCGCGGTGACGGGCGGCGGGACGGGCCACGGGACAACCGTCGGATTTCCGAGCGGAAGCCCGCGGAAAGCCGGTATCGACTGTGTCCCTTGCGACACCAACAGCCGGCAACGCGTTGAATTCCCTGTCCCCCGTCGAGGGCACATCCGTTGCACAACGGGCCATCCATGCCCGATCGCGCGAACAAGCTGGCCCGGCTGGCCCTCCTCCTCGCCGGCGCCTTCCTCTTCGGCGGGGCCTCGGCCGAGGTAGCCGTTCGCACGCACCAGGCGGTCGAGCAGCTCAAGGCCGAGCGCGAGGTCGGCGCCGCCGGGCAGCTGGTGGCGCTCGAGCTGACCGGCGCGCAGGGCGAGGTGGTGGCCCGCCCGCGCCTCATCGCGCCGCGCGGGAAGGCCGCCGAGCTTGTGCTGCACGATCCCGCCCACCCCGGCGAGATCCGGGTCTCGTTCCGCGTCGAGGCGGAGCGCGATCCCACCGGCGACATCTCGCTCGACTACGAGCTGTCCGTCCCCTCGCGCGCGGTGAGCGCCCGCGGCAAGATCTCGCTCACCCCGGGCGTGGAGCAGTCGATCCAGCTCGGCGGCGGCGTGCTCGTCGCCACCTGGCTCGCGCTCCCGGTCCCGTCCGCCGGCTTCGACGCCTACCTCGAGTCCGAGGCGGCGGCGCGGCGGCTGGCGGGAAGGACGAGCTAGCGCACCCTCGACTCCGCTCCCTCGACTCCGCTCCCTCGACTCCGCTCCCTCGACTCCGCTCCCTCGACTCCGCTCCCTCGACTCCGCTCCCTCGACTCCGCGCGGCCTGCGGCCGCGCTACGCTCGGGATGAGCGGTTGAAGTGCGCGCTACGCTCGGGATGAGCGGTTTGAAGTGCGCGCTACGCTCGGGATGAGCGGACTGAAGTGCGCGCTGCGCTCGGGATGAGCGGACTGAAGTGCGCGCTACGCTCGGGATGAGCGGACTGAGGTGCGCGCTACGCTCGGGATGAGCGGTTGAAGTGCGCGCTACGCTCGGGATGAGCGGACTGAGGTGCGCGCTACGCTCGGGATGAGCGGTTGAAGTGCGCGCTACGCTCGGGATGAGCGGTTTGAAGTGCGCGCTACGCTCGGGATGAGCGGACTGGAGTGCGCGCTGCGCTCGGGATGAGCGGAACCCTCCCGCTCGTGGTTCGACGGGCTCACCACGAGCGCATGAGTGCCCTGACCCTGCGCTTTCCCGAAGCCCGCTCGCCCTGAGCTTGTCGAAGGGCGAGCGGATCCGAAGACACCAGCGGACGCTATGGCCGCGCGAGGCGCGACCTCGCCCCTACCGCTCCTGCGCGGCCGCCTCGGCCTCGAGCGCGGCGGCCTCGGTGCGGACGCGGGCGAGGTGATCCACGAGGCGCAGGCGCTGGACCTCGAGCGCGCGCAGCCGGGCGTGGTCCTCGGCGAACGTCGAGCCCTGCGCCGGCGCGCGCGACACCGACGCGCCGCGGGCCACCACCGCGCGCTGCTGGGCGGGGCCGTGCGAGGGCTGCGTGAGCGCGCGGCGCAGCTCGCCGATGCGCAGGTCGATGGAGCGGATGGCGAGGACGACCCGGTCCGCCTCGTCGTGCAGCGCGTCGGCGCGCTCGCGCAGCTCGCCGGCGGGCGCCGCGGCGGGCGGGAGCGCGGCGCGCCCCTCCTGCCGGTCGATCTCCTCCGCCAGCTCCTGCGCGCGCACCAGCAGGCGGCCGAGCTCGCGGCCGACGTCCTCGCCCGCCAGGTGGCGCATCTTGAGCTGCTCGATGCGGGTGGCGATCGCGTCCAGCTCGACGCGCGCCTCCAGGGCGGGCGTGGCGGTGCCGAGCGTGATGACGAGCGTCAGTTCCGCGAGCATGGTGCGCCCGTCAGGCGGAGCAACCGGCGTGCCGCGCCCGGCGCGCGTGCTTTCGCGCCCTTGCGACGCCCGCGGCCGCCGAACGGACGCATTTCCGGGCGGGGACCCTCGGAAAACCGAGCCTGCCGGCACTCCCGGTCACGGTGCGTGCGTCTGCTCGCCGTAGTCCACCGCGCCCAGCTCGCGGCCGGCCTCGTCGTAGCTGGTCCAGCGCCCGCACTGCGCCCCGCCGCAGTGCCGCCCCGCCGCCCTGCGGGCGCCGCCCGGCCAGTAGGACACGAACGGACCGTCCTGCGCCCCGGCGCGCCAGCCGGAGGTCTCCTCCACCTGGCCGGACTCGTACCAGATGGTCCAGCGCCCGTGCTTCGCGCCGTGCGCGTAGGCGCCCTCGCGGGCGCGCCGCCCGTTGCGGTGGTACTCGACGAACGGGCCGTCGCGCTCGCCGTCGCGGTACGTGCCCTCGGTCCAGGGCGCGCCGTCGTCGTACCAGGTGCGCGCCGGCCCCTCGCGGCGATCGTTGCCGTACGCGTCCTTGCCGGCGCACCACGCCTCGAAGCCCTCCGGCGGCGCCGCCCCGCGCAGCTCGGTGCCGGGGGGACAGTCGAGCGGGGCGCCGGAGAGGAGCGCGGCCGCGAGCGCCGCGGCGAGCCCGGCCGTCACCCGCCCTCCTCGCCGCGCTCGCCCTGCTTCACGATCCCGTACTTCTCGAGCTTGTAGTAGAGCGCGGACGGCTTGATGCCGAGCAGCCGGGCCGTCTCCGCCTTCACGCCCTTCGCCTTCTCGTACGCGGCGAGGATGAGCTGCTGCTCCAGGTCCTCGAGGATGTCGGTGAGGCTCCGGTCGCCGCTCGGCACCGGCAGCCCGGCGGCGGGGGGCGCGTGCCGGATCCCCTCGGGCAGGTCCTCGGGCCGCACCGCGGCGCCGTCGGCGAACACCAGCGCCTGCTCCACCACGTTCTCCAGCTCGCGCACGTTGCCCGGCCACGGGTGCCGGCGCAGCAGCTCGAGCGCCTCCGGCGCGAACGAGGTCACGCGCCGGCCGATGCGCGGCGCCAGCCGCTCCAGGAACGCGTGCGCCAGCTCGTCCACGTCCCCGGGCCGCTCGCGGAGCGGCGGGAGCTGGATGGGCACCACGTTCAGCCGGTAGTAGAGGTCCTCGCGGAAGCGCCCCTCCGCCACCATGCGGGCGAGGTCGCGGTTCGTGGCGGAGATCACCCGGACGTCGGCCTCCACCGTCTCCTCGCCGCCGACCCGCTCGAAGCAGCGCTCCTGCAGCACGCGCAGGAGCTTCACCTGCACCGACGGCGGGATCTCGCCCACCTCGTCGAGGAACAGCGTGCCCTCGTGCGCCAGCTCGAAGCGCCCGAGCTTGCGGCGGATGGCGCCGGTGAACGCGCCGCGCTCGTGGCCGAACAGCTCGGACTCGAGCAGGCCCTCCGGGATGGCCGCGCAGGAGATCGACACGAACGGCTTCTCGCGCCGCAGGCTGGCCTCGTGGATGGCGCGCGCCACCAGCTCCTTGCCGGTGCCGGACTCGCCCAGCACCAGCACGGTCGCGTCGGTGGGCGCCACCTTGCGGATCTGGTCGTGCACCCGGCGCATGGGCTCGGAGCTGCCCACCAGCCCGTGCGGCTCGCGCTCGCGCACGCGGTCCTGGTCGAGCGCCTCGGCGCGGGCCCGCGCGGTCTGCGCCCCGCGCCGCTCGCGGGCGATCTCCACCGCCTTCTCCACCCGGGCGCGCAGCACCTCGGTGCTGAACGGCTTCTCGAGGAAGTCGATGGCGCCCTCGCGCATCGCGTCCACCGCGGTGGCGATGGTGCCGTGGGCGGAGATCACCACCACGGTGGCGTCGGGGTCCTCGGCGCGGATGCGCCGGACGACCTCGATGCCGTCCACCGGCACCATGCGGAGATCGGTGACCACCACGTCCGCGGCGCGCTTGCGGTAGGCGGCGATCGCCTCGGCGCCGCCCCGCACCGCCAGGACGTCGTGCCCGAGGCGGGCGAGCGTGATGACCATGCCCTCCCGAAGCGCGTCGTGATCGTCGGCCACCAGGATCCTTGCCATCGCGGGGGCAGTCTAATCCGGATCCCCGCCCGCGCGACCGCTCCGCATCCCCCGGACGCAGGGCCGGCGCGGGCGGGCGGTCGCCGGCCGCTCGTTTTTTCGCGTGAATGCTGCGACATTTCACATTTGTCAGGGTTCGATCGGTGGTTACGGATCCGGAGTGCGCGGCCACGCGGCCGCCCGGGTGAACCCAATGAACAAGAAGACCGCCGGCTTCAACGTCGCCTACATCTTCCTCGCCGCGCTCGGCGTCCTCATGGTGCAGGACTGGTGGGCCCGCTCCCAGGCCGTCGCCACCCTCCCCTACAGCCAGTTCCAGCAGCTCGTCCGCGAGGACAAGGTGGCGAAGGTCACCGTGTCGCAGGACCAGGTGGCCGGCGAGCTGAAGGAGCCGCTCAACGGCAAGACCCGCTTCGTCGCGATCCGCGTGGACTCGGAGATGGCGAAGGAGCTGGACCAGCACGGCGTCACCTACGCCGGTCGCTACGACAGCGACTTCGTGGCGATGCTCCTGTCCTGGGTGGTGCCCATCGCGCTGTTCTTCGGCGTGTGGCTGCTGCTCAGCCGGCGCATGGCGAAGCAGCTCGGCGCGGGCCCGGGCGGCGGGCTCATGTCCATCGGCAAGTCGAAGGCCAAGGTCTACGTCGAGACCGACACCAAGACGACCTTCGCCGACGTGGCCGGGGTGGACGAGGCGAAGGACGAGCTGAAGGAGATCGTCACCTTCCTCAAGGACCCGAAGTCCTACGGCCGGCTCGGCGCGCGCATGCCGAAGGGCGTGCTGCTGGTGGGCCCGCCGGGCACCGGCAAGACGCTGCTCGCGAAGGCGGTGGCGGGCGAGGCGAGCGTCCCGTTCTTCTCCATCTCCGGCTCGGAGTTCGTGGAGATGTTCGTGGGCGTGGGCGCCGCCCGCGTGCGCGACCTGTTCGAGCAGGCCCGCGCCAAGGCGCCGGCCATCATCTTCATCGACGAGCTGGACGCGCTCGGGCGCGCCCGCGCCAGCATGCCGGGCATGAGCGGCGGCCACGACGAGAAGGAGCAGACGCTGAACCAGCTGCTGGTGGAGCTGGACGGGTTCGACCCCTCCGCCGGCATCGTGCTCCTCGCCGCCACCAACCGGCCCGAGATCCTCGACCCGGCGCTGCTCCGCGCCGGCCGCTTCGACCGGCAGGTGCTGGTGGACCGGCCGGACCGGGTGGGCCGCCTCGCCATCCTGAAGGTCCACACGCAGCGCGTGGTGCTCGACGAGGGCGTGAAGCTGGAGGACGTGGCCGCGCTCACCCCCGGCTTCACCGGCGCCGACCTCGCCAACCTGGTGAACGAGGCCGCGCTGGTGGCCACGCGGCGCCAGGCCGACAAGATCTCGATGGAGGACTTCAACGTCGCCGTCGAGCGGATCGTGGCCGGCCTCGAGAAGAAGAACCGGCTGCTCAACCCGCGCGAGCGCGAGGTGGTGGCGCACCACGAGATGGGCCACGCGCTGGTGGCGGCGGGCCTGAGCGGCACCGACCCGGTGCACAAGATCTCGATCATCCCCCGCGGCATCGGGGCGCTCGGCTACACCATCCAGCGGCCCACCGAGGACCGCTACCTCATGACGCGCGAGGAGCTGCAGAGCAAGATGGCGGTGCTGCTGGGCGGCCGCGCCGCCGAGCACCTCGTCTTCGACCACCTCTCCACCGGCGCCTCCGACGACCTCTCCAAGGCCACCGAGATCGCCCGCAGCATGGTGACCCGCTACGGCATGGGCGAGGCGCTCGGGCCGGTGACCTACGAGACCGAGCCGAACGGCTACCTCGGCGAGCTGGGGACCCGCCGCCTCTACTCCGAGGCGACCGCCCGCGAGATCGACGTGGCGGTGCGCGAGCTGGTGGAGGGCGCCTTCCAGCGCGCCGCCGCCATCCTCACCGACAACCGGGCGCTGCTCGACCAGGGCGCGTCGGAGCTGCTCGCCCGCGAGACCCTGGCCGGCAACGAGCTCCAGGCGCTGCTCGGGCGCGTGCAGGGCGACGGGCCGCGGGTGGCCGCGGCGACGGCGGCGGGCTAGTCCTCCCTCGACTCCGCGCGGCTTGCCGTCCCTCGACTCCGCGCGGCCTGTTCGGCCGCGCTACGCTCGGGATGAGCGAACGGAGTCGAAGGGCGCGCGCATCCGGCACCTCGACGGGCCGTCCGTTCGATGCTTCACTGGTCCGGTGTTCCGGGACGCGTGGAGCGCCGCGGTGCTGGTGGTCGCGACGGGCCTGTCGCTCGCCGCGACCGGCCACGCCGTGCTGCACAAGCGCGACGTCCGCGCGGCGCTGGGCTGGGTGGGGCTCATCTGGCTCGCGCCCATCGCCGGCGCGCTCGCGTACCTCCTGTTCGGCGTGAACCGCATCCGCCGCCGGGCGCAGGCCATCGGCCTGCCCGGCGTGCGGAGCCGCGCCGAGGACCGGCCGCCGCCCCCGCGGCTGCCGCCCGACGCCGAGCACCTCGCGCCGCTGGTGGCGCTCGCCGACGCGGTGGTGCGCCGCCCGCTCGTCGCCGGGAACGCCATCGCGCTCCTGCCCGGCGGCGGCGTCGCCTACCCGGCCATGCTCGAGGCCATCGACGCGGCCCGCCACTCGGTCACGTTCTGCACGTACATCTTCGACACCGGCCTCGCCGGCGACGCGTTCGCCGACGCGCTGGCCCGCGCGCACGAGCGCGGCGTGAAGGTGCGGGTGCTGGTGGACGCCATCGGCGTCCGCTACCGCTGGCCGCCCATCCACCGGCGCCTGCGCCGGCTGGGCGTGCGCACCGAGCTGTTCCTGCCGCGCCTCACCCCGGCCTGGCTGCCGTTCGTGAACCTCCGCAACCACCGCAAGATCCTGGTGGTGGACGGGCGCGTCGGCTTCACCGGCGGGATGAACGTGCGCGACGAGTTCCTGCCGCGGCCCGGCGGCCCGCCGCCGTTCATGGACCTCCAGGTGCGCATCGAGGGCCCGGTGGTGGCGCACCTCCAGTCGGCGTTCGCGGAGGACTGGCTGTTCACCACCGGCGAGACGCTGGACGGCAACGCCTTCTTCCCGCCGCTCGCCGCCGCCGGGCCGGTGCTGGCGCGCGGCGTGGCCGACGGGCCGGACGAGGACTTCGAGGCCATCCGCTGGCTGCTGCTCGGCGCGCTCTCGGCGGCGCGCCGCCGGGTGCGGGTGGTCACGCCCTACTTCCTGCCCGACCCGCCGCTCATCACCGCGCTCAACGTGGCGGCCATGCGCGGGGTCGAGGTGGACGTGGTGCTGCCGGAGCGCGGGAACCTGCCGCTGGTGCAGTGGGCGCAGACCGCGCAGCTCTGGCAGGTGCTGGACCGCGGCTGCCGCGTCTGGTGCTCGCCGCCGCCGTTCGACCACACCAAGGCCATGGTGGTGGACGGCGCCTGGTCGCTCGTCGGCTCGGCGAACTGGGACCCGCGCAGCCTGCGGCTCAACTTCGAGCTGGACGTGGAGGCCTACGATCCGGAGCTGGCGGCGCGGGTGGACCGGCTGGTCGAGGACCGGCTGGCGGCGGCGCGGCCGATCACGCTCGCCGACGTGGACCGCCGTCCGCTCGCGGTGAAGCTCCGCGACGGCGTGGTGCGGCTGCTCTCCCCGTACCTGTGACGGCCGTTCACCCACCGTAGATCGAGGCGGAAGCGACCGGGGAGGATCGGGGCGGGCGCGGCGGCGCGGCGACCCGTGCGTCCACGAAGTTGCGATGCCACCGCGCGGCGTGGCATGAGGGGTTGCGGCTGGCCCGATGGGTCGTCGCGTGGTCGTGGGGCAGCATGTGGGCGTGGGTGGGTGCAGCGTGCGTGGGGGAGGGGTGGCCAGCCGGATGCGAGGGTTCCCGCAGGTAGACTATCGACGGGACCCGCGCCTGCCGGTGAGCGCGCCCGCCGTGCTCGCCGCGAGCGACGGCCGCTGGGACGTCATCGCCGAGGACTTCGCCGCCGGCGGCTGCCGCGTGGTGTCCCCGGTCCCGCTCCGGCTCGGCACCGCGGCGTACCTGACCTTGCAGCTCCCCTCCGGCGCCGGCCACGTGGCCGCCACCGCCACCGTCGCCTGGAACACCGCCGCGCCGCCGTGGCGGATCGGCTTCGCGTTCGCGCGCTCCGGCGGCGAGGAGCGCGCCCGCCAGGTCCGCACGCTGCTCGACGCGAACCCGCGGCTCGGCCGCCGCCCGCTGCCGCTCCGCCCCAGCGCGCGGCTGCGGCTCGGCGCGCCCCCGGATCCCTGCCCGGTGTTCACCCGCGACGAGCGGGTGGTGCTCCGCGCCGCGCGCGACGCGCTGGCGGTGCGCGAGCTGTTCGGCCGCCACGCCGTCCGCGCCGTCGAGCTGCGCCGCGCGCTGCAGGGGCTCATGCTCCACGGCTGGGTCCAGACCGGCGCGGCGCGCGCCACCGACCGGCGCTGGTCGGCGGTGCTCGCGGAGACGCTCTCCACCGGCGGTGCACGCGCCACCCGCGACCGCCCCGCCGACGGCGCCGGCTACCGCCCGCTGCGCGGCCGCCGCGCCCAGGCGTTCGTGGACCTGGCCCGCGCCGAGAGCGCCGAGGGGCACGACGCCTCCGCGGTGGAGTGGCTGCAGGCCGCCCTGGCCGCGTCCCCCGAGGACCCGTTCATCCTCGCCGCGCTCGACGCGCTCACCGTGGGTCACGCCCGCGGCTGAAGGTCGCGTCGGCCCGGTTTGCCTCCCCCACCCTGGGCCCCCTCGCCTCTGGTAGGCTCCTCCGGAGGGAGGGGTCATGGAGCACGCATCTCGCCGGTTCCGCGAGGAGCTTCGCCGGGAGCTCCCGCGGTGGCAGCAGGACGGGCTCGTCTCGCCCGACGCGGCCGCGACGCTCTGGTCGCGCTACCGGCTGGCCGAGGCCGAGCCGGCCTCGGGGCCGGGCCTCCTGCCGGTGTACGTGCTCGGTGCGCTGCTGGTCGGCGCGGGCGTGGTGTCGCTGGTCGCCTGGCACTGGGAGTCGATGGGCGCGGCGCTCCAGCTCGCGGTCATCGGCGCGGCCATGGTGGCGAGCCACGCCGGCGGGGTGGCGCTCTGGCGCGGCCGCGCGCCGCGGCTCGGGCACGCGCTCACCCTGCTCGGCACCGTGATCTTCGGCGCGAACGTGGGGCTCGTGGCGCAGATCTTCCACGTGAGCGGCGTGTGGTGGGGCGGGTTCGCCGCGTTCGCGGCGGGCGCGCTCGTCGCCGGCGTCGCCTACCCGAGCCTGCCGCACCTGCTGCTCGGCGCGGTGCTCGCGCTCTGGGTGTCCGGCCCCGGCCTCGCCCACGACCACCCGCGGCCCGGCCTCGCCATCGCCTGGGTGCTCGCCGCGGCCCTGCTGGCGCTGGCCTGGCGCGAGCGCTCGCGCGCGCTCGCGGTCCTCACCGCCCTCGGCCTCGCGATCGTCGGCGCGTCCGCGCTGGACGGCGCCGGCCAGGAGCGCGGCATGGTGGTCGCGGTGCTGTGCCTCGCCGCGGCGCTCTGCGCCACGCCGCTCGCCGCCGCGCCGCTCGCCGCCCGCTCCGACACCGGCGCCCGCCTGTCCGGCGCGCTCCGCGTCACCGGCCGGCTGCTCTTCTACGGGGCCGCCGCGGTGCTGTCCTTCACCGAGCTCGCCCACGAGCTCCGCTTCCGCGGGGCGGTGCCGACGCTCACGCTGCTCGCCGCCGCGCCCGCCGCGGTCTTCGCGATCGCCGCGCTCGCCGCCGGGCTGCGCCGGCCCGAGGTGGACCCGCTCGCGCGCGGCGAGGCGATGCTGATCGGCGCCACGGTGGTCGCGCTGGCCGCCGGGATGTCGCTCGAGACCGGCACCGGCACCGCGCTCGTCGCGAACCTGTCGCTCGCGTTCCTCGCGGCCGGGCGCATCGTGCGCGGGCTCTCCGGCCTGCGGCGCGCGCCGTTCTGGGAGGGCATGGCGGTCGCCGGCGCGCTCACGCTCGTCCGGTTCATCTCCATCGAGACCGGCCTGTGGCTGAAGGGCGCCGGGTTCATCGCCTGCGGCGCGGCGGTGCTGCTCGGCGGCATCGCGTTCGAGCGCCGGCGCGCCCGCGCCGCGGAGGTGACCCATGCCGCGTGACCGCTCCCCGGCCTTCGGCCGCCTCGCGCTCGTCGTCGCGGTGCAGCTCGCCATCCTGGCCGCCATCCCGTTCCGCCAGGCGCGGGCCCGCCTCGCCGGCGAGGACGTGGTGCTGGAGTCGATGCCGGTGGACCCGCTCGATCCGCTGTCCGGCTACTACGTCGCGCTCGCCTGGCGCGCCGAGCGCGACGCCGGGGCGTGGCAGGGGCCGGGCGACGGCGCCTGGCTGGTGATCCGGCGCAACCTGCCGGCCTGGGTGGGCGAGGCGTGCCTGGGCGAGCGCCCGCCGCCCGAGCCCGAGCGGATCGCCATCCGCGCCGAGCGCGCGGGCGACGGCTGCCGCATCCCCTCGGCGCAGCGCTTCTACATCCCCGAGGCGCGGCGCGCCGAGGTCGAGGCCGCCATGCGCGAGACCGGGCGCACCGCGCTCGTGGACGCGCGGGTGGACGCCGAGGGGAACGTGGTGCTGCTCCGGCTGCGCGCCGGCTCGACGGTGGTGGGCCGCTAGCGCGGCTCGGGCGGCTCCGGCGGCGCCAGCGGCACCGCCAGCCGCGCCACGGTCCCGCCGCCCTCGCGGTCGAGGAGCGCGAGCGCGCCGCCGTGCGCGTCCGCGACCTTCTTCGCGAGCGCGAGCCCGAGCCCGGTGCCCTTCTCCTTGGTGGTGAAGAACGGGCGGAACAGGCCGGCCCGCGCCTGCGGCCCCAGCCCCGCCCCGCGGTCGCGCACCTCGAACACCGCCTCGCCGCCGGCCGCGCGCGCCGACAGCTCCACCTCGCTCGCGGCCGGCGCCGCCTCGACCGCGTTCCGCACCAGGTTCACGAGCGCGCGCCGGAGCTGCTCGCGGTCGGCCCGCGCCTCGCCCGCGCCCTTCACGCCGAGCGACACCTGCCGCTCCGACGCGAGCGGCGCGGCGATCTCCGCCACCTCCTCGACCAGCGCCCCGAGCTCCACCGCCTCGCGCACCGGCGGGCGCGTCCGGGCGTAGTCGAGGAACTCCTCGACGACCTTCGAGAGCGCCGCCAGCTCGGAGCGGATGCGCGCCACGTGCGCCGCCTCGGGGCGGCCCTCCAGCTCCTCGGAGAGGATCCCGGCGAACAGGTCGAGCGCGCCGAGCGGGTTGCGCACCTCGTGCGCGATGCCGGCGAGCAGGGTCTCGCGCTCCTCGTCGCGGGCGCGCAGCGCCTTGCGCATCTCCTCCAGCGTGTCGCGCAGCATGCCCAGCTCGTCGCGGCGGCGCCGCGGCCAGAGCGGCGTCTCGAGGTCGCCGCGCCCGATGCGCCGCGCGCCGTCGGCGAGGCGGGTGAGCGGGCGGGTCACCGAGAGCGAGGCGCCCGCGGCGACCAGCGCGCCCAGCACCGCGCCGGCCACCGCCAGCGTCGCGAGCAGCCGCCGGAAGCGGCGGAACGTCGCGAACGAGGCGGCGGTGCCGTCGGCGCCCACCACCGCCACCACCTTGCCGGAGGCGTCGAGGAGCGGCGCGTAGCCGCTCTTGTAGAGCAGGCCGTCCGAGCCCTCGAACATCACCTGGCTCGCCACCGGCCGCCCCGCCGCGGCCTGCGCGATCTCCAGCCGGTCGCGCTCCAGCGCCGGCACCGGCTCGCCGATGCGGGTGCGGCCGTCGGAGTCCGCGAGCGCGGTGCGGTCCGGCCGGATCACGTACAGGCGCGTGCCGGTGCTGCGCGCGAGCACGTCGAGGCGCGCGCGCACGTGGCCGTAGGTCCGGGTGCGCTCCTCCCCCGGCTCGAGCCGCGCCACCCGCTCCGCCGGCAGGGCCGAGGCCGCCGCCTGCGCCGCCGCGGTGAGGCGGGCCGAGAGCTCGTCCTCGAGCGCGCGCCGCGCCAGCCGGTCGGCGAGGAGCGCCATGGCGGCGAGCGAGACGAGCGCGGGGAGGGCGGCGGCGAGGGCGAAGCGGAGGCGCACGAGGAGATCCTAGCCGGATCCCGGTCCGCCCGGGCGGCTCCGCAGGCCCTACCGGCGCTCCTCGAGCGCCGCGGCGAGGCTCGCCGGCCCGGAGTGCGCGAGCAGGAACTCGCGGACCACCGGGAACACCTGCTCCGGCGCGCCGCGCCCGAGCAGGAGGTCGGTGTGCCCGTAGTCGCGCTCGAACACCACGTAGCGCTTCGGCCCGCCCCAGCGCCGGTAGGCCGCCTGCACCACCGAGGGCGGCGCGAGCCCGTCGCGCTCGGCGGCCACGAACAGCGCCGGCTGCGCGCACCCCTCCAGCCCGGCGCGGTAGTCGGCCTCGCCGTCCATCGACCGGAACGAGTCCTCGCGGATGAACGTCGCGAACTGCTCCAGCACCCCGGGCTCCAGGTTCTCGAGCCCGTTCGCGAGCAGCCGCCGGTACACCGGCCGCTCCACGTTCCGCATGTTGATGGCGAGGTCGGCCCAGGCCGGGTGCCACTGACCGGCGAACGGCGCCAGCATCCGCGCCGCCACCCGGGTGAACCGGCCGAGCACGGTGAAGCGCAGCAGCACCAGCTTCTTCAACCGCTCCTGCACGTCGAAGTGCGCCGGCGCCGCCAGCGCGACGATCCCGGCGATGCGCTCGGGGTAGCGCTCGCAGGCGGCGAGCCCCATGAGCGCGCCCTGGCTGTGGCCGACCCAGAGCACCTGCCCGGCGCCGGTGGCGGCGCGGATGGCGTCGAGCGCGGCGGGCACGTCCTCGCGCAGGTACGTGTCGAGGTTCCAGCGGCGCGGCGCGCCCGGGCCGCGGCGGGAGGCGCCGTGGCCGCGGTGGTCGAGCGAGAAGCAGTCGAAGCCGGCCCGCGCCAGGTGCGCGGCGAGCGCGTAGCGCTCCATGCCGAACTCGAAGGCCTGCCGGTTCATGGCGATGCCGTGCACGAGCAGCACCGGCGGGCGCCGCGCCGCCACCCTCGGGCGGCAGCGCCCCAGGCCGAGCGTCCAGCCGTCGCGGGTGGGGACGGACAGCAGCTCGTCCTCGACCGGCGGCACGGCGAGCCGCCAGGACCAGAACGCGTAGTGGAGCAGGGTCGCGGCGAGGAGGATCCCGGCGGCCGCGATCACGACGGGGAGGGACATGGGCCGCGCATTCTACGGCGGGCGCGCCGGGCGCGCGCGGCGCCGGGCCGGCGATGCGACCCGAAGCCGCCCGGGCGCGGCCGGACGCCTCGCCCCGTCGATAGCGTGGCCCACCCGTTGCAACCGCCCGACCGTGGAACCGACGGACGGTGCACCGGGCGCATCCCGGCGCAGCGGCCGGGCGGGCGCCGCGAAGTGAAGCGAATCGGACGTCCGGACGTGACCGGATCGAAGGCAGGAAGGGCCCCGGGACCGGGCAGGGAAGGCGCGCGGCGCAGGGGCGCGGTCTCCTTGACCGGCCGAGCCGCCGGGGCGTAGCGTCGATCACCCATTTCCTACATGTCGAGGTGCGCCGTGAAGAAGGTCGAGGCCATCATCAAGCCGTTCAAGCTGGACGAGGTGAAGCAGGCCCTCTCCGAGGTCGGGGTCGCCGGCCTCACCGCCACCGAGGTGAAGGGCTTCGGCCGTCAGAAGGGTCACACCGAGCTCTACCGCGGCGCCGAGTACGTGGTGGACTTCCTGCCCAAGGTGAAGGTCGAGGTGGTGGTGGCCGACAGCCTCGTCGGCCGGGTGGTCGAGGTCATCGAGCGCGCCGCCAAGACCGGCCGCATCGGCGACGGGAAGATCTTCGTGCTGCCGGTGGAGGAGGTCATCCGCATCCGCACCGGCGAGCGCGGGGAGGAGGCGCTCTAGGCGCCCGGGCGCCCGTCCCGGCGGGCGCCCCATCCTCCGCCCCCGCGCCCGGGGGCGGACCGATCCACCGCACCCGTGTCCCGCACCGGCCAGCCCGCCCAGCTCTCCGCCGCGCTCTCCCGCGCCGCGATCGACTCCCTCGCCGACGCGGTCGTGATCGTCGGCGCCGACGGCGGGGTGCTCCACCTCAACCCCGCCGCCGAGGAGCTGTTCGGCCGCTCGCGCGAGCGCAGCGTGGAGCTGCCGGTGCGCGCGCTCCCCGGCGGCGCCCAGCTCGAGAAGGTGGCCGAGCGGACGGTGCGCACGCACGAGGGGCAGGCGACCGAGTTCCCGTCGCCGCAGGACCGCGCGCTCCCGGTCTCGGTGACGGCCACGCCGCTCCTCGACGGCGCGGTGTGCGCCGGGGCGGTGCTGGTGCTGCGGGTCCCGCGCTCCGCCGACCGCGCGCTCGACTTCGAGGCGCTCGCCGCCGGCCTGGCCCACGAGATCAAGAACCCGCTGGCCGGCCTGCAGGGCTCGGCCGAGCTGCTGGCCCGCGAGGCCGAGGGCCCGGCCCGCGAGTACGCCGCGGTGATCGCGCGCGAGGCGAAGCGCGTGGACGGGCTGGTGCGCGAGCTCCTCGACCTCGCCCGCCCGGCGGCGCTGCAGCAGGCGCCGGTCGAGCTGCACGACGTGCTCGGCGACGCCCTGGTGCTCGCGCGAGGCATCCCGGGCGCCGACCGGATCGCGTTCGTGGAGCGCTACGACCCGTCGCTCCCGCCGGTGCTGGGCGACGAGGAGAAGCTCATGCAGGTGGTGCTGAACCTCGTCCGCAACGCGGTGGACGCGGTCGCCGCCACCGACTCGCCGCGGGTGACCATCGAGACCTCCGTCTCCCCGCTGCGGCTGCGCGTGGCGAGCGGTCGCACCCGCCCGCTGGCGCGCATCTCCATCCAGGACGACGGCCCGGGGATCCCCGAGGCCATGCTGCAGCGGCTGTTCACGCCGTTCGCGACCTCGAAGCCGCACGGCACCGGGCTCGGGCTCGCCATCTCGCGGCGCATCGTGGAGGCGCACGGCGGGCGCATCGAGGTGCGCAACCGGGCCGGGGGCGGGGCGGAGGCCAACGTCTACCTGCCCCTGGACGTCCCCTAGCCCGTCCGGCGTAGCGGCGCCGCGCGCTGGCCCCGCGCTTGCTAAGAGGTACCCGGATCGGCGGATCATCCGGATCCCACAGCCAGGAGCGAGCGTTGCGAAAGGTCCTCATCGTCGACGACGAGCCCTCGGTCCGCTTCGTGCTCGCGCGGACCTGCGAGCGCGCCGGCGTGCCGTACGAGGAGGCGGGCAGCGCCGAGGAGGCGCGGACGAAGCTGCGCGCCGCCGGCGGCGGCAAGGACGGCGTCGGGCTGGTGCTGCTCGACGTCCGCCTCCCCGGCGACGACGGGTTCAAGCTGCTCGGCGAGATCGGCGGGCGGGTGGACTCGCCGTTCGTCGTGGTGATGACCGCCGAGGACACCATGCGCTCGGCGGTGGAGGCGATGAAGCGCGGCGCCGCCGACTACCTCGGCAAGCCGTTCGACCTCGAGCGCGTGGAGCGGATCGTGCGCGACCTCTCGGCCGCGCCGCCGCCGGGCCAGGCCGACGAGCCCGCCGCGCACGCGGAGGAGCGGGGCGACGGGCGCCTGCGCGAGGGCGGCGTGGCGCTGCCGGACACGCTCATCGGCCGGTCGGCCGCGATGGTCGAGGTCTACAAGGAGATCGGCCGGGTGGCGCGGACGGAGATGACCGTGCTGCTCATGGGCGAGTCCGGCACCGGCAAGGAGCTGGTGGCGCGCGCCATCCACGCCAACTCCACCCGCGCGCGCGGCCCGTTCGTCACCGTGAACATGGCCGCCATCCCGCGCGATCTCATCGAGAGCGAGCTGTACGGCCACGAGAAGGGCTCCTTCACCGGCGCGGTGGAGCGGCGGCCCGGCAAGTTCGAGCTGGCGAGCGGCGGCACGCTGTTCCTGGACGAGATCGGCGAGATGCCGATCGAGCTGCAGGCGAAGCTGCTGCGCGTGCTGCAGGAGCGCGAGATCGACCGCGTCGGCGGCACGCGGCCGCTCGCGGTGGACGTGCGCATCGTCGCCGCCACCAACGCCGACCTGGCGCGCTCGGTGGAGGAGGGGCGCTTCCGGCGCGACCTGTACTACCGGCTCGCGGTGGTGCCCATCCGCCTGCCGCCGCTGCGCGAGCGCGAGGGCGACGTGATCCTGCTGGCGCGCCACTTCGTCGCGAAGTTCGGCGAGCAGCTGAAGGGGCGGCCGGTCGCGCTCGGGAAGGACGCCGAGGCGGTGCTGCTCGCGCACCCGTGGCCCGGCAACGTCCGCGAGCTGCAGAACGTGCTGCAGCGCGCCCTCCTGAAGCTCGCCGGGAACCGCGTGGGCGCGCGCGACGTCGCCAGCCTGGTGCCGGCCGCGGTCGCCAGCGAGCGCGCGCTCACCGGCCTCGTGGAGGGGCTGCTCGACGCCGAGCCGCCGGAGGGCGGGCGCTACCAGGCGGCCATCGCCGCCATCGAGGCGCCGCTCATCGCGGCCGCGCTGGCGCGGACCCACGGCAACCAGCTGCGCGCCGCCGAGCTGCTCGGGATGAACCGGAACACGCTCCGCGAGCGCATGCGCGCGCTCGGGATGAAGCCGCGCTAGCGGCCCCGCGCCTGCCCGGAACCCGGGCAGGCCGGTGCCCGGAAACCGGGCACCTCCGCGCTACATCGCCTCGACGAGGATCGACGCCTGCCGGGTCCCGTCGGGCAGGCCGGCGAGCGCCCGCGCGGCGCGGAGGCCGCTCGCGCCCTCGCGCGCCACCGCGCCCGCGGCCGCCAGCACGCGCGCGTAGTCGAGCCCGCCGTCGGGCGCGCACACCGCGAAGAAGCGCTGCGGGCCGCGCGCCGGCGAGGCCTGCACCTCGACGTCGAGCGCGCCGCGCGACTGCGGCGCCGCGACGATCGGGTGGATCCGCTGCACGTTGCCCGCGGCGTCCACCGCGACCACCCACAGCGGGCACGGGCCGTCCGGCTCGAGCTCGAGGTGGAGGCTCGCGCCGGCGCGGACGCTGGCGCCGTCGGGCAGCGGCTGCGCGGCGCCAGGGCGGCCGCCCCACGCCGAGAGGCCGAGCGCGGGCGGGTGCGGGGCGGCCGAGCGGAGCACGGCCACCACCGCCACGGCGGTGAGGACGAACGTCCCGAGCGGCACCAGCGCCGCCAGCAGGCGGGGCGTGGCGCGGCGCGCGGACGGGCTGCCGCTGGCGCGATTCGCTGCGTTCACTGCGTTTCCCCCGGTCCCGGCCGCTCCGGCCGGGTGCCGAGCGTACATGGGGTCGGCCCCGCGGCGCCATGCCGCGCGGACTTCTGTCGCATCATACACCCATCGAGGTGCCCGGAAATCGAGCAGCCGCTGGCCGGGTTTGAGTCACGACCCGCCGGAGATCCGCGGATCTGGGCGCGTCAGCGGCTCGCCGGCGTGGCATGAGCCGTGCTAACTGGGCCGGCCAACAACCCCGCAGGCCGTGGAGATGCTCGCGATGGCGAAACTCACCCCGAAGGCGGTCCTGGACCTGGCCAAGGAACGCAAGGCCACCTACGTGGACCTCAAGTTCATGGACTTCGTCGGGATCTGGCAGCACTTCTCGATCCCGCTCTACGAGCTCAGCGAGGAGGTGTTCGAGGCCGGCCTCGGCTTCGACGGCTCCTCGATCCGCGGCTGGCAGGCGATCCACGCCTCCGACATGCTCGTGGTCCCCGACGCGGACACGGCCGCGATCGATCCGTTCATGGCGGAGCCGACGCTCTCGCTCATCTGCAACGTGGTCGACCCGATCACGAAGGAGCCGTACTCGCGCGACCCGCGCAACATCGCCATCAAGGCCGAGAAGTACCTGAAGTCCACCGGCCTCGGCGACACCGCGTTCTTCGGCCCCGAGCCCGAGTTCTTCGTGTTCGACGAGGTCCGCTACGACCACGGCGTGAACCACGCGTTCTACAAGCTCGACTCGGTCGAGGGGCAGTGGAACACCGGCCGCGAGGAGCCGGGCGGCAACCTCGGCTACAAGCCCCGCTACAAGGAGGGCTACTTCCCGGTCGGCCCCACCGACTCGCAGCAGGACCTGCGCACCGAGATGTGCCGGGTGATGGAGTCGGTCGGCATCCACGTGGAGCGGCAGCACCACGAGGTCGCCACCGCCGGCCAGGCCGAGATCGACATCCGCTTCGACTCGCTGGTGAAGTGCGCCGACAACCTCCAGTGGTTCAAGTACATCATCAAGAACGTGGCGCGCCGGCACGGCAAGACCGTGACCTTCATGCCGAAGCCGCTCTACGGCGACAACGGCTCCGGCATGCACGTGCACCAGTCGATCTGGAAGGCCGGCAAGCCGCTGTTCGCGGGCGACGGCTACGCGGGCCTGTCCGAGATGGCGATGTACTACATCGGCGGCATCCTCAAGCACGGGCCGGCGCTCGCCGCGCTCTGCAACCCGTCCACGAACAGCTACAAGCGGCTCGTGCCCGGGTTCGAGGCGCCGGTGAACCTGGCCTACTCGGCCCGCAACCGCTCCGCGTCGATCCGCATCCCGATGTACTCGCCGTCGCCCAAGGCGAAGCGCATCGAGTTCCGCTCGCCCGACCCGGCCTGCAACGGCTACCTGGCGTTCGCGGCCATGCTGATGGCCGGCCTCGACGGCATCGAGAACAAGATCAACCCGGGCCAGCCGCTCGACAAGGACATCTACGGCATGTCGCCGGAGGAGCTGAAGGACATCCCGAAGATGCCGGGCTCGCTCGACGAGGCGCTCGAGTGCCTCCGCAAGGACCACAAGTTCCTGCTGAAGGGCGACGTCTTCACCGAGGACGTGATCGAGACCTGGATCCAGTACAAGTACGACAAGGAGATCACCCCGGTCCGCATGCGCCCGAGCCCGATGGAGTTCGCGCTGTACTTCGACATCTAGGCGCGACCGAGGTCCGGCAGCACCGGGCGGCCGTCCGCGAGGGCGGCCGCCCTTCGTTTGCGCGCCGTGTTCACCGCCAGGCGACGGCCGGATCGCGCAGCGGCCGGGCGCGCGCGGCGGGCCCGTCCGCGCCGGCCGCAGGCGCCGCCGGTCGCACCGGCGTCCCCGTCATCACGATGCGCGAGGCCACCCACGGCGCCAGCACCAGCTCGGTCGCGAGCGCCACCGGCGGGAACGCCGAGGCCGCCGCGAACCCGAGCAGCCGCACGCCGAAGCAGGCCCAGTACGCGGCGGCGGTGCGCTCGCGCCCGGCCACCCGCTGCGCCGCCCACACCGTCACCGCGGGCGTGACCGCGAGGAAGCCGCCCAGGCCGACGAGCGCGAGCGTCAGCCCGCCCGCGCTGGCGCTGGCCTCGCCGTCCCAGAGGTCGCCGAACAGCTGCACCATCCCGATGGCGAAGATGCCCGCGAACAGCACGTCCGACGCCGCCGCGCCCGCCGTCGCCGCGCCGTAGACGCGCCACGGGCCGGGTGCGTCGGCGGGGGGTGGCGCGGAGAGATCGGGCGCCGCGGGCGCGGGCGCGGCGCCCGGGCCGGGCGGCGCGGTGTCCGGTGGCGCGGGCGGCGCGGCGTCCACGGGTGGTGAATCGACCGGCGCCGCCACCGCGGCGGCCAGCCGGAGCGCGAGCGCGCAGGCGAGCATCGGTCCCCCCTCCGCTCCACCGACGCCCCCATCATCCCGGACCGCGGGTGCGCCCCGCTTGCCCCGACGCGGGGACCGGGGTATCTCGCTCCTGGCCGCGCGCGCCCGCGCGGCCCCGGACGAGGCGCGTCGTACCCGGTGACGACAAGACGACGCGAGGAGGATCGCCTCGTGCCCTGGATCTACCTCGTCGTCGCCGGCCTGCTCGAGACGGGCTGGGCCATCGGCCTCAAGTACACCGACGGCTTCCGCCGGCCCATCCCGTCGGTGCTCACCGGCGCCGCCATCGTCGCGAGCATGTGGCTGCTCGGGCTCGCCGCGCGCGACCTGCCCATCGGCACCGCCTACGCGGTGTGGGTCGGCATCGGCGCCACCGGCGCCGCCATCCTCGGCGTGGTGCTGCTCGGCGAGCCGCTCGGCCTGGCACGGGCCGCGTTCCTCGGGCTGCTGGTCGTCTCGATCATCGGCCTGAAGCTCACCGCCACGTCGTGAGCAGCCCCGCGCCTCCCCCGCGCAGGAACGCGCCGTGGCGCCCGCGCCGCCCGTTTGCTAGATGCACGGAGCGTCTTGATCCCGCACCCCGCCAGCCTCCGCGCCGCCCTCGGCGGCCTGCCCCGCACCTTCTGGATGGTGTGGACGGGCATGCTGGTGAACCGGCTCGCCAGCTTCGTGGCGCCGTTCCTGGCGCTGTTCCTGGTCCGCGAGCGCGGCTTCGACGCGGCCGAGGCCGGGCGGATCGTGGCGCTATACGGGCTCGGCGTGATGGTGGCCGGGCCGCTGGGCGGCACGCTCGCCGACCGGCTCGGCCGCCGCCCCACCATGCTGCTCGGCCTCGTCACCGGCGCGCTGTCGGTGGCGGCGCTCGCCCTGACGCGCGCCCCGCTGGCGCTCGCGGCGCTCGCGTTCGTGAACGGGGCCACCGGCGAGATCTACCGGCCCGCCATGAACGCGGTCGTGGCGGACGTGGTCGCGCCCGCCGAGCGCACCCGCGCCTACGGCCTCGTGTACTGGGCCATCAACATGGGCTGGTCCATCGGCCTGTCGGTGGCGGGGCTGTTCGCGGAGCGGCACATCGCCTGGCTGTTCTTCGTGGACGCGACCACCTCGCTCGCGTTCGCGGCGGTGCTCGCGTTCACCGTGCCGGAGACCCGGCCGGCCGGCGTCGAGCCCGCGCCCGCGCTGGCCGGGCTCGCGCAGGTGTTCCGCGACCGCGTGTTCGTCGTGTTCGCCCTGCTCGCGCTCGGCGGGCTCATGGTGTTCACGCAGTTCCAGCTCGCCGCGCCGCTCGACATGGCCGCGCACGGGGTCGGGCCGGCCAGCTTCGCCTGGCTCATGGCGCTGAACGGCGTGGGCGTGGTGCTGCTCCAGCCGCTCCTCGGGGCGCGCCTGCGCCGGTACGACCCCTCGCGCGCCCTCGCCGTCTCGGCGCTGCTGTTCGGGGTGGGCTTCGGCGTCAACGCGCTCGGCGGCAGCGTGCCGCTCTACGTGTTCGGCGTCCTGCTCTGGACCGTCGGCGAGGTGGTCGGCTTCCCGGTCGCGAACGCGGTGGTGGCCGATCTCTCGCCGGCCTCGCTGCGCGGGCGCTACCAGGGCGCCTACTCGATGAGCTGGGGCGTGGCGTTCACGCTGTCGCCGCTCATCGGCGGCGAGGTCATGAGCCGGTTCGGCGCGCGCACGCTCTGGCTCGGCACGCTCGCGCTCGGGCTGGTGCTCGCCGCCGGCCACCTCGCCGCCGCCCCCGCGCGCCGCCGCCGCCTCGCGGCGGGACGCGCCGCGACGTCCCCGCGACCGTCCCCGGGCCAGGCGCTCGCCGCGCCGGACGCCTGATCGCCGTCGCCCCGTTCCGGCGTCCGCTCGTCCCGAGCCCGTCGCGGGACGGGCGGTGGCCCCCGCGCCTGCCTTGCGGCGCCCGCTCGACGCCGTCCGCAGCTTGGGTCCGGAGGAGGTCCCCATGGCGCGGATCGGCATCGACGGCCTGGCGGAGGAGCTCTCCCGCGCGCGCGAGGCGATCCGGCCCCGCTCGGCGGCGGACGCGCGGGCGCTGGAGCTGCTCGCGGACGCGCTCGCCGGCCGGGCCGGCCGGGCGCTCGCGGCCGCGTGGGAGGCGCGGCGGTTCGAGGCGCCCTGCGAGCGTGCGGGCCTCCTGCTC
>NZ_BAZG01000043.1 GCF_000964525.1 Anaeromyxobacter sp. PSR-1
GCTCACCACCTGGGCGGTCGCCACCGTCGCGGTGATCGCCTTCGTCGGCTACATGACCACCCAGGTGATCCGCCCCGCCGCGCTGGCCACGCCGCGCCCCGAGGCGGCCGGCCTGGGCCTGCCGGACGTGCTGTTCTACGTGCTCGCGGTCCTCACCGTGGCCGGGGCCGCCGGCGTCGCGCTCTCGCGCAACATCCTCTACAGCACCTTCGGCCTGCTGGTGGCGCTGCTCGGCGCGGGCGCGCTCTACGTGCTGCTCTCGGCGGACTTCGTCGCCGTCACCCAGCTGCTCATCTACATCGGCGGCGTGCTGGTGCTGATCCTGTTCGCGGTGATGCTCACCAACCGCATCACCGACATCAACGTCTCCAACACCAGCTTCGGCCTGTTCGGCGGGTTCCTGCTGTTCGTGGCCGGCGCGCCGGTGCTGCTGGCGGTCGCGCTGCTCACCCCGTGGCAGGCCGGGGCCCCCGCGCCGCTCGCCCCCACCACGCAGGCCATCGGCGACGCGTTCCTCTCGCGGTGGCTGCTGCCGTTCGAGGTGGCGTCGCTGGTGCTGCTCTCGACGCTCGTCGGGGCCATCGTCATCGCGCGCAAGGAGATCAAGGCCGACTGACCGGCCGGAGAACGCCATGCAGATCTCGCTCTCGCACTTCCTCGTCGTCGGCGCCCTGCTGTTCGCCTTCGGCATCGTGACCGTGGCCACCCGGCGCAACGCGGTCGGCGTCCTGATGGGCGTCGAGCTCATCCTGAACGGCGCCAACGTGAACTTCGTGGCCTTCAACCACTACTCGGGCGGCGGCGTCACCGGGCAGGTCTTCGCCCTGTTCGTCATCGTCCTGGCGGCGGCGGAGGCGGCGGTGGGCCTCGCCATCGTCCTGGCCATCTTCCAGACGTTCAAGACCATCGACGTCCGCGCCGCGGACCTGATGCGGGAGTAGCCGATGCACGAGACCGCTCACGAGCTCGGCCGGATCGCCGTCACGAACGTCGGCTACCTCTGGCTCATCCCGCTGTTCCCGCTCATCGGCGCGACCATCAACGCGCTGGTCGGCTGGAAGCTGCAGCAGCTGTTCGGGAAGAAGATCGTCCACCGCATCGCGGTGACCGCGATGTTCGCGGCCTTCGGGGTGGCGCTGGTCGCGTTCTCCCAGATGCTGCGCCTCCCCTCCGAGGAGCGCTTCCTCCAGGACACGCTCTGGAACCTGATGACCGCCGGGCGGATGACGGTGGACTTCGGGTTCGCGCTCGACCCGCTCTCGATGATGATGGTGCTCGTCATCACCGGGATCGGCTCGCTCATCCACGTCTTCTCCATCGGGTACATGCACGACGAGCCGTCGTACTGGCGGTTCTTCAGCTACCTGAACCTGTTCGTCTTCGCGATGTTGCTCCTGGTGATGGGCGACAACTTCGCGGTGATGTTCTTCGGGTGGGAGGGCGTCGGCCTCGCCTCGTACCTGCTCATCAGCTTCTGGTACACGGACCCGGAGAAGGCGAAGGCCGGCATGAAGGCCTTCGTGGCGAACCGCTTCGGCGACTTCGGCTTCCTGGCCGGCCTGTTCCTGCTGTTCTGGGCCCTGGGCGGCGCGTGGACGCCGCGGACCGGCAGCGGCCTGCGGAACAACGACTACCAGCCCATCGCCGAGCTGAACGCCACCGCCGGCGCCGCCACCGCCGCGCAGGCGCACGCGCTCGCCCCGGCCGTCCACGACGTGAAGGTCGGCCCCACCATGAGCTTCCGCGAGCTGCGGGATCAGGTGGTGATCGAGTCCACCGGCGTGAAGGAGCACCTGGCCGGCTCGACCATCTGGGGCGTCTCGCTCCTGACGCTGGTCTGCATCCTCCTGTTCGTCGGCGCGATGGGCAAGAGCGCCCAGATCCCGCTCTACGTCTGGCTCCCGGACGCGATGGCGGGCCCGACGCCGGTCTCCGCCCTCATCCACGCCGCCACCATGGTGACGGCCGGCGTGTACATGGTGGCGCGCCTCAACTTCCTGTTCGCGCTCTCGCCGAGCGCGATGGGCTGGGTGGCGCTCATCGGCGCCGCGACCGCGATCTTCGCCGCGTCGATCGGCTTCTTCCAGTACGACATCAAGAAGGTCCTCGCCTACTCCACCGTCTCCCAGCTCGGCTTCATGTTCATCGGGGTCGGCGTGGGCGCGTACTGGGCCGGCGCGTACCACCTGCTCACGCACGCCTTCTTCAAGGCCACGCTGTTCCTCGGCTCCGGCTCGGTGATCCTCGGCTGCCACCACGAGCAGGACATGCGGAAGATGGGCGGGCTGAAGAAGCACATGCCCATCACGCGCTGGACCTACCTCGCGGCGTGCTGGGCCATCGCCGGCTTCCCGTGGATGAACGGCTTCTACTCGAAGGACGAGATCCTCTACAAGGCGTTCACCAGCGGGCACCTGGCGCTGTTCGGCGTGCCCACCCCGTGGCTCGGGCCGGCCATCTTCGTGGTCGGCATCGTCGCGGCGACCGGCACCAGCTTCTACATGTTCCGGTCCTACTACATGACGTTCACCGGCGAGTACCGCGGGAACGCCGGCCACCACGACGAGCACAACGAGGACCCGCACTCCGCCAGCGCCGCGGCCATGTCGCACCTGTCGGTCTCGGTCCACGCCTCGGACGGCGCGGTCCACGCCGACGGCCACGCGCATGGCCACGCCGCCCCGGCCCACGGCCACGCGGTCCACGCCCCGGCCGCCGCGGCGGCGACGGCGCACGCGCCGGCGCACGACGACCACGGCCACCACGGCGGCACGCCGCACGAATCGCCCTGGACCGTCACCCTGGTCCTCTCGCTGCTCGCGCTCGGCTCCTTCTTCACGCTGTTCCTGGGCATCCCCATGGCCTGGACCGGCAAGGCGCCCATCCTCGAGCACTGGCTCGCGCCCGCGCTCACCGCGCAGGAGGGCGTGCCCTTCCAGCACCTGTCGCACACCACCGAGTACATGTTCCAGGCGATCGGCGTGCTGGCCGGCGCGGTCGGCTGGTTCTTCGCGATGCTGCTGTTCAAGGACGCGAAGAGCGAGGTCCCGGCGCGGCTCAAGGAGCGCTTCCTGGGCGTCTGGACGGTCGTCTACGAGAAGTACTACGTGGACGAGCTGTACGCGGTCGCCGTCCTGAAGCCGTCGCTGAAGGTCGCGCAGGCCGCGTCCTGGTTCGACTCGAACGTGATCGACCGCCTGGTGCTGCTGACCGGCACGGTCACCCGCGTGGTCGCCAACCTCGACGGCGCCATCGACAAGTACCTCGTGGACGGCGCGGTGAACGCCGTCGCCAGCGTCACCCAGGAGTGCGGCCGGTACCTCCGCTCGCTCCAGACCGGCAAGGTCCAGACCTACCTGTACGGCGCGCTCGGCGGCGCGCTGGTGGTGGTCCTGCTCAACTTCCTCATCTCGTAGCAACCGGGAGAGCGCGTCATGTTCACGCCAGGAAACGTCCTCAGCTGGGCCACCTTCTTCCCGGTCATCGGGTCGGCGCTCATCGTCGTCCTGCTGGCCGCGAAGTTCTTCCTCCGCCTCGACAAGAAGCTCGTCGACGACGGCTCCCGCTGGATCGCGCTCGTGACGAGCGCGCTCTCCTTCGCGGCCGCCATCGCCGCGTGGCGCATGTACGACCCGTCGGCCACGGGCGTGCAGCTGGTCCAGCACTTCACCTGGATCCGCGCCTTCAACATCGAGTTCTACTTCGGGGTCGACGGCATCTCGATCTCGATGGTGCTGCTGTCCGGCCTCATCTCCTTCATCGCCACCATCGCGTCGATGCCGTGGTGGTCGGGGAAGAAGGACGCCGAGATGGCCGGCATGGTGGACGACGGCCACGACGACCCGCACCACCCCAAGCACTTCTCGGTGCGGATGGTGCCGGGCTACATGGCCATGCTGCTGCTGCTGCAGACCGGCATGATGGGCACCTTCGTCGCCCTCGACATGTTCCTGTTCTACGTGTTCTGGGAGATCATGCTCCTGCCGATGTACTTCCTCATCGGCATCTGGGGCGGGCCGCGCAAGGAGTACGCGGCGATCAAGTTCTTCCTCTACACCCTGGCCGGCTCCGTGCTGATGCTCCTCGCGATCATCGGCATCTACTACAACAGCGCGCCGGCGCAGCTCGCCGACGGCTCCTGGTCGAGCGGCCACACCTTCAACCTCATCGAGCTCGCCAAGCAGGGCGCGGCCGGCCAGTTCCGCAACGCCGCCCCCATCCTCGGCTTCTCGTTCGCGAAGATCGTCTTCATCGGCCTGTTCATCGGGTTCGCCATCAAGATCCCGATGTTCCCCTTCCACACCTGGTTGCCCGACGCGCACGTCGAGGCGCCCACGCCCATCTCCGTCATCCTGGCCGGCGTGCTCCTGAAGATGGGCATCTACGGCATCCTGCGCTTCAACTACGGGATCCTCCCCGACGCGACCGCCTGGGCGGCCGGCGCCATCGCGGTGTTCGGCGTCATCAACATCATCTACGCGGCGTTCGTCTGCCTCGCGCAGAAGGACCTGAAGAAGCTCATCGCGTACTCCTCGGTCTCGCACATGGGCTTCTCGCTGCTCGGCATGGCGGCGATGACGCCCCAGGGCATCTCCGGCGCGGTGCTGAACCTCTTCACCCACGGCATCATCAGCCCGATGCTGTTCCTCATCGTGGGCGTGATCTACGACCGCGCCCACCACCGCGAGATCGAGAAGTTCGGCGGCCTGGCGCAGGAGCTGCCCGAGTACAGCGCCATCATGGGCCTCGCGTTCTTCGCCTCGCTGGGCCTCCCCGGCCTGGCCGGCTTCATCTCCGAGTTCACGGTGTTCTCGGGCGCGTTCCCGGTGTTCACCACCTACACCATCATCTCGGCCACCAGCGTCATCCTGACCGCCGCGTACTACCTGTGGGCGATCCACCGGATGTTCCTGGGCAAGCTGAACCCGGTCTACAAGGGCTACCCGGACCTGAACTGGCGCGAGCGCATGGCGCTGTACCCGCTCGCCGTCATCTGCATCTACCTGGGCTTCTACCCGCAGGCGATCCTGGGCGTCATCAACCCGGCCCTGCACGCCCTCATCCAGAACATCAAGCCGCTGTAGGCCCGAGGGGCGACGCATGACGGACCTCATCCCACTGGTCGAAGAGAACCTGCGCTCCACCGCGTGGTTCCGCCCCGAGGCGGCCCTCACGGTGGGCGCGCTGGTCCTCTTCGTGCTGGACATCGCCTGGAAGAAGAGCGCGGCCCGCGTGGCCTGGCTGAGCGCGGCCTCGCTGGTGGTGTTCGCGGCGGCGGCGGCCCTGCTCGCGCAGCAGCCCGCCGACGCGCAGGCGCTCTTCAACGGCATGCTCGCGAACGACGCGTTCGCGATCTTCTTCAAGTGGCTGTTCCTGGGCGCCGGCGCGCTGACGGTGCTCATCACCGCGCAGGGCAAGGACTTCGACGCCTCGCGCGTGGGCCAGTTCTACGGCCTGCTCACCGCGGTCGTGCTCGGCATGTTCATGATGGCGAGCGCGACCGACCTGCTCATGATGTACATGTCGATCGAGCTCGTCTCGATCGTGAGCTACGTGCTCGCCGGCTTCCGCCGCGGGGACCGCAAGGCCGCCGAGGGCTCGCTGAAGTACGTCATCTACGGCGGCGTGGCCTCGGGCGTGATGCTGTTCGGCATGAGCTACCTGTACGGCCTCACCGGCACGACCAGCCTGCTCGAGCTCGGGCCGCGCATCCAGGCCATCCAGGCCTCGGGCCTGCCGCTCGCCGCCACCCGCATCGCGCTGGTCGTCGGCGCCGTCTTCGTCGCCGCGGGCCTCGGCTACAAGATCGCCGCGGTCCCGTTCCACATGTGGTGCCCGGACGTGTACGAGGGCGCGCCGACGCCGTTCACCGCGTTCCTGTCGGTGGGCCCGAAGGCGGCCGGCTTCGCGCTGGCGCTCCGCTTCTTCCTGTCCGCGTTCGCGGGCCCGGCCTCCCCCACCACCGGCCTGGCCGACGCGCTGGGCGGCATCCCGTGGCCGGCCGTGATCGGCGTGGTCTCCGCGGTCACCATGACGCTCGGCAACCTGAGCGCGCTCGCGCAGACCAACCTGAAGCGCCTGCTGGCGTACTCCTCCATCGCGCACGCCGGCTACACGCTCATGGGCCTCGCGACGGTCTCGGCCATGGGCGTGCAGTCGGTGATGATCTACATGCTCGTGTACCTGGTGATGAACCTGGGCGCGTTCCTGGTCGTCATCTGGGTGGCGGAGTCCACCGGCTCCGAGTCGATCCTCGACTACCGGGGCCTGTCGAAGCGGGCGCCGGTCGCGGCGGTCGCCTTCGCCATCTTCCTGTTCTCGCTCACCGGCATCCCGCCGTTCGCCGGGTTCGCGGGCAAGTGGTACCTGTTCTACGCCGTCTTCGAGCGGATCCCCGGCCCGGGCGGCAACTGGTACGCGCTGCTCGCGATCATCGCGGCGCTCAACACCGCGGTGTCGCTCTTCTATTACGTGCGGATCATCCGGGCGATGTTCATCGACGTGCCGTACGCCGAGCCCGCGGCCATGCCGGCGAAGCCCGGCTACCAGCTCATCCTGGGCGCGTTCTCGGTCGCCATCCTGGTCTTCGGCATCTGGTGGGCGCCGATGATCGAGTGGACGCGCGCGTCGCTCACGCTGTTCCGGGGCTAGCGGGAACCCTCCCCCCGCCAAGCCCTCCCCGGGCCCGGCCAGCGCCCCCGCTGGTCGGGCCTTTTTATGTCGGGGCTGCGCCCCGCCCCACCCTGCTGCGCGGGGCCCGTGACCGCTCGCGCCCGCCTGCGCGGGCGCGCGAGCGGTCCCCGCGGGGAGGGGTTGCACCCCTCCCCAGCCTGCGGCTGGGGCCCCTCCCTGCTGGTGTCCTTCGCCTGCGCCCTCGCCCCGACGGCTACGGCCTCCGCGCCTCGAGGCGCGCGAGCTCGTGCTCGGGCATGCTCACGTCACCGAGGTGGCGGTCGGGCGCGACCGCCTCGCCGTGGAAGTCCGAGCCGGCGGTGGGCACGAGGTCCAGCGCCTCGGCGATGCGCAGGTACTTCTCGCGCACCGAGGGGTTGTGATCGACGTGGTAGACCTCCAGCCCCTCCACGCCCGCCTGGCGGAGGCGCTCGAGGTCCCAGCGCTCCAGCTTCGAGACGCCGGGGTGCGCGACGGTGGTGGTGCCGCCGGCGGCCCGCACCAGGCGGACGGCCTCGTCGGCCTCGAGGCGGTAGCGCTGCACGTAGGCCGGCTTCCCCTCTCCGAGGTAGGCGTCGAAGGCCTCCTTCACGGTGGCCACCGCGCCCTGCTCGACCAGGGCCCGCGCGACGTGGGGGCGGCCGATGGTCTTGCCGCCGCTCCACTTCTCGATGTCCTCGACGCGCAGGCGCAGGCCCAGCGCGCCGAGCTTCTCCACGATGCGCTGCATGCGCTCGCGCCGGCGCAGCGCCAGGAAGTCCTCGAACGCGCGCAGGCGCGGGTGCGCGGGATCCACGAAGTGGCCGAGCAGGTGGATCTCGCGGCGCTCCAGGAACGCCGACAGCTCGATGCCCGGCACCAGCCGCAGCCCGAGCCGCGACGCCGCCGCGGCCGCGTCGTCCATCCCCGCCACGGTGTCGTGGTCGCAGAGCGCCCACACGCCCACGCCCGCCGCGCTCGCCCGCTCGGCTACCTCGGCGGCGGGATACTGGCCGTCCGACGCCTTGCTGTGGGAATGCAGGTCTATCTTTCCGTTGACGCCCTGACCGGCGGCCGGCTTGCCCATGAACTGTGCACCTCGGTCGTGATAGGATAGCCGCCTCTCCAGGTCGGCGCGCGCCCGGAAGGGAGAGGGGCCGGCGCGCGGAAAGGCGAAGGTTCAGCTCCATGCAGCACGTACTCCGGATCTCACGGAAGATCGACTACGGCCTCCGGGCCATGATCTATCTCGCGTCGATCCCGCAGGACTCGGTGGTCCCGTTCCGCGAGATCGCCCGGCAGATGGACGTGCCGGAGGACTTCCTCGCCAAGATCCTGAAGACCCTGGTGGACACGGGCCTGGTCCGCTCGACCCGCGGCCCGCACGGCGGCTACGCGCTGGCGCGGATGCCGGCGGACATCAGCTTCCTCGACGTGATCGAGTCGGTGGAGGGCCCCGTGGCCCTCAACGTCTGCCTCGACGGCGAGGACGCCTGCGGCCACTCCACCGCGTGCACCATGGTGTCGGTGTGGCGCCTGGGCCAGGAGCGGATGCTCGACGTCTACCGTCAGGCCAAGCTCTCCGAGCTCGCCTTCAAGCCCGCCGACGACGGCCAGATCGGCCTGGTGCAGCTCCAGCTCCAGTCGTCCGCGCGACCGCCGGTGGTGTGAGGAATTGAACGGGGCTGCGCCCCGCCCCCGCGGACCCTGAGCCCGCCGAAGGCGCCGCGGGGCCGCGACCTCGCGCGCCCGCGGCTGCGGGCGCGCGTTAGACTCCCCCCATGACCTTCGATCCCTCCGCCGCCGCGCAGCCCGGCTCCGGCGTGTTCGGCCTCCCCCACTCCGAGCGCGACGCGGGCGTGGTGCTCGTCCCGGTGCCGTTCGAGGCCACCACCTCCTACGGCGGCGGCACCTCGCGCGGCCCCGAGGCGATCCTCGACGCGAGCCGGCAGGTGGACCTGTTCGACGTGGAGACCGGCCGCCCGTACGAGGCCGGCATCCACATGCTGCCGGTGCCGGAGGAGCTCGCGCGGCTCGATCGCGAGGCGCGCGCGGCCGCCGAGCCGGTGATCGCCGCCGGCGGCGTGGTGCCCGGCCGGGAAGACCTGGCCCGGGCGGCCGCCGAGGTGGACGATGCCTGCGGGCGCGTCAACGCCTGGGTCGAGGAGCGCGTCGCCGGGCTGCTCGCCCGCGGCAAGGTCGTCGGCCTGGTGGGCGGCGACCACTCCACCGCGCTCGGCGCCATCGCCGCGCACGCGCGGCGCCACCCGGGCATGGGCCTCCTGCACGTGGACGCCCACGCCGACCTCCGCGTCGCCTTCGAGGGGTTCACCTACAGCCACGCCTCGGTGATCTACAACGCGGCCGAGCGGCTCCCGGAGCTGTCGCGGATCGTGCAGGTCGGGCTCCGCGACCTCTCCGAGGAGGAGCACGCCTACGCGGCCGCGTCGGGCGGGCGCATCGTGCAGCACCACGACGCGGCGCTGGCCCGCGCGCGCTTCGAGGGCGAGCCCTGGGCGGCGCAGGTCGCGCGCATCGTCGAGCCGCTGCCGCGCGAGGTGTACGTCACCTTCGACGTGGACGGGCTCGATCCCACGCTCTGCCCGCACACCGGCACGCCGGTGCCCGGCGGCCTCTCGTTCCACGAGGCCGCGTACCTCGTCGGCGCGGTGGTGCGGAGCGGCCGGCGCGTCGTCGGCTTCGACGTGGTCGAGGTCTCCCCGGGCCCCGAGGGCGGCGACTGGGACGGCAACGTGGGCGCCCGCCTGCTCTACAAGCTGATCGGCTGGGCGCTGGCCGGGCGCTGAGCGGCGCCGCGTCCCGGCGCGCGCCCGGCGCGCCGTTGCCGCGCCGCCGCCCGGCCATACCGTTCAGGGTGTGAAGCCGCCGCTCCGCCTGGACGAGCCGCTCCCCGTCCTCACCCCCCGCGAGATCCACGCGCGGCTCTCGCAGTACGTCATCGGCCAGGAGCACGCGAAGCGCGCGCTGGCGGTCGCGGCCTACGGCCACGCGAAGCGCGTGGCCCTGCGGCGCGCCAGCCGCGAGGTGGCGCTGCAGAAGTCGAACGTCCTGCTCATCGGCCCGACCGGCTGCGGCAAGACCCACCTCGCGCGCCACCTGGCCCGCGTGCTCGAGGTCCCCTTCCACGTCGCCGACGCCACCGAGTTCACCGAGGCCGGCTACTACGGCAAGGACGTGGAGACCATGATCGGCGAGCTGCTGCTGCGCGCCAGCCACTCCATCGAGGAGGCGCAGCGCGGCATCGTGTTCGTGGACGAGGTGGACAAGATCGCCCGCCGCTCGCAGCCGGTCCGCGGCGGCGCGGGCCAGCGCGACATCGGCGGCGAGGGCGTGCAGCAGGCGCTCCTCAAGCTGCTGGAGGGGCGCGAGGTGCACGTGCCGCTCGGCCTGGGCGGGCCGCAGTGGGCGCGGCGCGACACCGTCCCGGTGGACACGACCGACATCCTGTTCGTCTGCGCCGGGACGTTCTCCGACCTGTTCGCCTACGGCGGCGACGGCCGCTCGCTCGGCTTCGGGGCGGCGCGGCCCGGGACGACCGCGGCGCGCCGGCGGATCCGGCCGCGCGACCTGGTCGAGTACGGGATGCTCGCCGAGTTCCTGGGCCGGCTCCCGGTGGTGGTGCAGCTCGACGAGCTCGGGCCCGAGGCGCTGCTGGAGGTGCTCACCGGCCCGCCGGACGCGGTGCTCCGCCAGATGCGCGCGCTGCTCGCCGCGGACGGCGTGGAGCTGGACGTCACCGAGGGCGCGCTGCGCGAGCTGGTCGCGTTCGCGCGCGAGCGCGGCGCGGGCGCGCGCGGGCTCCGCGCGGTGGTGGAGGAGGCGCTGGCGGAGCTGCTCTTCGAGGCCCCGGAGCGGGGCGGCACGCGCGTGCTGCTCGACGCGGCGTGGGTGCGCGCGCGGCTCGAGGCGATCGGGCCGGGGATGCTCGCGGCGGAGGAACCGGAGCGGCTCGCCGGCGGGTGAGCCGCCTCAGCGGTGCAGCGCACGCTCCAGCGCGCGCGCCTGCTCCGGGTCGAGCCGCTCCAGCAGGTCGTGCGACCGCACCAGCGCGGCGAAGTCGCTGCCCCGCAGGTCGAGCCCGAGCGCCCGGGGCGCGCCCCCGGCCGCGAGCAGCAGCGCCGAGACCAGCACCCAGGCCGCCAGCGCGCCCTTCGCGCCCCCGAGCAGCGCCCCCAGCCCGCGGTCGGCCGGGCCGCGCACCACCCCGGACACGCCGGTGGCGCGCAGCACGAACGCGCCCACCAGCGACACGAGCGCCCAGGTGCCGAGGAACAGGAGCGCCGGGGCGGCCGCGCGCGCCACCAGCCCCGGCATCCAGCGCTCGAGGCCGCCGGCCACCGCGCCGGCGAGCTGCCGCGCCGCGAGCCAGCCCAGCACCGCGCCGCCCAGCTCCACCAGCTGGCGCAGCGCGCCGCTCATCGCGCCGGCCACCGCGGCCAGCGCCAGCACCGCGAGCACGGCGAGGTCGAGCGTCACGCCTACTTGATCCGGTAGTCGCCCTTGGGGCGGAGCTTCTCGGCCTCGGCGGCGACCAGCGCGAGCTGCTCCTTGAAGCGGGCGTTGCCCGGCTCGTACATGAGCGCGCTCTTCAGCGCGCGCTCGGCCGCGTCCCAGCGCCCGGCCTGGATCTCGGTGAGCGCGGCCGCGTAGAACTTGCGGCCGTTCGGCGTCTGCCCGAGCTGCTCCTCCAGCTTGCGCTTCTGCTCCTCCTTCACCGCCGCCTCGTCGGCCTCGGTGAAGCGCAGCTTGCGCTCGCGGTCCGGCCCGGAGATGTCGGCCAGGTAGCGCGCGCGCTTGCGGTCGTCGCGCAGCACCGTGTACGCCTCGTTCACCCGGCGGTAGATGCGGCCCACCAGGTCGCGGACCTCGGCGCTCGGCACCGCCGCGTAGCGGTCCGGGTGGAAGGTGCGCGACTCGCGGTAGTAGGCGGCCTTGATCTCCGGCGGCGTGGCCGTGGCGGGGATCTTCAGCACGCCGTAGTAGTCGAGCTGGTCGAGCGCGGCCGCCAGCGTCTCCACCTCGATGAGGAACTGCGCGTCCATTCCGTCCCGTCCGTCGTCCGCGGGCCGCCCGGCCGGTCAGGCCGCGCGGGGGCCGCGCGCGAGCTCGATGCCCGCGTTGTCGTCGATGGCCTTGCGGAGGTCCTGCTCCGAGAGGCCGGAGGAGAGGCTGATGGTGGTCGAGGTCTTCTGCCCCGTCTCCAGGTCGGTGGCGGAGACGTTCACGATGCCGTTCGAGTCGATCTCGAAGGTCACCTGGATCTGCACCTCGCCGCGGTAGCCGATGCGGAACCCGGTGAACTCGAACTCGCCCAGCAGCTCGCAGCCGTCGGCGCGGTTCGACTCGCCCTGGTAGACGCGGATGCGCACCCGGTCCTGGCCGTCGCGGCTGGTGGTGAACGTCTTCGACTTCTCGATCGGGATGGGGGTGTTCTTCTCGATGATCTTCTCGGTGAACCCGCCCACCGTGCCGACCCGCAGCGAGAGCGGGGTCACGTCCAGCAGGTAGCTGGCCTGGCCGGCGGTCGCCGCGGTGGTGGAGAGCAGCGCGCGCGCCTGGATGGCGGCGCCGAGCGCGACCACCTCGTCCGGATCCACCCCGGTCATCGGGTCGCGCTGGAAGTAGTGGCGGACGCTGTTGCGGATGATGGGCAGCCGGGTGGGCCCGCCCACCAGGATGACCGCGTCGATGTCGCCGGCGGTGAGGCGCGCCGACTGCAGCGCCTCGTCGCACACCTTGAACGTGCGCTGCACCAGGTCCATCACCATCCGGTTGAACTGGTCCTGGGTGAGCTTCTGCGCGAGGTCGATGACCTCGCCCTCCGGCGACTGGCAGATGCCCGGCACCTGGATGGCGGCCACCCCGTCGCGCCCCACGTCGATCTTGGCGCGCTCGCCCGCCTCCTTCAGCATCTGGAGGCAGAACTTGTTCTGGCGGAGGTCGAGCCCGTGCTTCGCCAGGAAGTCGTCGGCGAGCCACGTCATGATCCGGTCGTCGAAGTCGTCGCCGCCGAGGTAGGTGTCGCCCGCGGTGGACAGCACCTCGAACACGTCCTTGCCGATCTCGAGGATCGACACGTCGAACGTGCCGCCGCCGAGGTCGTAGACGCAGATCTTCTGGTTGATGTCCCGGCCGAACCCGTAGGCGAGCGCCGCCGCGGTGGGCTCGTTGATGATGCGCAGCACCTCGAGCCCGGCGATGCGGCCGGCGTCCTTGGTGGCCTGGCGCTGGTTGTCGTTGAAGTAGGCGGGGCAGGTGACGACCGCCTTCTTCACCTCGCGCCCGAGCGCCGTCTCGGCGATGGCCTTCATCTCCTTCAGCACCAGCGCGGAGACCTCGGGCACCGAGAAGATCTTGTCGCGGACCCCGATGCGGACCGAGTTGTTCGGCCCCTCGACGATCCGGTACGGCATCACCGCCTGCGCCTTCTTCACCTCGTCGGAGAAGTAGAAGCGGCCGATGAGGCGCTTCGCCGAGTACACGGTGTTCTCGGCGTTGGTGATGATGTTCTTCTTCGCGTCGTTGCCGACCAGCACCGTGCCGTCGTCGAGGAACGACACCACCGACGCGTGCGTGCGCTCCCCCCATTCGTTGGGGAGCACGGCGGGCGGCGCCCCGTCGCCCTGGGCGGTGGCCACGCAGCTGTAGCTGGTTCCGAGATCGATACCGACGGCGATGTCGTCGCTCATGATGGTGCGGGGGCCCGGCGAGGAGGGCCAGCGGTTTCGCCGGGTTACGGCATCCTAGCGGCGCGTTCGGGAAGGTGTCAAACGCCGCGCGCCGCCGGTGTGCGCACGGCCGGGCTGTCCACGTCGGAGCCGCGCGTTATTACTCTTGGGGTGGCGGCCCCCGCCACGCCGGACGACCAGGAAGGAGCGCCATGGGCGCGCTCGCAGCCATCCTCCAGAGCGATCCGAACCTCATGCGGTGCCAGCTCGCGCGGTTGCGGGCGAACGTGTCCCTGCAGGACGGGGACGTGCCGCCGGATGGCTACGGGTTCGGCTACTACCAGGCCGGCAGCGTCCTGCTCGGGAAGCGTCCCACCGGCGCACCGTCGGCGCTCGCGCTGCCCGATCTGGTGGGTCGCGTGGACTCCGAGGCGGTGCTCGTCCACGCGCGCCGCGCCACGCTCGGGACGGCCAAGGACGAGAACACCCATCCGTTCCGGTTCCGCAGGTGGCTGTTCGCCCACGACGGCGCCATCGAGGGCTTCGAGCAGGTGAAGCCCAGGCTCCTCGAGGGCCTCCCCGAGTTCCTGCGGCGCAACATCGCCGGCGAGACCGACTCCGAGCACGCGTTCATGTGGTTCCTCAAGCTGCTCCGCGACGAGGGAGCGCTCGACGACCTCGACCTCGACGCGCAGGTGGCCGGGCGCGCCCTGGCGCGCACCGTCCGCCAGATCGAGGCGTGGTGCCGCGAGGTGGGCGAGCAGCGGCACTCGCGGCTGTGCTTCGTCGCGACCAACGGCCGCTCGCTGGTCGCCACCCGGCGCGGCGGGCCGCTGTTCTACGCGCTGCTCGAGGGCATCGTCCCTTGCGAGCTGGACGAGATCGGGCCGGACACGCCGGAGAGCGATCCGCGCGTCCGGCCGCACCGCCGCGTGAAGGCGGTCTGCTTCGCCTCGCGGCTCCTCGCGCCGAACGGCTTCATCGAGGTGCCGGAGGGGAGCGTCGTCTCGGTGAGCCGGACGCTCCAGGTGACGGTGTCCTCGCTGGCGAGCGCCTAGCGCCTCGCCGCCCCCTACAGCAGCGACCAGGGCCGGGGCACGAACAGCTCCTCCCAGGTCGCGAGCGCGAACCGGTCGGTCATCCCCGAGAGCCAGTCGGTGACGGCGCGCTCCAGCCCCTCGCCGTCCCGCGGCACGACGCCGTGGCGGGTCGCCAGGCGCGCCGGGTCCTCCAGGCACCACTCCCACAGATCGCGCAGGATGCGCTGCGCCTTCACGAACTCGTCGTGGACGACCGGGTTCTCGTAGACGCGCGCGTACAGGAAGTCGCGGAGCGCCAGCAGCGCCTGGTGCACGTCCGGCGACATCTCGATGTGCCCGCCGCCGTCCACGTCCGACCGGCGGATCACGTCGTGGACCAGCGTGGCGAAGCGCTCGGAGCGCCCGCCGCCCAGCGTGCGGCGGATGTCGGCGGGCAGGTCGGACTCCGCGAACAGGCCGGCGCGCAGCGCGTCGTCGAGGTCGTGGTTCACGTAGGCCACGATGTCGGCGATGCGGACGATCTCCGCCTCGAGCGTGAGCGCCTTCTCGCCCGAGCCCTTGAGCAGCACGTTGCCCTTGCCCTTCGAGTGCCGGAGGATCCCGTCCCGCACCTCGGCGGTGAGGTTGAGGCCGCGGCCGTCCTTCTCCAGCACGTCCACCACCCGCACCGACTGCACCACGTGGTGGAAGCCGCCCGGCACCTCCTGGTTCAGCACCCGCTCGCCCGCGTGGCCGAACGGCGTGTGGCCGAGGTCGTGGCCCATCACCATCGCCTCGACCAGCATCTCGTTCAGCCGCAGCGCGCGGGCGATGGACCGCGCCACCTGCGCCACCTCGAGCGTGTGCGTGAGCCGGGTGCGGTAGTGGTCGCCGCGCGGCGCGAGGAACACCTGCGTCTTCCCCGCCAGCCGGCGGAACGCCTTGCAGTGCAGCAGCCGGTCGCGATCGCGCTGGAACGCGGGGCGCTCCGGATCCGGCTCCTCCGGGCGGGCGCGGCCGCGCGAGGCGGCGGAGCGCGCCGCCCGCGGGTGGAGCGTGCGCTCCTCCAGGTCCTCCAGCATCTCGCGGATGGTTCCCGTTCCCGATCCCATGCCGTGCCCCTCGCGCCGGCCGGTGCGGCCGCACCCCGGCGCTGCCCTACTTAGCGCCCGCCCCCCGGCCTGTCACCGGTAGAAGGAGGCCTCCAGCGTGGCCAGGAGCAGGTTCGACGCCGCGTGCACCAGCACCGGCGCGACCAGGCCGCCGGTGCGCGCCCGCAGCCAGCCGAAGAGCAGGCCGGGCAGCAGCGTGGCGAGCCGCCAGGGCTGGAGCGTGACGAGGTGCCCCGCCGCGAACAGGAGCTGGGTCCGCAGGAAGCCGGCGCCGAGGCGGGCGCCGAGCACCGTCCGCCCCTGCCCCGGCGCGGTGCGCGCCCACGACGTCTGCATCCACCCGCGGTAGAACAGCTCCTCCGGGAGCGCCACCACCAGCACCTGCACCGCGACCAGCCGCAGCGCGTGGTCCGGCAGGCGCGGCGCGAGGTGCGGCGCCCCGGCGTAGGGCGCGAGCGCGCGGGTGAGGCCCTCCGGCAGGCGGGGGAGCAGCTCCGCGTACGCCCAGAAGCCCGCCACGAACGGAGGGAACACCACCGCGCAGGCGAGGAGCGCCGCGAGCGCCCCGCGCCCGAGCGCGCGCCAGGTGCGGGGGTCGCGGGCGCCGTGCCAGGGCAGGCCGTACGCGTCCCATCCCTCGGCGCGCGCGCGCAGGCGCGCGTCGGGGAGCGCGATGAAGGCGAACGCCGCCACGCCGGCCAGGTTCGCGCCGAGCAGCCCGGTCGGCTCCACGACGGCCACCGCCTTCGCCAGCGCGATGGCGAGGATGGCCTTCGCCCACGTCGCCACCAGCGTCCGCGGCGGATCCGGCGGGGCGGGCGCGGCGCCGGCGGTCGGGAGCGGCTCGGGCACGCCGCCGGGATCGCACGGCCCCGCGGCGCGGTCAACCACCGGCACCGCGGATGTGCGCGGCGGACGGACCTGTGGGACGGGAGGTGACGGGCGGCCCCTCGCCCGCTTCACGGACCGTGTGCTAAGGCTCGGCGGCCACCGAGGAGTGTAACCATGACCCCCGCTCGCTCGTCACTCGTCCGCAAGCTCTGGTCCGGCGTCGCCCCGCTCGCGCTCATCGCGGGCGTGCTGCCGCTGCTCGCCCCCACCTGCGGCGACCTGCAGCCCGGCCCCAAGGTCTTCGCCCGCGGCTCCCTCGTCATCCCGATGGACCGCTGCTACCAGTTCCAGACCGACGGCGCGACCGGCACCGGCCAGCCCTCCGGCTGCCCGCAGGCGGCCGACGCGGGCGACGCGATCAAGGCGTACGGCCTCGTCTACCAGCTCATCCGCAACGACGTGGCGGTGTACTGGGCCATCGATCCGGCCAAGGCCTCGCTCACCGCGCACGACTTCGCGATCCAGTACGACGGCGGGTTCCCGGTGCTGTCGTACGACTGGGCCAGCGGCGGCACGGGCGCCCCGCCCACGCAGGACCACGTGATCCGGTACATGGGCGGGCCGTTCGTGGTGGACGGCTCCGACCAGGCGAAGGCGCTCGCCGTCCTGCAGCGCTACCGGGCGACGTTCGAGGCGGTGAACGTCCACGTCGCGAACGTGGCGTTCCGCGCGCCGGTCGCGAAGGTGATGGCGGGCGGCTGGAGCGCCGGCGGCGCGACGCCGCCCAAGCTCGCGCTCCTCGACATCGGCTCGGGCAACCTGACCTCGACCTCTCCGGTCACGGTCACCTCGGCGAAGAACGCCGAGCCGGTGATCTCCGGCTACCTCGCCCGCGCCGGCATCGGCTCGGGCACGGCCGCCGGCACCGCCACCGGGCCCCACGGCGAGATCTACGACCGGCTGGGCATCGACGACTTCCAGCCCGCGCCCGGCTCCACCGACTACCGCACCAGCCGGTTCTTCCAGAACGGCTACCAGATCCTCTGGGTGCCGCACTGGGTGGCGCCCGGCTCGTGCTCCAGCTTCGGCAGCAACAGCGCCTGCGCCTCGTCGCTGTACCCCACCGCCAAGGTCGACCAGGTGCTCCGCACCATCGCGGGGTTCGTGAAGGACGGGAAGGACGTGTTCGCGGAGTGCGCCGGCCTGGGCAGCTTCGAGGGCGCGTTCAAGCGCGGCTCCAACACCGCCTACACCCTCGACTACTCCGACGGCTTCGAGGACGTCGCCGCCGGCCTCTCCACCCGGTTCCAGACCACCACCGGCGTCCGCTACAACGAGCTCCCCACCAGCCCGTTCCCCGCGCCTGCGGTGGTGGGCAGCTTCGCCTCGCCGCTCATGCAGCTCGGCGACTTCCCCTTCAAGCCGCTCACCGGCGCGGTGGAGGACTACCGCCCGGCCGACGCCTCCGCGGGCGGCGCCTACCAGGCCGGCGTGCAGCGGCTCGTCGCGGCGAGCGATCCGTACGGCACCTGGGACTACTTCACGCTGCGCCCGGCCGACGCGTCGCACGGCACGGTGGTGTACCTCGCGGGCCACAGCTACTCCGGCGTGCAGGGCAGCTTCCAGATCGCGGGCTCGCGCCTGGTGCTGAACACGCTGTTCAACCTGGGCGCGGGCTGCACCGAGAGCGGCGTCTCCTGCGACACCGGCCGCCTCGGCGTCTGCGGCAAGGGCGTGCTGCGCTGCTCCGCCTCCGGCCAGCCGGTGTGCGAGCAGGTGAAGGGCCCGGCCGCCGAGATCTGCAACGGGCTCGACGACGACTGCGACGGCTTGGTGGACGAGGACCTCGAGCAGGCCTGTTACGGCGGGCCGGCCGGCACCGAGAACGTGGGCGTGTGCCACGCCGGCGTGTCCACCTGCGCGAAGGCGGCCGACGGCAGCTACGCCATGACGGCCTGCGCCGGCGCGGTGGTGCCGGCCCAGGAGAGCTGCAACGGCCTCGACGACGACTGCGACGGCCAGGTCGACGAGGACCTCACCCAGGCCTGCTACTACGGACCGGAGAGCAGCCTCGACCCGGTGAGCCGGCAGCCGCGCGGCGCCTGCCGGGCCGGCACGCAGGCCTGCACCGCCGGCAGCTGGGGCGCGTGCACCGGCCAGGTGCTGCCGCAGCCGGAGGTGTGCCTGGCGGAGGGCGGCGGCGGCACCGCGTCCGACGAGGACTGCGACGGCGCCATCGACAACGGCTGCCAGGCCTGCACCGCGGGCGTCCAGCGCGCCTGCTACACCGGGCCGGCCGGCACCGCCGGCGTGGGCCAGTGCGCCACCGGCGTGCAGACCTGCGGCACCGGCGGGCAGTGGAGCAACTGCGTGGGCGAGGTGCTGCCGTCCACCGAGCTGTGCCGCGACGGCATCGACCAGAACTGCAACGGGATGGCGGACGACGGGCCGCCGGCCTGCGCCGCCTGCCGGGACGGCGAGACCGAGGCCTGCTACGACGGCCCCGCCGGCACCGCCGGGGTGGGCCTGTGCGCCGCGGGCGCGCGCGCCTGCGTGGGCGGCGAGTTCGCCGGTGCGTGCGCCGGGCAGCTCCTGCCCGCGCCGGAGCTGTGCGACGGCCAGGACAACGACTGCAACGGGTCGGTGGACGACGGCGCCTCCTGCGGCGACGGCTTCTCCTGCGTGCACGGGGTGTGCGTGCCCTCCACCTGCGGCGTCGAGCTGCCCTGCCCCGAGGGCTACGCCTGCAGCGCCTCCGGGACCTGCGAGCGCGGCAGCTGCGGCGGCACCACCTGCCCCGACGGCCTGGCCTGCTCGTACGGTGCGTGCAACGATCGCTGCGCCGGCGTGGACTGCGGCGAGGGCTCGGTCTGCGCGCGCGGCTCCGGCACCTGCGTGGGCGGGAGCTGCTACCTGGCCGGCTGCCCCGCCGGCGAGGTGTGCCGGAACGGCGCCTGCACCGCCGACCCGTGCGCCGGCCTCACCTGCCCGGCCGGCACGTTCTGCCGCCAGGGTGACTGCGTGCAGGCGTGCACGTTCGTGACCTGCCCGGCCGGGCAGAAGTGCGGCGTGGACGGGTTCTGCGAGGTGGACGCCTGCGCCGGCAAGACCTGCGCGCCGGACCAGCGCTGCCAGGACGGCACTTGCGTGGCCGATCCCTGCGCCCGGCTCGGCTGCGGGCGCGGCCAGGTGTGCCGCGACGGCACCTGCGTGGACGACCCGTGCTCGGGCGTGGTCTGCCCGGCCGGCGCCTGCGCGGGCGGCCAGTGCTACGCGTCCGGCACCGCGCCGGTGACGGTGCCCCCCGCGGCCGGTTCCGGCGGCGGCGGCGGCGGCTGCGCCTCGGCCTCGGGCGACGCGGGCCTGCTCTCCGCGCTCGGCGTGCTCCTCGCGCTCGCGGGGCTGCGGCGCCGTGCGCGCCGCGGCGCCGGGCCGTCCGCGCTCGCCGCGTTGGCGATCGCGGCGGCGCTGCTCGGCACCGCGTGCAAGGGCGGCGGTGGCGACGCCGCGGCGTTCGATCCCGCGAGCTGCGAGGCGAGCTGCGAGGGCGAGCAGCGCTGCATCGACCTGCGCACCGATCCCGCGCACTGCGGCATGTGCGGGAACGCCTGCGGCGCCGGCCAGATCTGCGCGGCGTCCGCCTGCGGGCCGGGCGGGCCGGTCGCACCTTACGTCCGCCAGGTCACCCCGGGCGCCGCCCCGCGCGGCGGCCTCGCGCCGGTGACGGTGGAGCTGTCGGGCGATCGCTTCGCGGCCGGCGCCACCGTGCGCACCGCCTCGGACGCCGGCACCCGCACCTGGCCGGCGGAGCGGGTCCCCGACGGCCGGCTCCGCGTCCAGCTCGCGCTCGCCGATCTGCCGGCAGGCGCGCTCTGGCTGCGCGTGGTCAACCCGGACCGCGTGATCTCCAACGCGGTCCGCTTCGACGTGGTGAACCCCGAGCCACACCTCACCGCGCTCACGCCCGCGAGCGCCCCCGCAGGCGCGGTCACCTCGGTCCTGGTGGAGGGCACCGGGCTGGGCACGGAGAGCCGGTGCCGGATCCGTGGCGACCGCCTGGCGGAGCAGGGGCTCCCCTCCACCCCCGGCGACGCCGGCCTCACCTGCACGCTCGACGCGACGCTCCTGCCGCCGGGCGCCGGGTACCAGATCTGGGTGGTGAACGACGCGGTGCCGTCCCCGCTCGCCTCCAACGCGCTCCCGTTCGCGATCGTGAGCCAGGCGCCGGTCGCGAGCGCGGTGAGCCCGAGCGGCGCCGGCGCGGGCGAGATCGTCTCGCTCACGGTGACGGGCGACGGGTTCGACCTCGCGAGCCGGGTGGTGTTCGACGGCGTGGAGCAGCCCACCACCTACGTGGACGCGAACCGGCTGCTGGTCGGCCAGCTCCGGCTGCCGGGGTGCGCGGTGGGCACCTGCACCTCCGAGGTCTGGGTCCGCAGCGGCCAGGGCGCCGACTCGGCCCGGCTGCCGTTCGTGGTGGGCGCCTCGCCCGCGCAGGTCACCGGCTTCTCGCCCGCCACCGCCTACCAGGGCGACGCGGTGACGCTCGCCTTCGCCGGCACCGGCTTCCCCGCCGACGCGCAGGTGCAGGTGCAGCCGCCCGGCGGCGCCTTCCGCCCGCCGCTCGCCTCGACGGTGGACGCGGGCGGCACCTCGGTGTCCGCGCCGCTGTCGCTCGACGGCGAGCCGGAGGGCTCGTGGCTCGCGCGCGTGTGGTTCCCCGGCGCCGGCACGGCCTCGGGCACGTGGACGTTCCGTGTGCTCTCGAACCAGGCCATCCTCCAGGCCGCCAGCGTGCGCGGCCGCGAGCAGGGCGCGGCTGCGATCCCGGTGACGCTCACCGCCGCGAACCTGCGCCCGCCGCTCTCCGGCGTGCGCGTGATCTTCACCGGCGCCGCCGCCGAGCTGGTCCCCACCGCCACGACCGCGACCAGCGTCACGGTGAGCCTGTCCACCGTCGGCCTCGACACCGGCACCTACGCGCTGCAGGTGCGCAACCCGGGCGCCGCGCCGTCCAACGCGCTCTCGTTCAACGTCACCCCGGGCGCGCCGACGCTCGCCGCGGTCAGCCCCGCCTCGGCCCGCCAGTCGGACACGCCGGTCACCGTCACGCTCACCGGCACCAACTTCGCGAAGCCCGACGCCTCCGGCACGGGCGGCTCGGCGGTGATGGTGACCTCGGAGCTCATGCCGGGCTGGCCCGGCGCGCCCGCTTTCCAGGCGGTGCCCGGCACGGTGACGGTGGAGAGCCCGACCCGGATCACGGTCCAGCTCGACACGCGCGCGGCCTACGCGGCCCCGGGCGGCACCGCCTACCACGTCGCGGTCTGGAACCCCGGCGGACCGACGCCGCCGCAGCGCTCGGACGCCGGGCAGGCCGCCGCCTCGCTGCCCGCGTTCACCGTGATGCCCTGAAGGCGTGCGCGCCCCGCCGGCCGGGCGGGGCGCGCCGTCACGCGCGCGGCGCGGCGCCCACGACCGCCGCGACGGCGGCGGCCGGGTCGAACGGCTTGCGGAGCACCTCGTCCGCCCCGAGCCGGCGGTAGGCGTCCCGCTCGGCCTCGCCGATGCGCGAGGACATGAGCACGAGGTGCGTCTTCCGCCAGTGCGGGTGCGCCTTGAGCAGGCGGCAGACGTCTGCCCCGTTCAGCCGCGGCATGTAGACGTCGAGCAGCACCGCGTCCGGCTCGACCGAGGCCATCTTGCGGAAGACCTCCTCGCCGTCGGCGGCGGTGGCCACCTCGAAGCCGGCGTCCTCGAACGCGACGGTGAGCGCGTCCACCACCGCCTTCGAGTCGTCCACGATGAGGACCTTCCGGCTGCCCATGATCCCGGGCGTTATACTCGATCGCGCCATGGTCCGGGAGCCTGCGGTCGCGGGAGCGTTCTACGACGCCCGGGCGGCGACGCTCGCCGCCGAGGTGGACGCCTGGCTGTCGGCCGGCGCCGCGCCCGCCCCGGCGCTCGGCGTGCTGGTGCCGCACGCCGGCTACGTGTACTCGGGCGCGGTGGCCGGCGCGACGTTCGCGCGCGTGGCGGTGCCGCCGCGCGCCATCGTCCTCGGCCCCAACCACACCGGCCTCGGGCACGCCGGCGCGGCGCTGTGGCCCGGGGGCGCGTGGCGCACGCCGCTCGGCACCGTGCCGGTGGACCCGGAGCTCACCGCCGCGCTCGCCGCCGCGCCCGGCGTCGAGGGCGACCGGCTCGCCCACCTCCGCGAGCACTCGCTCGAGGTCGAGGTGCCGTTCCTCCAGCGCGCCCGGCCCGACGTCGCCATCGCGGCGCTGTGCCTCGGGCCGCTCTCCTTCGCCGAGTGCGAGGCGCTCGGGACGGCGGTGGCGGCGGCGGCGCGGGCGGCCGGCGCGCTGGTGGTCGCGTCCTCGGACATGAGCCACTACCTCCCGGCCGCGGAGGCCCGCCGGCGCGACCGGCGGGCGCTGGACCGGCTGCTCGCGCTCGACGCCGAGGGGCTCTACGAGGTGGTGCGCCGCGAGGGGATCACCATGTGCGGCATCGTCCCGGCCACGGTGATGCTGGTGGCGGCCCGCGCGCTCGGCGCGACCGGCGCCGAGCTGGTGCGCTACGCGCACTCCGGCGAGGTGAGCGGCGACGAGGACGCGGTGGTGGGCTACGCCGGCGTGGTCGTGCGCTGAGCTCCCTCGACCCCGCGCGGCCTGCCGGCCGCGCTACGCCCGGGAAGAGCGGTGGAGGAGCACGCGCTGCAGCAGCGCCGCGCCGGCGAGCAGCAGCGCGCCCAGGCCACCGTCGCCGCCCGCGCCGCACCCGCCGCCGCTCTTCTTCCCGCTGATCTCCTGGACCGGGCCCGCCGCGGTGTAGATCGCGCAGACGCCCTCGACGTCGTCCGGCGCCAGCGTCCGCTTCTGGATCTCCTTGGGCGGGGCGGTCGGGTACATCGTCACGTCCGGCGAGGAGGTGCCCGGGCACGCCTTGCCGTCGCACGGATGCGCCAGGCCGATGAAGTGGCCGGCCTCGTGGGTGAGCGTGTTCTGCAGGTCCTCGTAGCCGCAGCTCGCCTGGCCGTAGGTCGCGCAGGTCTGCCCCAGGGTCGAGTCGCTCCCGCAGGTGAAGTACCAGCCATCGGACGCGCCGACGATGCTCGTCCCGGCGCCGGCGCCGCTCCAGTCCGCCACCTCGAGGTCGGCGTCCTGGATCGCGCCCGAGTTCGGGTTGTAGATGACCGTCGTGATGGCGAGCACGCTCTTGCCCAGCCCGCCCTGGCCGCCGCCCGGGCCCTCGTCGTCGAAGCAATCGAAGGTGTTGTTGCAGGACGCGGTCGCCCAGCACGGATCCGCATGTGCCGCGGCCACGTCGGAGCACCAGCCCTTGCGGAACACCACCAGGTGCTCGGCGCTCGTCCCCATCCCCGTCTGCGCGATGGCGGTGCTGGTGGTCCCGCCGAACGGCAGCGAGAGGTGGGCGCACGGCGCGCCCTCGCCCGCCCGCGTGGCGCCCTCCCAGGCGGCGAACGCGGCCTGGGCCGCCTGCACCGCGGGATCGGCGCCGGCGGCCGCGTCGCAGCTCGGGGAGCTGCCGCCGCGCACCGGGTTCACCTTCCAGGTCACGGCGGACGGATCCGGCCAGTAGAAGCAGACGGTCAGCTTGTCGTTCGTCGCGCAGGACCGCTTGTAGGCCTGCGCCGGCCACGCGGCGAGGAGCGCCAGGGCCGCGGCGATCGCGCGCGCGCTCATCGCGCCGCCCTCACCCGCCGCTCCAGCTCGGCGACGGAGGTCCGGGCGATGCGCGCCTCGCCGGCGCGCAGCGGCGCGGCGAGCTGCTCGTCCTCGTCCACGTCCGGCTCGGCCCGGTCGCCGTCCACGCGGAACTTCCCGAGCGCGAGCCCGTTCACGCGCCAGCCGCCGCCGCGGCGGTAGAGGAACAGCACCACCTCCTCGCCGTCCGCGAGGCGCGGCGCCGCGCTCACCCACATCCCGACGTCGCCCACCACGCCGCCCGGCACCGTGACCGTCACGCGCACGCCGGGGCTTCCCTTCCAGGCGCTCGAGACCGCGATCACCACGTCGGTGACGATGCGGCGGCCGTCCGCCTCGACGCGCGACGCCTGCCGCTTCACGCGGCCGCGGACGACGGCGTCGGAGGAGCGGGCCGCCTCCTCGATGGTGGTGGAGCGGAAGGTCGCGGCCGCGGCGGGGAGCGCCACCGCGGCGAGGAACAGGGCGAGCGCTCTGTGCACCGGCCGATTGTAGCTATGGTAGCTTGCGCCCGCCATGGACAAGCCCCGCGTACGCTTCGCCCCCTCCCCTACCGGTTACCTCCACATCGGCGGCGCCCGGACGGCGCTCTTCAACTGGCTGTGGGCGCGGCGCAACGGCGGCACGTTCGTGCTGCGCATCGAGGACACCGACCGCGAGCGCTCCACGCAGCTCGCCGTGGACGCCATCCTCGACGGGCTGCGGTGGCTGGGCCTCGACTGGGACGAGGGGCCCGGCGTCGGCGGGCCGCACCCGCCCTACTTCCAGACCGAGCGGCTCGATCTCTACAAGGCGCACGCCGAGCGGCTCATCCGCGAGGGCAAGGCGTACGCGTGCTACTGCACGCGCGAGGAGCTGGACGCGCAGCGCAAGCAGGCCGAGGCCCAGAAGCGCCAGTTCCGCTACCCCGGCACCTGCCGCGACGCGCCCTACGATCCCTCGCGCCCGCACGTGATCCGGTTCCGCGTGCCGGACGCCGGCGCGACGAGCTGGAACGACCTCGTGAAGGGCGTCATCTCGACGCCGCACGACACGCTGCAGGACGAGGTGATCCTGCGCGGCGACGGCGTGCCGCTCTACAACTTCGGCGCGGTGGTGGACGACATCACCATGGAGATCAACCTGGTCGGCCGCGGCGACGACCACGTGAACAACACCGCGCGCCAGATCCTCATGTACGAGGCGCTCGGGTACCCCGTGCCGACGTTCGCGCACTTCCCGATGATCCTGGGCGCGGACAAGGCCCGGCTCTCGAAGCGCCACGGCGCGACCAGCGTCACCGCGTACCGCGACATGGGCTTCCTGCCCCAGGCGGTGGTGAACTACCTCGTCCGCCTGGGCTGGTCGCACGGGGACCAGGAGCTCTTCACGCTCGACGAGCTCGTCCGCTACTTCGACCTGAAGGACGTGGGCGCGACCGCGGGCGTGTTCAACCCGGAGAAGATGGCCTGGGTGAACCACGAGTGGCTGAAGCGGCTCTCGCCCGAGGAGCTGGCGAAGCTGGCGCTGCCGCACTTCCGCGCCGCCGGCCTGCCCGCCGAGGACGACGAGAAGCTGCGCCACGTCTGCGCGGTGGCGCGCGAGCGCGCCCGGACGCTGGGCGAGTACGTGCAGCAGTTCCGCTACTTCTACGCGCCCATCGCGCTCGACCCCAAGGCGAAGGCCAAGTTCCTGACGGCCGACACGAAGCCCGTGCTCCAGGCCGTCCGCGACGCCATCGCCGCCCTCCCCGCGCTCGAGACCCAGGCCGTCGAGCAGGTGTTCCACGGCGAGGCGGAGCGCCGCGGGGTGGGCCTGGGCAAGGTGGCGCAGCCGGTCCGCGTGGCGCTCACCGGCGGCACCGCCTCCCCGGGCATGTACGACGTGGTGCAGATCCTCGGGAAGGACGAGACGCTGAGGCGGCTCGACGAGGCGCTCCACGGGATCGCCGGGTAGGCGCCGAAATATCGGCGCGCGCCGTGCGTAGGCCCGGTCACCGACCCGGGAGCCCCCCATGCGCACGTGCCTCGCCGCCCCCCTCCTCGCCGCCGCGCTCGCCGCGGCCCTGCCGGCGCGCGGCGCCGACTGCCGCGTCCGGATCGGCTCCTCCGGGCGGTTCGCCCAGGACCACGACCTCGTGATCGGCCCGGGTGAGCGGGTCCACGAGGCGGTGGCGCTGCGCGGGCGGGTGGTGGTGCGCGCCGGAGGCCACGTGGACCAGGCGGTCGCCCTGGCCGGCGACGTGGTGGTGGAGCGCGGCGGCACCGCGGGCGAGGTCACGAGCCTCGGCGGCGACGTGCACCTGCAGGAGGGCGCCCGGGTGGCGGGCGACGCGACCGCGCTGGGCGGCCGGGTCGAGACGGCGCCGGGCGCGCGGGTCGCCGGCGACGTCACCATGCTGTCCCTCGAGCTGGGCGCCAGCCTCGGCGTGCGCGGCGCGGTGCGGGGCTGGACGCGGGACCTGCGCTGCGCCGCCACCGCCGACCCCGGGATCGCCGGGGTGGACATGGACGTCGACTAGGGCGCGCCGCCGGCCCGCCGGGCGGGCCGCCAGCGGGTTGCGGGGCAAGGCCCGGTGGGATACCACCTCTGGCTGCATGAGCGACGCCCCTCGCCCCAGGAACTTCCTCGCGGAGATCGTCGAGGCCGACCTGGCCGCCGGCCGGAACGGCGGCCGCGTGGTCACCCGCTTCCCGCCCGAGCCGAACGGCTACCTGCACATCGGCCACTCGAAGTCGATCCTGCTCAACTTCGGGCTGGCCCGCGCCTACGGCGGCCGGACGCACCTCCGGTTCGACGACACCAACCCGGTGACCGAGGACACCGAGTACGTCGAGGCCATCCAGCAAGACGTCCGGTGGCTGGGCGGCGACTGGGGCGGCCACCTGTACTTCGCCTCCGACTTCTTCGACCGGATGTACGCCTGCGCCGAGCGCCTGGTCGGCGAGGGGCTCGCCTACGTCGACACGCAGTCGCAGGACGCGATCCGCGAGCAGCGCGGCAGCTTCGACCGCCCCGGCGTGAACAGCCCGTTCCGCGACCGCCCGGCCGCCGAGAACCTCGACCTGCTGCGCCGCATGAAGGCGGGCGAGTTCCCCGACGGCGCCGCGGTGCTGCGCGCGAAGATCGACATGAGCCACCCCAACGTGCTCATGCGCGATCCGCTGCTGTACCGCGTCCGCCACGCGCGCCACCACCGGACCGGCGACGCCTGGTGCATCTACCCGATGTACGACTTCGCGCACCCGCTGGAGGACGCCTGCGAGGGCGTCACGCACTCCATCTGCACGCTGGAGTTCGAGTCCAACCGCGAGCTGTACGACTGGGTGCTCGACCACACCGGCCCGTGGGATCCGCGGCCGCGCCAGTACGAGTTCGCGCGGCTCGCGCTCGGCTACACGGTGATGTCGAAGCGCAAGCTGCTCCGGCTGGTGAACGAGCGGCGCGTGTCGGGCTGGGACGACCCGCGCATGCCCACCGTCGCCGGCATGCGGCGGCGCGGGGTGACGCCGGAGGCGCTGCGCGACTTCGCGGACCTCATCGGCGTCGCCAAGAACAACAGCCTGGTGGACATCGGCAAGCTCGAGTTCGCCATCCGCGCCGACCTGGAGCGGCGCTCGCCGCGCGCCATGGCGGTCGTGCACCCGCTGGCGGTGTCGATCGAGAACTGGCCGGCCGGCAAGGTGGAGGAGCTCGACCTGCCCTGGTGGCCCGGCGAGCCGGAGCGCGGCGGCAGCCGCAAGGTGCCGTTCGGCGGCGAGCTGTTCATCGAGCGGGACGACTTCGCGCTCGACCCGCCCAAGGACTGGAAGCGGCTCGCGCCCGGGCGCGAGGTCCGCCTGGCCGGCGCCTACGTGATCCGCTGCGACGACGTGGTCCGCGGCCCCGGCGGCGAGGTGCGCGCGCTGCGCTGCACCTACGATTCCGCCTCGCGGACCGGCGAGGGCGCGACCCGGCGGGCCGGCGGCACGCTGCACTGGGTCCACGCCCACCTGTCGGTCCCGGCGGAGGTCCGCATGTACGACCGGCTGTTCGCGGTCGAGCAGCCCGACGCGGAGGAGGACTTCATCGCCGCGCTCAACCCCGGCTCGCTGGCGGTCGCGAAGGGCGCCCGCGTCGAGCCGGCGCTGCGCGACGCCCTGCCCGGCAGCCGCTACCAGTTCCTCCGCCAGGGCT
>NZ_BAZG01000042.1 GCF_000964525.1 Anaeromyxobacter sp. PSR-1
CCCGCCCCCGGCCGCCGGGCCGACCGGCGTTCCTGCCGGTGGCGCTCTCGATCGCGACCGTCCTGGGCGCGGCCGGCGCGGTGGCGTGGGAGCGCACCCCGGCGCGCCGCGCCCGCGCTGCGGCGGCCCGGGCGGCGCGGGCCGGACCCAGCCCGCACGGCGGTCCCCTGCACCCGGCACGCCTCCTCTCCCGCGGCGCCCAGGTGGCCGCCAGCCGCCCCGGCGCCGGGGTCCTGGTGGACGGCGTCTACCGCGGCGACGCGTGGGCGGGCGGCGTCCCCACCCCGGCGGCGCCGGCCTGGGCCGCGCTCCGCATCGGCCGCGGCCCGACGCGCGTGCTCCTCTCCTGGACCTCCTCCCACAACCACGACTACCGCGAGCAGCAGTACGGCGCGCCGGTGGACTACCGCATCGAGACCTCGGCCGACTCGCGCGACGGGCGGGACGGCACCTGGCGCACCGAGGTCGAGGTCCACGGGAACCCGGTGCGCAGCCGCGCCCACGCGCTCGACTTCGCCGGCCGGCGCTGGGTGCGGCTGGTGGTCACGGGGCTCGCGCCCGGCGTGAACCGGTGGGGCCTGTTCCTCGACGAGATCGACGTCCACGATCTCTCGCTCGGCGGCGACGACGTCTGGGTGTTCCTGGGGGACAGCATCGGCGCCGGCGTGTTCGACCGCGCCCCGGCGCACCGGCCCAGCTTCGCCGACGCGATCGCGCGGGCCCACCCCGGCTACCAGCCCGCCATGATCGACGCGGGGTTCTGCCGCGCCCGGACCTGGGAGGTGGCCGAGCGGATCGACGAGGTGCTGGCGCTCAACCCGGACGCGAAGGTGTTCGCGATCGTGCTCGGCGCCAACGACGGGGACCTGGCGCGGCTCCGCGCCGGCCTCGAGCGGATCGTGGAGCGCGTCCGGGCGGCCGGGCGCATCCCGGTGGTGGCCCGCATCCCGTTCCAGACGCGCTACGGGTACGACTGGGTGGCGCAGAAGAACGCGGTGGTGGACGCGGTGGTGGCGGAGCACGGGCTGCTGCCCGGGCCGGACCTGTACGCGTGGTTCCGCGATCGCCCGGACCGGCTCGCCGACGGGCTCCACCCCGACGCCGAGGGATCGGTGGCGATGAGCCGGCTGTGGGCCGAGGCGGCCGCGCCGCTCTACCCGGCGCCGTAGGCCGCGCCGGACGCGCGGTGGCGGCGGCGGCCGGGGCGTGCTTCACTCCCGCGCGCATGAAGCCCCTGCTCGACTACGGCCTGCTCGTCTTCGTATCGATGTTCACCATGATGGGCCCGGTGGGCGTGCTCCCGCCGTTCGTGTCGATGACCTCCGGGCTGTCGGGGGACGAGGCGCGGCGGGTCGCCCGGCGCGCGACCGTGACCGCGCTCTGCGTCCTGCTCGTGTTCGCGCTGGGCGGGCAGCTCGTCTTCCGGTTCTTCAACATCTCGGTGAACAGCCTGCGGGTGGTCGGCGGGATCATCCTGCTGCTGGTCGGCTACGAGATGCTCCAGGCCCGCCCGTCGCGGACCAAGCACGACGAGCCCGACCCGGAGGGCTACGCCGAGGACATCGCCATCACGCCGCTCGGGATCCCGGTGATCGCCGGCCCCGGCGCGATCACCACCGTGATCATCTTGATGAGCGAGGCGCACGACCTCGCGCGCAAGGCCGTGCTGCTCACCGTGCTGCTCGGGCTGCACGTCCTCACCTACGCCATGCTCGTCTCGGCGAAGCCGCTGCTCGCGTTCCTCGGCCCCAGCGGGAACAAGGTGCTGGTCCGGATCATGGGGCTCATCGTGATGGTGATCGCCGTCGAGTTCTTCTTCGCCGGCCTGAAGCCCATCGTGCAGGACATGCTGCGGCACTGATCCCGAATCCCGACCCAGAGTCATCGTGACGCACGCCATGACGCGCCGCGGGGCCCGGCGGCGCAGATTCCGCCGTGAGTCCGGTTGGTTGCGCGCGCCGGCCATGACGCGCCACCGCGTCGCGCGCCCGCGACCACGAACGACTCTGGGTCGGGGCGCGCGCCGCGCGAACGACTCTGGGTCGGGAGGCGGGGCCTAGTCGGCCATCGTCGACACGTCGCCGGGGTCCTGGCCCATCTCGACGGCCTTCAGGTAGCGCCGCATGATCTTGCCGGAGCGGGTCTTGGGCAGGGTCGCGCGGAGCTCGACGTCGGACGGGGTCGCGATGGGGCCGAGGTCCTGGCGGACGTGGTCCTTCAGCGACCCGACGACGCCGGGGCCCTCGGGGATGCCCTTGCGCAGCACCACGTACGCCTTGATCCGCTCGCCCTTCACCGGGTCGGGCAGGCCCACCACCGCGCTCTCGGCCACCGCCGGGTGGCGGAGCAGCGAGCCCTCCACGTCGGCGGTGCCGATGCGGTGCCCGGCCACGTTCAGCACGTCGTCGGCGCGGCCGAGCACGGCGAAGTAGCCGTCGCGGTCCTTCACCGCGATGTCACCCGCCGTGTACACGCCGGGGATCTGCGTCCAGTACTTCTCGTACCGCGCGTGGTCGTTCCACACGGTGCGCAGCATGTACGGGAGCGGCTTGCGGATGACGAGCAGCCCGCCCTGCCCCTCCGGCACCGGCTTCCCGCCCTGGTCCACGATGGCGACGTCGGCGCCGGGCATGGGCTTGCCCACCTTGCCGGGCCGCGCGTCGAAGGTGGGCAGCGTCCCGAGCACCGGGGCGGCGATCTCGGTCTGCCACCAGTTGTCCACCACCATGCCCTTCGACTGGCCCACCAGGTGCTGCTGCGCCCAGTGGTGCGCCTCCGGGTTGAGCGGCTCGCCGGCGCAGGCGATGAGCCGCAGCTTGCGCAGGTCGTACTTGGCCGGCGCGTCGCCGCCGTGGCTCATCCACATGCGCACCGCGGTGGGCGCGGTGAACATGACGTCCACGCCGTAGCGCTCGCACAGCTCCCAGGTCACCTCGGGCGACGGGTAGTCGGGCACGCCCTCGCGCGTGAAGATGGTCGCGCCGACGGACAGCGGCCCGTACACGATGAACGAGTGGCCGACGATCCACCCGATGTCCGAGGTGGACCAGTAGATGTCCTTGTCGCTGATCTGGTAGTAGGCGCGCGCCAGGTAGGTGGTGCCCACCAGGTAGCCGCCGGTGGTGTGGACCACGCCCTTCGGCTTCCCGGTGGTGCCCGAGGTGTAGAGGATGAACAGCGGGTCCTCCGCGTCCATCGGCTCGGGCGGGCAGTGGATGGCCGCCGCGTCCTGCACGTCGTAGAAGTCGTGCTCGCGCTCCGACTCGAACGTGAACGGCGCGTCGCCGGGCCGCGAGCCGCGGCGGTGCACCACCACGTGCTCCACCGAGTACAGGTCGCGCACCGCCTCGTCCACGGTGGGCTTCAGCGGGATCTTCTTCCCGCGCCGCAGCGTGAAGTCCGAGCAGATGACGACCTTGGCGGCGGAGTCCTCGATCCGGCTGCGCAGCGCCTGCGTGCCCATGCCCGCGAACACCACCGAGTGGATGGCGCCGATGCGCGCGCACGCGAGCATCGAGATGATGCCCTCCGGCGTGAGCGGCATGTAGATGATGACGCGGTCGCCCTTCTTGACGCCCAGCTTGCGGAGCGCGTTCCCGAAGCGGCCCACCTCGCGGTAGAGCCGGTTGTACGTGTACGTGTGCTCCTCGCCGTCCTCGCCGACCCAGATCAGCGCGGCCTTGAGGCGGCGGTCGCCGAACACGTGGCGGTCGATGCAGTTGACGGAGGCGTTGAGCTTCCCGCCCACGAACCACTCGTGGCGCGGCGGATCGAAGCGCATCACCTCCTCGAACGGCCGCATCCAGTCGACGAGCTTCGCCTTCTCGCGCCAGAACGCCTCGGGCTCCTCCTCCGCGTACGCGCGCTCGATGGCGTCGTTCGCGACGTGGGCCCGCTGCGCGAGCCACACCGGCGCCTTGATGGTGCGCTCGTCGGTGGACAGCGCCTCGATGGCGGCGCGCTGCGCCTCGGTCAGATCGGGGAACTTGGGATCAGCGGTCTCGGTAGCCATGCGTGCACCTCTGGGGTACGCGACGTGGTTTCGGTCGCCCCCACGAGAGGTGGGCGCCGCGTGGCCGTCGGGAGGGAAAGGACGTCGATGCTAGCCGAGCCGCCCCCGGGGTCCGCAAGGGGCGCAAGCGAGGAATCCGACGTCAGGACGCTGATTCCGGAGTCAGGCAAGGTTCGCGAACCCGGCCCGCGCCAGCAGCGTCCCCTCGTCGAACCAGAGCCTCCGGGCCAGCTCCTCGGTCGCCTCCCGGTCCAGGGTGACCATGGCCGAGCCGGCCCACGCCCAGATCCGGTTCTGCGCGTTCCACAGGTCGAGCCGGAGGCCCAGCCGCTCGGCCAGGCTCAGGATCCCGGCGAGCTCCGCGGCGCGCGCCGCCGGCGCCTGCCCCGCCACCAGCGCCGAGATGCGCTCGTCCACCAGCTGCTCCACGTCGCGCCGGACCGCGTCGAGGTGCAGGTGCGCGCCCAGCCGGCGGGCCAGGTCCACCGTGGCCGAGAGCTCCGCCTCGGCGGCGGCGAGGTCCACCTCCCCCGTCCGCGCCGCGCCGGTGACGCGGAGCACGCGGGCGGTGAGCGTCACGTCCGCGGTGACCCGCAGCGGCCCGGGCACCGGCGAGTCGAGCTCGCGCAGGAACTCCATCAGGCGCCGGTTCTCCTCGAAGATCTCGCGGTAGCCCTCCTCGTAGCGGCGCAGCGTCCCCTCCAGCAGCGTGCCCGCCACGCGGCGGCGCTCGTCCAGGAACAGGTCGCGCAGCCCGTAGTCGCGCCCCGGGAAGAACCGATCCACCGCCCGCAGCAGCTGCACCAGCGACTGCGCCGGCGACCGGGCCAGGAGCACCTCCTCCAGCTCGGCGAGCTGCTCCGGCCCTCGGTAGGGCGCGAGCCCGCAGCGGAAGTCGGCCGCGCCGAAGTGGAGCACGCAGGCGACCGCGTCGAGGGTCTCGCGGGTGAGCGCGCTCTCGAGCTGGAGCCGGCACAGCGCCACCGAGACCGGCCCGGCCGCCGCGGCCCGGCGCCCCTCGACCCGGTACGCGTAGCAGAACACCCAGCCCGCGTCCGGCACCGGCCGCACCGACGCGGCGATGGCGAGGTGGGCGCCCACGCCCTCCAGCGAGACCACGCTCGGCTCGACCAGCCGCCGGAACACCTCGCGACCGTTCTCCAGGGCCGGGTCGTTCGAGGGCGCGGCGGCGAGCGCGCGCTCCAGCCCCGGCTGCAGGTCCACGCCGGCCACCTCGCGGGCGAGCTGCACCGCGCGCGCGGCGTACCGGAGCACCTGCACCGTCTCGATCCCCGACAGCTCGGAGAAGAACCAGCCGCAGCTCGTGAACATGAGCTGCCCCTGCCGCTGCATCTCCAGCAGCCGCAGCGCGCGGACGACCTCCTCCGGCGAGACCGCCCGCCCCGCCTCGCGCCGCACGAAGTCCGGCGCGTCGCGGCGCTCCGGGTCCACCAGCACCTCGGCGTATCGGTCGCGCGTCCGCCACGGCTCGGGCAGCAGCCCCGCCGCCTCGCGCTCGTAGACGGCGTCGAGCGCCCCGCGCAGCCCCTCCAGCGCGGTCCGCAGCGGCGCGCGCCAGGCCTGGCTCCAGCCCTCCGCCCCGCCCGCGCTGCACCCGCAGTCCGAGCGCCAGCGCTCCACCCCGTGCGCGCAGCTCCAGGAGGACCCCTCGGCGATCTCCGCCTCCCACTCCGCCGGGATCCGGTCCAGCGCCTGGCCCAGGTTCACCAGCTCCACGCCCGGCCGCCGCGCCAGCTCGCGCAGCGTCGCGGCCAGCACCTCGTCGCCGCCCTTCTTGTGGTGGCCGAGCGTCTCGCCGTCCACGGCGACGGTGAGCAGCTCGTCGTGATCGCGGCCCGCGTCGAACCCGCCCTCCAGCCGGTCGAGGAGCGCCGCGGCCGAGCCGAGCGCCTCGCCGAACGCGAGGTCCCGCGCGATGTGGCCGTCGTAGAAGAACACCGTCAGCTCGCGCGAGCCCGCGCGCACGCGGTACGGCCGCGTCGGGTCGAAGCGCGCGCCGGTGGCGTCCACCCACTCGCCGCCGGGCGGCCGGACCCGCACCGCCTGGTAGGGCGACAGGATCGTGAACCGCAGGCCCTCCCCCGCCAGCGCCTCCAGCGTGGCCGCGTCGGCGGCGGTCTCGGGCAGCCAGAAGCCCTCCGGCTCGCGGTGGAAGCGGCGCCGGAAGTCGACCAGGCCCCAGCGGATCTGCGTGAGCCGGTCGCGGGGCGAGGCGAGCGGCAGGATGGCGTGGTTGTAGCCCTGCGCGAGCGCGTTGCCGTGGCCGCGCAGCTCCAGGCTGCGCGCGTCGGCCTCGAGGACGCGCGCGTAGGCGTCGGGCCGGTGGCGCTCCAGCCAGGCGAGCAGCGTGGGGCCGAAGTTGAACGACAGGTGGAGGTAGCTGTCCACGATGTCCACGATGCGGCCGCGCCCGTCCTTCAGGCGCGCCGCGCCGTTCGGCGCGTAGCACTCCACCGCGATCCGCTCGTTCCAGTCGTGGAACGGGTCGGCCGAGTCCTGCACCTCGATCGCCTCGATCCAGGGGTTCTCGCGCGGCGGCTGGTAGAAGTGCCCGTGCAGGCAGAGCAGGCGGCGGGACATGGGTCCGACCATGGTAGGCGCGCCCCGGCGTGGCGCGACTGCTCGTCGGGGCCGTCCCGCTCCGCGCGCGGCCCCTCGTTCGGCCCCCTGCGCGCCCGCGCGCCGGCCGATCCTGGGCTATGGTGCGCGCACCATGAAGGTCGCCCTCACCATCGCGGGCTCGGACTCCGGCGGCGGCGCCGGCATCCAGGCCGACCTCCGCACCTTCGCCGCGCACCGGCTCCACGGCACCTCCGCCATCACCGCGGTCACCGCGCAGAACTCGGTGGCGGTGACGGCCTGGGTGGCGCTCGAGCCGGCCATGGTGGTCGCGCAGATCGAGGCGGTCGCGACCGACATGCCGGTCGCGGCCACCAAGACCGGGATGCTGGCGAACGCGGCGATCATCGGGGCGGTGGCCGACGCCGCGGCCCGGCTGCCGCTCGGGCCGCTGGTGGTCGATCCGGTGATGGTCGCGAAGAGCGGCGACCGGCTGCTCGACGCGGCCGCGGAGCGCGCCTACGTGGAGCGGCTCTTCCCGCTCGCCGCCATCGTCACCCCCAACCTGCACGAGGCCGAGGCGCTCCTGGGCCGGCCGGTGCGCGGGCTCGCGGCGATGCGCGAGGCGGCGCGCGACCTCCACCGGCTCGGCGCGCGCGCGGTGCTGGTGAAGGGCGGCGAGAGCGTGCCCGGCGCGGAGGACGTCTTCTTCGACGGCGCGCGGCTGGAGGAGATCCCGGGCCCGCGCATCGACACCGCCAACGTGCACGGCACCGGCTGCACGCTCTCCGCCGCCCTGTGCGCCCGCCTCGCGCTCGGCGACGCGCTGCTCGACGCCGTTCGCGGCGCGAAGGCCTACCTGGTCGAGGCGCTGCGCCGCTCGTACACGGTGGGCAAGGGGCGCGGGCCGGTGGACCACCTCCACCCGCTCACCCGCTAGCCGCGCGCCACCGGTCAGAGCGTGATCACCTGGTCGAGCTTCGCGCCCGAGAGCGCCTTGTACAGGTCCGGGAAGCAGCCGATGGGGATCCCCTCGATGAGCCGGTCGGCGATGGCGCGCTGGTAGCAGCACTGGTCGCAGCCCATGAGCAGCATGCCCGACTTGCGCGCCACCGCGGCGAGCCGCTCGCCGGTGGGGTTGCCCTTCACCAGCAGGTAGGTGTTGTCCACGAAGAAGAACATCCCGACCACGGTCGCGCCGTGGCGGCCCTCCTCCAGCTGCGGGACGATCATCTTCTCGAGGATGTACGACGCGTTCGGCGTCGAGAACACGTAGGCGACGTTCAAGCGCTGCTCCCTTCCGGCTCGGCCGCGGCGGCCCGTACCGCGGCCGCGACCAGGTCCGCGCGATCGAGGTGGACGGGGTGCACCCCGGTCACCTGGGCCCGAAGGAGCGCCGGCGTGAGCTCGCCGGGCGGCGTGCCCGCCTCGAGGAGCGCGCAGGCCGCCTCGGCGTAGGCGAGGAGCGACGCGCAGGTGGTGGCGCGAAAGCGCGCCCGCCGCGCGGCGCCTCGGCCGGGCCACAGCCCCACCCGCACGCGCAGGCGCTCGCCGCCCTCGGCCTGGCCCGTCCGCGCTGCGCCGTCCAGCGCGGCGGCGTGGCGCAGGTCCGAGACGAGGTCGGCGACGGAGCGTGGCACCGCGGATACTTGCCGCCGGTGCACGGTGCGTGCGGTTCCCTGACGGGTACGGGGCGCGTACACTCCGCCGCCATGCGAAAGAAGATCCTGCTCCTCGGCTCCGGCGAGCTCGGCAAGGAGTTCACCATCGCGGCGCAGCGCCTCGGCCAGGAGGTGATCGCGGTGGACGCCTACGACGGCGCGCCCGCGCAGCAGGTGGCGCACGCCCGCGAGGTCGTGAGCATGCTCGACGGCGCGGCGCTCGACGCGCTGGTCGCGAAGCACCGGCCCGACGTGATCGTCCCGGAGATCGAGGCCATCCGCACCGAGCGGCTGCAGGCCTACGAGGCGCAGGGCGTCCAGGTGGTCCCGAGCGCCCGGGCGGCCGCGTTCACCATGAACCGCCGGGCCATCCGCGACCTCGCCGCCCGCGAGCTCGGGCTCGCCACCGCGCGCTACGCCTACGCCTCCACGCCCGAGGCGTTCCGCGCCGCGGTCCGCGAGATCGGGCTGCCGTGCGTCGTCAAGCCGCTCATGTCCTCGTCGGGCAAGGGGCAGAGCGTGGTCCGCGCCGAGGGCGACCTCGAGGGCGCCTGGGCCTACGCCATGTCCGGCACCCGCGGCGACCTCCGCGAGGTGATCGTGGAGGAGTTCATCCCGTTCGAGTCGGAGATCACGCTGCTCACCGTGACCCAGCGCGGCGGCGAGACGCTCTTCTGCCCGCCCATCGGCCACCGCCAGGAGCGCGGCGACTACCAGGAGAGCTGGCAGCCGCACCCGGTCCCGGCGCCGCTCCTCGAGGAGGCGCGGCGGATGGCGGGGGCGGTGACCCGCGCACTCGGCGGGGCGGGCATCTTCGGCGTCGAGTTCTTCCTGGGCAAGGACCGGATCTGGTTCTCGGAGCTGTCGCCGCGCCCGCACGACACCGGGATGGTGACGCTCGCCGGCACGCAGCCGCTGAACGAGTTCGAGCTGCACCTGCGCGCCGTGCTCGGCCTGCCCATCCCGCCCATCGCGCTGGTCCGGCCGGGCGCGAGCGCCGTCATCCTGGCCCACGGCACCGGCGCGCCGGTGGTGCGCGGGCTGGAGGCGGCGCTCGCCGAGCCCGGCGCGGACGTCCGCATCTTCGGGAAGCCGGCGCTGCGCCCGCACCGGCGCATGGGCGTGGCGCTCGTCTCGGGCGCGCCCGGCGACGACCCGCGCGCGCTGGTGGAGCGGGCCAAGGCGGTCGCCGCCCGCGTGTCGGTCGATCCGTAGGACGCCTGTCGCCGCGGCGACGGCGCGGGCGCCGCCGAACGCGTCGCCGCGCGCCCACGCGAAGCGTGTCCCCGGCGACACGCCGCGGGAAAACGCGCGCCGCGGCGGCGCGCGCGGGCGGGCACGCGCGGTGCAGTACCGGGGATCGCCTTCGCAACCCCAACCCCGGAGTCGCACCATGTTCGAACGCGCCGCCTTCCTCGCCCTCCCCGCCGCGCTCGCGCTCCTCGCGGGCGCCTGCTCCAGCCGCTCCGACGCGGCGGTCCCGCCGGCCCCCGCGCACGCGGCCGAGGCCCTCCCGGATCCCGTCGCCGTGCCCGCCCCGGCCCCCGTGCCGGAGCAGGCCGGCTTCCGCCCCGCCGAGCCCGAGCCCCAGCCCAGCGCCGAGGAGATCGCCGCCTTCCAGGCGCCGGTCCCGAAGTAGCCTTCGCCACGCGCCGCCTCCCCCGCCCGGCGCGGGGGAGGTGCGCACCGGGCCCGCCGCGTTGCGCCCTCCCCGGCCCGGGGTTAGCCTCGCGCGCGTCCATGCCCGCCGATCCCGCGCGCCTCGAGGCGCTCCGCCAGGCGATCCTCGCCGAGGCCGCCCGCCTCGCCCCCGCCAGCCTCGAGGCGCTCGCCCGGCCCGCCCCGGTGCCGGCCGCCGGACTCCTCCCCCTCGCCGGAGCGCTGCTGCCCGACCGCGAGGCGGTGCGCGGCTGGCTGGAGGCCGCGCTCGCGGCCCCGCGCCCCGGGGCCGGGTTCGCCCGGGATCCGGCCGGCGACCTCGCCGCGCGCCTCGCGGCCGCGCTCCTCGCCCGCAACCAGTTCCTGCCCATCGGCGCCCGCGAGGAGGGCCGCCTGGCCGGGCTCGTGGCCGGCGCGCTCCGGTCCGCCGCGGCCGCGCTCGCGACGGCGCGCACCGAGGCGGCGCTCGCCGAGGCCCTGGCCGCCGGCGCGGAGGCGTTCCGGGCGGATCTCGCCGCCTTCGTGGCCGCGCTCGCCGCCGGCGACGCGGCGCCCGCGCTGCGCGAGGTGGTCTCCGCCGAGTACGGCCCCGAGCTGCAGCTCCGCGTGCTCGGGCTCGATCCCGGCGCGCTGCTCCCGCCGGTGCTCGACCTCGGCTGCGGCCCCGGCGCGCGCCTGGTGGGCTGGCTCGCGGCGCGCGGCGTGGACGCGCGCGGCGTGGATCGCGTCGCGGAGCCCTCGGAGCGCGTGCAGCGCGGCGACTGGCTCACCGTCCCGCTCGCGCCCGGCAGCCTCGGCACGATCGTCTCGCACCTCGGCTTCTCGCTGCACTTCCTCCACCACCACCTGCGCCCGGGCGACGAGGCGCTCCGCTACGCGCGCCGGTACATGGAGCTGCTGCGCGCGCTGCGGCCCGGCGGCACGTTCGCGTACGCGCCGGGCCTGCCGTTCGTGGAGGCGCACCTCCCGCCGGATCGCTGGCGCGTCGAGACGACGCCGGTGCCGGCGCAGCCCCCGGCGTCGCCCGGCGCGGCGGCGCTGCCCTGGTACGCGTGCCGCGTCACGCGGACGCGGTAGCGCCTACCGGCCGAACAGGCCCTTCAGCTTCTTCCGCGCCTCCTCCTCGAGCTGCTGCTTCCGCTTCTGGGCCTCGTCGCGCGCCTTCTGCTCGGCCTGGGCCTTCTGCTTGTCGAGGTCGGCGCCGGCCGCGCCGGCCTTGTCGCCGAGGAGCTTCCCGGCGGCCGAGGTCGCCGCCTGCTTCGCGATGGCCTGCACCGCCGCGTCGAGCGCGAGCCCGTCGAGGCGCGGGCTCCAGGCCGGCCCGGACAGGTTGAACGTCACCGGGATGGGCGCGCTCATCTTCGCCCGGCCGCCGGTGATCTTCGCGATCACCTCCGGGCCGAGCTCCAGCGTCGTCGGCATCTGCAGCGTGCCGTCGAGCCGCACGCCGCCGTCGAACGAGAGCGCGTTGTCCCCGGTCTTCACCGTGATGGGCTTGGTGAGCTTCGCCACGCCGTTCGCGATCTGGAACGCGAACCCGAGCTGCTTGCCGAGGCTGGTCGATCCGCCCTCGGTGACGCGCCCGCCCGCGAACGGCAGCTTCGAGGCGATGGGCGCCGCCACCGCGGCGACGAGGTCCTTGCCGAAGAACGCGCCGTCGCGCAGGTCGCCGGTGAGCGAGCCGGTGGCGCTCTGCTTGATGGGGTCGAGCGAGGTGCCCTTCCCGGTGAGCTGCAGCGCCGCGTCCAGCTTGCCGCCGAGCACCTTGCGCTTCGAGAAGAGCGCCAGCATCTGCTCGCCCTCGACGCCCTTCATGGTCACGTCGATCTTGAACGGGTCCTCCGGGTGGGCGAGCTTCACCGCGGTGCCGGCCGCGGACACGTTGCCGCCGAACGCGACCAGCCGCGCCTCCTCCAGCGTCACCGCGTCCTCCACCACCTTCACCTTCAGCACCACGTCGCGCAGGTCCTGCTGCTTCATGCGGAGCAGCCCGAGGCGCACGCTGGCCGTCCCGGAGAGCCCGGCGAACGCCTTCGGGTCGAGCGGCTTCGAGGCCTCGGCCCCCTTCGGCGGCGCCGGCGCCGGCTCCGGCGCCGGGATGAGCAGCCGGTCGAGGTCGAGCTTCTGCCCGGACAGCTCCGCGTCGAAGCGGGTGGTGGGCCTCTCCTTCGTGCCGCCCAGGGCGACCTTGGCCTTCCCGGCCAGCGCGTCGCCCAGCAGGTCCAGATCGAGCCGCGTCAGCTCGACCTGCTGCTCGGCGCCGGCCTTCCGGTAGGTCCCGGCGGCGCGCGCCGACATGGGATCGCCCGGCTTCTTGGCGACGGAGCCGCCCGGCCGCAGGTCCACGCCGGCGAGGTCGGCGCTCGCGTCGAAGCGGACCACGCCGCCCTGCTGCGCCAGGTCGGCGCGGGCCACCAGCGCCATGGGCGCGCCGGCCGCCTTCGCGAGCTGCCGCGGGATGGCGAGGTGCACCGGGCCGAGATCCACCCGCAGCTCGAGCGACTGCGCGGCCTGCCCGCCCGAGCCCTTCAGCGACAGCCCGATGGGCCCGGCCACCACGTTGTGCCCGAGCTGCTTCCCGAGCGGCGGGTAGTAGGCCGTGAGCGCGGCGAGGTCGAGCCCGCGGGAGACGATCTCCAGCCCCTCCACGCGCGGCGCGTCGCCGCGCAGCCCGGTGGCGGCGCCGTGGCCGGTGAGGCCCACCGGCCCGGCGGTGAGCTCGAGCTTGCCGATGCGCAGGTCGCCCTTCTCGGCGTCCGCGTCCAGGTCGGCGTCGAGCGACGCGTCCAGCTTCTTGCCGCCCTCCTGCCCCGCGAACGCGAGCTGGTCGGCGCGGAAGCCGCCCTTCACCGTGGTGCGCCCGCTGCCGCCCGGCACCGCCGCCCCCAGCGCGACCGCCAGGTCGGCCTGGAAGCGGCCGCCGCGGAACCCGGCCTCGCCGGGCACGAACGGCGCCAGCGGCCCGAGGTCGATGGGCTGGACCTTCAGCGTCAGCTGCTCGGGCGTGGGCACCAGCGTGGGCGGCAGCGGCGCCGCCTTCACCCGCAGCTCCAGGTTCTGCGCCTTCGCCAGCACCGCCGCCTTCAGCACGACCTCGAGCGGCCGCCCGGCGCGCAGGTCGCGCACCTCGACGTCGAGGTCGTCCACGTACAGCTCCTCGGCGCCCTTCACGCTCCGGTCGAGGAACGCGATGCGCGCGTTCTCCACCGCGGCCCGGTCCACCCGCACCGCCGAGAGATCGGCCGGCTTCTCCTCGCCCCTGGGCGCCTGGGGCTCGGGCTCCTTCGCGGCGGTCTCCTCCAGCCGCTTCGCCACGCGCTCCAGGTTCGTGGTCCCGTCCGGGAAGCGGATCACATTCACCCGCAGTCCGTCCACCACCGCCTCGCGCACCGTCACCCGCTTCCCCGCCGAGAGCAGCGCCCCGAGCAGGTTCACCTCCACCTCGGCGCGATCCAGCGTGGCGAGCGGCCGGTCCTCGCCCTCCCCGGCCCCGACCGAGACGCCCGCGATCCGGACGCCCACCCCGCCGAGCAGGCGGGTCTTCACGCTCTCGACGGCCACCGGCCGGCCGAGCTGCTGGGACAGGCGGTCCGTCTGCTTGCGGACCTGCGAGAGGAGGATGCGGTCGAGGAGCAGCACGCCGGCGATCCCCAGGACCACGACGACGGCGACGGCGACCCCGAGGACCTTCGGCCAGCGGCGCGAGCGAGCGGGAGACATGGCCGGAGGCTACGTCGGAGCGGGCGGGTTGTCAGCACGGAGCGTCCTGGCGCCGGGCGGCGCCCGGCGCGCGTCCGCGCGCGGGCCCCGGGCGAGGCGGCGGGCGGGGAGGTGGAAGGCACCCCTGCAAGTCCGTGCCGGCCCGGCCGGAGCATGGCAGGCTGGGTGGCTTCCTCGCCGACACCTCGCCCGGAGCGCCGCCGTGCACACCCCGATCGCCCTCCTCGCCGCCCTCTCCCTCGCCTCGGCCCCCGCACAGCCGGCGACCAGCCGCGCCCAGGTCCCGGACCGCTACAAGTGGAAGCTCGCCGACCTGTTCCCGAGCGACGCCGCCTGGGCGACGGCGCGGGCCGACCTGGCGAGCCGGCTCCCCGGCTTCGACCGGCACCGCGGCCACCTCGGCGACTCGGCCAAGGCGCTCGCCGACGCGCTCTCCGAGATGGGCGCGCTGCAGAACGCGCTCGACCGCGTCTACGTGTACGCCTCGGCCCGCGCCGACGAGGACACGCGCGAGCCCGGGCCGCGCGCGATGCGCGCGGAGGCGGAGCGGCTCGCGGTGGACGTGCAGGCGGCGCTCTCCTGGGTCCGGCCGGCGCTGCTGGACCTGCCGGCCGACACGGTGAAGCGCTTCCTGGCCGAGGACCCGCGCCTGCGCGAGTGGGCGTTCTTCCTCGACGACACGCTCCGCTGGAAGCCGCACACGCTGCCGGCCGGCGAGGAGCGGATCGTGGCGAAGACCGGCGACCTCGACGGCGCCGGGCGCGACGTGCACTCGGTCCTGCTCAACGCCGATCTGCCCTTCCCGACCGTGAAGCTCTCCACCGGCACGGTCCGGCTGGACCAGGCGGGCTACGAGCGCTCGCGCACCAGCCCGGTGGCCGCCGACCGGGAGAAGGTGTTCCATGCCTACTTCGGCGCGCTGAAGCAGTACGAGCGGACCATCGGGACGGCGCTGTACGCGCAGGTCAAGGCGCACCTGTTCGAGCGCGACGTGCGCCGGTTCGACTCGTCGCTCGCGGCCGCGCTGTTCCGCGACAACGTGCCCACCGGCGTGTACGAGCGGCTGGTGGCGGACGTGAACGCGAACCTCCCCACCCTGCACCGCTACCTGAAGCTCCGGCAGCGCATGCTGGGCCTGCCGAAGCTGCGCTACGAGGACCTGTACGTGCCGCTGGTGAAGGCGGTGGACCGCCGCTACGACGTGGACCAGGCGGTGGCGCTCACGCTCGACGCGGTGAAGCCGCTCGGCGACGCGTACGTGTCGAAGCTGCGGGCCGGGTTCCAGGGCGGCTGGACCGACTTCCTCCCGGTGACCGGCAAGCGCGCCGGCGCGTACTCCACCGGCGTGTACGGCGTGCACCCGTACCAGCTCCTCAACTTCAACGGACAGTGGACGGACGTCTCCACGCTGGCGCACGAGGCCGGCCACTCGATGCACACGGTGCTGGCGTTCGAGAAGCAGCCGTACGCGACCTCGAGCTACGCCACGTTCGTCGCCGAGGTCGCCTCGACGCTCAACGAGAACCTGCTGTTCCGCCGTGCCATCCGCCAGGCGAAGGACGACGGCGAGCGGCTGGCGCTGCTCGGCAACCGGCTGGAGTCGCTGCGCACCACGCTCTTCCGCCAGACCATGTTCGCGGAGTTCGAGCTCGCCATCCACCAGCTCGCCGAGAAGGGCGAGGCGCTCACCGGGGAGAAGATGAGCGCGCTGTACCTGGGTCTGGTGCGCAAGTACTACGGGCACGACCTCGGGGTCTGCCAGGTGGCCGACCTCTACGGCGCCGAGTGGACGTACATCCAGCACTTCTTCCACTACGACTTCTACGTGTACCAGTACGCGACCAGCCTGGTCGCCTCCACCGCCATCGCCCGGGCCATCCGCGAGGACGAGGCGCAGGGGCGCACCGGGGCGCGCGACCGCTACCTCGCCATGCTCGCCGCCGGCGGCTCGCGCTACCCGGTGGACCTGCTGCGCGAGGCAGGCGTGGACATGACCACGCCCGCGCCGTTCGCGGCCGCCATGGAGGAGATGAACGCCACCATGGACGAGATGGAGCGGATCCTGAAGCGGAGCCCGGGCGCGGCCGGCGGGCGGGCGGCGCCCGCGAAGCCGGCCGCGAAGCCCCGCCGCTAGGTCAGCGGCCCGGCACCACCGGCGACACGGCCGGGGGCGGCGCCTCCGGCGCGTGGGGCGCGAACGGCCACACGTGGGCCCGGCGCGCGAGCCCGAGGCCCACGAGCACCGCCAGCAGGGCGAGCCAGACCAGCCGGCGGCGCGCCCGCGCCCTGCGATCCTCGTAGGGATCGTCGAGCGTGCGCCGCGCGCCGGGCGGCAGCGCTGCCGCGTGGGTCAGCGCCGCGCCGAGCGGCACGTTCACCTTCACCCGGCCGTTCACCGCCCAGCCGTTCGCGTCCAGCACCGGGCCGATGTTCCGCTGGCGGAGCTTCAGCCACGCGATGAGCATGGACGGGCCCGAGATGACGAGCAGCACCCCGAGCACCGCGACCAGCTTCGCCCACCACGGCTCGAGGCCGACGAAGCCCGACACCAGCCCGCCGAGCAGCGTGCCGATGGCGCCGGCGCCGACGCCCAGGGCGGCGATGATGCCGACCATCTTGCCCACGTCCACCGCCGCCGGGACGGGCGGCTTCCCGCCGGTGGCCGCGCCCACCCCGGCCTCCGCGCCGGAGGCGAGGCGCGCCTCGGAGGCCTTCTCCTTGGCGGCGGCGAAGCGCGCCACCTGGTCCTCGATCATCCGCAGGAACTTCTTGTACGGCGAGAAGAACGCCTGGCGGATGGAGATGGGGTTGTCCACGATCTTCACGATGGTGGCGTCCCAGTCCCGCCCCTGCCGGTCGTAGAACAGGCCGTTCCGGCCGACCATCAGGTAGTCGGAGTCACCCTGCGTGAAGCAGGCCGCGATCTTCATGGCCTCGCCGCCCGGGCGGCGGCAGTCGCAGTACGCGAGGTACATGCGCGAGTGGGCCGCCAGCACCGCGTGCGCGCCCGGGTCGTCCACCCGCACGCACAGGTCGCAGCTCCGGCCGTCGAGGTACAGCGTGCCGGCCTGGAACACCGCCGGCCGGCGCGGGTCGTAGAAGTCGGCGAACGACACGAAGTTGCGGAGCAGCAGCGCCAGGTCGCGGTGGTAGTGGACCATGCGCACCACGTCGCCGATGGCCGCCTCCTCCGCCTCGAGGGCGAGGTCCCGCGCCACGAGCGCCTCGACGGGCCCCTTGCCCATGGCGAGCAGCGCCCGCACCCGCGGCACCCCGAGCCGCTCCACCGCCTGCGCCGGCCTGGCCCCGAGCCACGCCTGGTACGGCAGGAAGCGCGCCGAGACGAGCTCCCACTCCTCGGCCGTGAGCGCGCCCTTGTCCGCGCCGAGCACCGGCGCGACCACCTTCTCGCGGAGCGCGGCGAGGGCCGCGGCCCAGGCCGGGTTCACCGGCCCGCCGAGCGCGAGCGGCCGGCCCGGCTCCACGCGCGCCAGCGGGAACGCGGCCACCTCCTCGCGCGACCGGGCCAGGTCGCGGGCGGCGAGCGCCACCAGCTCCGGCTCGGACCGGTTCATGGCCACCGCGGCGCGCGGGTCGAGCGCGGCCAGCCGGCAGCGGACGAAGTGGTCGTCCACCTTGTCCTTTACCGCGTGGAACGCCTCCCACGCCGCCGCGGTCGCCTCGCCCAGGAACGCCACGTCCGGCGCCTCGCCGGCCCGGGCCCAGGCGTCGAGCTTCGCCAGGTCCTCGAAGAACGCGTCGAGCCGCTTGCGGTCGATGCCGGGCTTGCCGCTCCGGTCGCGCTCGCTGCCGGCGCAGGCGATCGCGTCGGCGATGGCCTGGCGCACCTCCGGATCGTCGGCGGTCTCGGGCGGCACCACCCCGTCGCCGTTGAAGCGGGTGCTCTCGTAGAGCTTGGTGAGGTCGGCCACGTCGGCCGGCAGCACCGCGGAGGCCTCGGGCTTCCCGAGGTGGAACAGCACCTGGCGCGCGGCGCCGAGCAGCACGTGCCCGGCCGGCTTCGCGGCGTCGATGTCGGCGAGCGGCAGCGCCTCCCCGCCCCGCAGCAGGGACTCGAGGTCCACCAGCCGCTCCTCGCACCAGCGCAGCGCCGCCAGCACCTCGGGCGCGCGCACGCGGCCGTCGTGGTCGAGGTCGAGCAGCTCCAGCGTGCGGGCGTCGAGCTCCAGGCCCCGGGTCGGGCAGGAGAGCGCCACCCAGAGCTTCTGGTCCAGCTCGGCGAGCCGGGCGAGGTCCTCGCCGGTCTCGAGGTACGGCTGCTCCAGGCCGCCGACGCGGTAGAAGCGCCACCGGTGCGGGCCGGCGCGCTGCTGCGGCGCGCGGGGCGCGGACGGAGTCGGCGGCGGGGCGGGAACCGCGGCGGCGGGCTCGGACATGGACTCCCCCGGTGCAGGCGGCCGGCGCGCGGGCGCGCGACGGCGGAACACGCTCGGTTTTACCCCATGCCGCAGGGGGTGGGTACCGCGCGGTCGGCCGCAGGTGGGCCGGTGGGGCGAGCGCCGGCACGCCCGGCCGGTCCCTGTGTAGAATCGCGAGGATGTGGACCCCCGACCTCGCGCTGCTCGACGCGCTGCCCTCGCCGGGCGTGCTCGGGGTCCTCGAGGCGGCCTGGGTCGTCGTGGCGAGCTGCTGGATCCTGCTGGAGCGGCGCTCCCCCACCGCCACGCTGGCGTGGATCCTGGCGCTCGCCGCCATGCCGGTGGTGGGCGTGGCGGTGTACCTGGTGGTCGGGCCCCGGCGGCTCGACCGCAAGAAGCTGCGCCTGAACGTGCTGAAGCGCGCCCGCGGCGCGTACCTCGAGGCCTGGGACCGGGCCACCGCGCGCGACCTCTCCAGCATGGGCCAGCTCGCCCGGCTCGCCATCCGGCTCCAGGCGCCGCCGCCCGAGACCGCGCGATCGGTCGTCCTGTTCGCCGAGGGCGACGACTACTTCGAGGCGGTGGAGCGCGACGTCGCGGCGGCGCGGCACCACGTCCACCTCGAGATGTACATCTTCGAGCGCGACCGGACCGGCGCGCGCGTGCTCGCCGCCCTCGCCGCCGCGGCCCGGCGCGGCGTGCAGGTGCGGCTGCTGGTGGACGACGCGGGCTCGCCGCGGCTCGGCGCCGCGCTGCTCGCGCCGCTGCGCGAGGCAGGCGGCGAGGTGGAGCGGTTCAACCCCATGCTCGCGTCGCGGCTCCGCGGCGGCTCGGCCAACTTCCGCACCCACCGCAAGATCGTGGTGTGCGACGGGCGGGTGGGCTTCACCGGCGGGATGAACGTGTCGGACGACCAGAGCGTCGCGGCGACCGGCCCGGCGGCGTGGCGGGACACCACGGTCCGCGTCGAGGGGGCCGCGGTGCACGGCCTGCAGCTCACCTTCCTCGAGAACTGGGCGTTCGCCACCGGCAAGACCGGCTCGCCGCTGCCGCCCGGCGCGCTGCGGCCGTACTTCCCGGACGAGCCGCCCGGGTCGCACGAGGTGCAGATCGTGCCGTCCGGCCCGGACCAGGACACGTCCACGGTCGGCCACCTCCACGTCGCGGCCATCGGCGGCGCGCGCGAGCGCGTGTGGATCACCACCCCGTACTTCGTGCCCGACGAGGCGATGCTGGCGGCGCTGACGAGCGCCGCCCTCCGCGGGGTGGACGTGCGCCTGCTGCTCCCGCGCCGGACCGACTCGCGGGTGGTGGACGCCGCGTCGCGCACCTACCACGACGCGCTGCTCGCCGCCGGCGCGCGGATCTGGCTCTACGGGCCGCGCATGCTCCACGCCAAGACCTGCCTGGTGGACCAGGACGTCGGCATGGTCGGCACCGCGAACCTGGACAACCGCAGCCTGCGGCTCAACTTCGAGGTCACCGCGGTCCTGTACGGCGCCCCCGCGGTGCAGGCGCTCGCGGCGCTGTTCGAGCGCGACCTCGAGGTGGCGCGGCCCAAGACCACGCGGGAAGCCGACGCGCCGTTCCTCTCGCGGCTGGGCGCGAGCGCCGCCCGCCTTCTGGCTCCGCAGTTGTGACGAGGCTGCGCCCTCGCCCCGCGCCCTGAGGTCGCGGAAGGGCGTCGGAGCCGCGGCGTCAGGCGCCGCCACCGCCCCGGTGCCTGGGGTTCCGCCGCGCCCCGCGCGCGCACTCCAGCTGCTGCGCCACCATCCGGCGGAACGCCTCGCGCATCGGCTCGAAGCGGGCCGGGTCGCGCTCCAGGGCGCCGAGCGCGAGCGCCACGGCCTCGAGCGTGGAGAGGTACTCCGGCTCGGGCTCGCGCCGCAGCCCGGCGTAGCCGCCCGGCCGGTCGGGGACGACCGAGATGCGGGGGAGCGCCGCGAGCGACGGGCTCGCCTCCACCATCTTCCGCGCCTGGTGCCAGGTGCCGTCCACCGCCACCAGCAGCCGGGGCGGGTCGCCGGCGCGCGCCGCGGCGGGGATGGCGCCCTCGCCCGGGAACAGCAGCGCCGCGCCGGGGTCGGCCACCACCTCGCGCACGCGCGGGTGATCCTCGAAGCGGACGCCCCGGTGCAGCTCGCAGTCCTCCAGCGCCAGGCGCGTCAGCCAGGCGGTGCAGATGGCGAGCCGGGCCTCGCGGGGATGCTGGAGGATCACCACGCGCGTCCGCGCGCGCGCCACCGGCAGGGTCGCGCACAGGCAGAGGGCGGCGGGGCGCAGGCAGCGGCGGCAGAGCTCTCGCACGGGACGCGGAGCCTAGTCGAAGCGCCGCGGATCCGGAACCGGGCGCGGCGCGGCCGCCGACGTATACTCAGCGGGAGCGCGCGGCCGGAGGCGGGGCGGCGGGCGGAGGGTCGGTGCATGGGGGAGCCACGCGGCGAGGGGACGGCGTCGGAGCGGCGCATGCGCGCCATCCGCAACCTCGGGATCATGGCGCACATCGACGCCGGCAAGACGACGCTCACCGAGCGCCTCCTGTTCGTCGCCGGCCGCACCCACAAGATGGGCGAGGTGCACGAGGGCGCCGCGGTGATGGACTGGATGGACCTCGAGCGCGAGCGCGGGATCACCATCACGTCCGCCGTCACCCGGCTCGAGTGGCGCGCCCACGAGCTGCACCTCATCGACACGCCCGGCCACGTGGACTTCACCATCGAGGTCGAGCGCTCGCTGCGCGTGCTCGACGGGGCGGTGGCGGTGTTCGACGCGGCGCACGGCGTCGAGCCGCAGAGCGAGACCGTCTGGCGCCAGGCCGACCGCTACCGCGTGCCGCGCATCGCGTTCGCGAACAAGATGGACCGCGTCGGCGCCGACCTCGGGCTCACGCTCGCGTCCATGCGCAAGCACTTCCCCGACCACGTGGTCGCGGCGGTGCAGCGGCCGCTCGGCGCGGAGGCGGCCTTCGCCGGCTTCGAGGACCTGGTCGCCCGGCGCACCGTCCGGTTCGGCGACCCGGAGGACCCGCGCGCGTTCACCGCCGAGCCGGGCATCTCGGCCGAGGGCGAGGCCGATCGCGCCGCGCTGGTGGCCGCCCTCGCCGACCTCGACGACGCGGCGGCCGAGGCGGTGCTGTCCGACCGCGACCTCGACGAGGACGGCCTGCGCGCCGCCATCCGGCGGGCCACGCTCTCCGGCCGGTTCGTGCCGCTGCTGTGCGGCTCCGCGCTGCGGAACAAGGGCATCCCGCAGGTGCTCGACGCGGTCTGCGACTGGCTCCCCTCCCCGCTCGACGTGCCGCCGCCGGCCGGCGTCCACCCCGACACCGGCGAGGAGGAGCGGCGCCCGCCGACCGACGCCGCCCCGCTGCTGGCGCTCGCGTTCAAGGTGTCGCTCCTCGACGAGCGGCGCCGGTACGTGTTCCTGCGCGTGTACTCCGGGCGCGTCGCCGAGGGGGACGCGGTCTGGAACGCGAGCCAGCGCAAGTTCGAGAAGGTCGGGCGCGTGCTGCTCATGCACGCGGCGCAGAAGGAGCGCGTCCCCTCCCTCGGCGCCGGCCAGCTGTTCGCGGTGGCCGGCCTGAAGGAGACCCGCACGGGCGACACGCTCACCGACAAGGCCCACCCGCTGCTGCTCGAGCGGCTCTCGTCCTACGAGCCGGTCATCTCCGAGGCCATCGAGGCCGCCTCGCAGAAGGATCGCGACCTCCTGCTGGAGGCGCTGGCGCGGATCGCCGACGAGGACCCGACCTTCCGGTGGGGCGAGGACCCCGACACGGGCCAGCTGCTCGTGTCGGGCATGGGGGAGCTGCACCTGGACATCGTGGCCGAGCGGCTGCGGCGGGAGTTCGGCCTCGCCGTCCGCACCGGCCAGCCGCAGGTGCTCCTGCGCGAGACGCTCTCGGCGGAGGCCGCCGCGGAGGCGACCTTCGAGCGCAGGCTCGAGGACGAGGAGATCTACGGGCACGTGTCGGTCGCGGTCGGGCCGCTGCCGCGCGGCGGCGGCTTCCGGTTCGACCTCTCGCCCGAGGCGGCCGCGCTCCCCTTCCTCCGTCCGGAGGTCCGCCGGATGGCCGAGGACGGCGCGCGCGAGGCGGCCGAGGCGGGGGCGCTGGAGGGTCACCCGCTGCAGGACGTCCGGGTGACGCTCACCGGCGCCACCTGGCGCGAGGGCGCCTCCAAGCCGTTCGCGTACAAGGTCGCGGCCGCCGACGCGGTGCGGATCGCCGCCGGGAAGGCCCGGCCGGTGCTGCTCGAGCCGCTCATGCGCGTCGAGATCGTGCTCCCGTCGGAGCACCTCGGCGAGGTCATCGGGAGCCTCGATCGGCGCAAGGGCACCGTGCTCGACGTGGCCGACCGGGGCGAGGCAGTCAAGGTGATCACCTGCGAGGCCCCGCTCCGGCGGATGTTCGGCTACGCCACCGAGCTGCGATCGGCGACGCAGGGGCGCGCGCTGTTCACCATGCGTTTCGACCGATTCGACGTGGCCGGCTGACGCCGCCGCCTCGCCGCGCCGGCGGCCGAAGGCGGTGCGTCACTCGCGCGGGCCAACCCCCTGCCTGGCGCCAGGCAGGGCGTATCGCCGGGCGCCGTTGTTCCGGCGCGCGGGAGCGCGCAGGTTGATCCGGAGATGGTCCGGTCCCTGCTCGCGCTGTCGCTGCTCGCCGCCTCGCTCCCAGCCCGCGCGGGCGATGACGGCCGCCGCGCGGCCATGCCCAGGCTCGGGCTGGGGTCCGCCCGCAGCGCGCTGGTGGCGCAGGCCCCGCCGCCCGCCGCCTCCCGGCAGCCCTCCCTGGAGGAGCCCGAGGGCGAGCTGCGCCGCCAGGCCCCCGTCTGCCCGCCCGAGGTGTGCCAGTACCAGGCCTCGTCGATGCCCGACTCCGGCCCGCTGTACAAGGCCAGCCGCACCGACCTCGTGCTCGGGATCCTCTCCCGCGCGCCCATCCCCGCCATCTCCACGGTGGCCGGCTACATCGCCAACGCCAACCTGCGGGTGGACTTCCGCCCCGGCGAGCCCGGCGGCACGCCCGGGGCCCGCGGGTGGGGCAAGGTGATGGTCACGCTGCGCTGGAAGCTCGACGCCGAGAACAAGCCGCACTAGCCGACCGTCCCGGACGCCGGACCGCCCGCTCATTCCCCGCGCATCGGGCAGCCGTGCTCCACCACCTCGACGGCGGCGTCCGGGTGGCGCTCGCGGAGCATCGCCGCGTACTCCTCGGCCCGCTGGCGGTTGCGCGCGCCGCACACCGGCGGCTCGAGCCGCTCCTCCTCCGTGATCAGCGGCGAGGTGCAGGCCGGGACGCCGTTCACCTGGACGTGCCAGACGCTCATGGGGGCGCGGAGGATACCGCGATCCTGGCGGCGCCGCGCCCCCGCTGTGCGGAACGCTCGCGCACGGACGCACCCGGTGGCAGGGCCCGCGCCCGTGCACGCGTGGTAAAGAGGCCCGACGCGCGGCCTCCGCGCGCGGGAGGACGGCATGGACACCGAGCGCTTCGAGCGGATCGCCGCCCGGTTCGAGCGGCGCTCGCGGTCGTCGCCGCGCGCGTACCGGGCGCTCATCACGGCGCTCGGCGCGCTCGGGTTCGCGGTGGTCGGCGCGACGGTGCTCGGCACGGTGGGGCTGCTCGCGCTGCTCGCGGGCGGGGTGGTGCTCTCGCGCAACGTGGTGCTGCTGAAGCTCGCGCTGCCGGTGGGCCTCACCGCGGCGGCGCTGCTCCGCGCGATCTGGGTGAAGCTGGAGCGGCCCGAGGGCGAGCGGGTCCTGCCCGGGCAGGCGCCGGCGCTGTTCGCGGAGCTGGAGCGGCTCCGGCGCCTGGGGCGCATCCCGCGCATCCACGCGGTGCGGGTGGACGCCTCGCTCAACGCCGGCGTGGCGCAGACGCCGCGGCTCGGGATCCTGGGCTGGCCACACAACGACCTCGTGCTCGGCCTCCCGCTCATGCTCTCGCTCTCGCCCGAGTCGTTCCAGGCGGTGCTCGCGCACGAGCTCGGCCACCTCTCCGGCCGGCACGGGCGGGCCGGCGCGTGGATCTACCGCGTGCGCGCCACCTGGCTGCGGCTGCTCGAGGCGCTCGACGGCCGCCGGAGCGTGCTGGCCCGGCCGCTGCGCGCGTTCTTCCGCTGGTACGGCCCGTTCTTCGGCGCGGCCAGCCTGGCGCTGGCGCGCGAGCAGGAGCGCGAGGCGGACCGGTTCTCCGCGGTCGCCGCCGGGCCGCGCGCCGCCGCCGACGCCCTCGCGGCGGTCGCGGTGGCGGGCTGGGCGGTGGACCGCCGCTTCTGGCCGGCCATGAACCGGCGGACCGCGGGCGAGGCGGAGCCGCCGCCCGGCTACCTCGGCGCGCTCGAGGCCGAGGTGCACGCCGCGCTGCGCGATCCCGGGGCCGGCCGCGCGCTGGAGCGGGCGCTCCAGCGCCGCTCGCGCGGCGTGGACACCCACCCCGCCCTCGCCGAGCGCATCGCCGCGCTCGGGCAGCCGCCGCGCCTCCCGCCGGCCGTGTTCCAGACCGCGGCGGCGCGCTTCCTGGGAGGCGCGCTCCCCGCGCTCCGGGCCTCGCTCGACGCGGCGTGGAGCGGCGCCGTCCGCGAGCGCTGGGCGGCGGCGCACGCGCAGAAGGCCGAGCAGGCGGCGCGGCTCGCCGAGCTCGAGCGGGCCGCGGCCGAGGGACCGCTCCAGCCCGACGCCGCCTGGGAGCGCGCCTCGCTGACCGAGGACCTCGGCGACGTCCCCGGCGCGATCGCGCTCGCCCGCGAGGCGGTGGCGCGCCACCCGGAGCACGCGCCCGCCCGCTACGGCCTGGGCCGGCTGCTCCTCGAGCAGGACGAGGCCGAGGGCGTCCCGCTGGTGGAGGCGGCCATCGCGCTCGACCGGGACGCGGAGCTGCCGGGCGCGCAGCTCCTCGCCGCCTACCACCTGTCCACCGGCCGCCACGATCTCGCCGCGCCCTGGATCGCGCGGGCGGAGGCGCTGGAGGGGCTGCACGACGAGGCCGCCGCCGAGCGCGCCCAGGTGCTGGCCACCGACGCGCTCGAGCCGCACGGCCTGCCGCCGGACGCGGTCGAGGCGCTGGTGGCCCCGCTGCGCGGGCACGCGCGCGTGAAGCGGCTGCACCTCGCGCGGAAGCGCCTGCGCCACCTGCCGGACCGCGCCCCGGTGTTCGTGCTCGCCGTCGAGCCGCGCTGGACGTGGCGGCAGTTCGTGACGGGGAGCGCGGAGGCGTCGCTCCCGCAGGCGCTCGCGAACGCGCTCCCGGACCGGCCGCACACCTTCGTGTTCGTGCGCGGCAGGTCGAGCGGGGTGCTGTTCCGGCGCGTCCGGAAGCTCGCCGGCGCCCGGGTCGCCTAGGAGGCCGCCCGCGCCGGCCTAGGCCGGGCCGCCGAGGAACGACTCCAGCTCCTGCCAGCGCGCGTACAGCCGCTCCACCTCGGCCGCGAGCCGCTCCAGCTCCTCGCGCATCCCGGCCACGGCGCCGCCCTCGCGGCGGTACGTCTCGGGATCGGCGAGCGTCGCCTCGAGCGCGGCCTTGCGCTCCTCGGCCGCGAGGATCGCCGCCTCCATCCCCTCCAGCTCGCGCTGCTCCTTGAAGGAGAGCTTGCCGGGCTTGCGCGCCCTCGGCTCCGGCGCGCCCGCCCCCGCGGGCGCGTCCCGCGCGCGCTCGGCCGCCGGTGCCGGGGCCGGCGCCTGCGCGGCCGCCGCCTGCTCCTTCAGCGTCCGGTAGGTCTCGTAGTTCCCCGGGTACCGCACCGCGCGCCCGTCGCCCTCCAGCGCCAGGATCGAGGTCGCCACCTTGTCGAGGAAGTAGCGGTCGTGGGTGACGAGCAGCACCGTCCCGTCGAACCCGAGCAGCAGCCCCTCGAGCACGTTCAGCGTGACGAGGTCGAGGTCGTTGGTGGGCTCGTCGAGGACGAGCACGTTCGCGCCCTCCAGGAACAGCCGCGCCAGCAGCAGCCGGTTGCGCTCCCCGCCGGAGAGCGCCTTCACCTGCATGCGCTGCATGGTGGGCGGGAACAGCAGGTCGTCGAGGTAGTCGCGGAGCGCCACGCGCTTGCCGGACAGCTCCACGAAGTCCTCGCCGGTGCGCCCCGGCGGCGAGCCCCCGGCCGCCTCGTACACGGTCTGCTCCGGGTCGAGCCGGGCGCGCTGCTGGTCGTAGTAGGCGACGCGGGTGCGCTTGCCCACCACCACCTCGCCCGCGTCCGGCGCGAGCTCCCCGAGGAGCACGCGCAGGAAGGTGGTCTTGCCGGCGCCGTTCGGGCCGACGATGCCGAGCCGCTCGCCCCGCTGCAGCACCACCTCGACGTCGCGCAGGACGGTCCGCTCGCCGAAGCGCTTCTCCACCCCGTGCGCCTCCAGCACCACCTGCGACAGCCGCGGCGCCTCCGCCAGCCTCAGGTCGGCCGCGCGCGGCCGCTGGTACCCGCGCTCGGCCATGAGCCGCCGCGCCCGCTCGATGCGCGCCTTGCTCTTGGTGCGCCGCGCCTCCACGCCGCGCCGGAGCCAGGCCACCTCCTGCGCGATCCAGCGCTCGCGCTTGTGCTGCGCGGTCGAGGCGAGCGACTCCTCCTCGAGCTTCTGCGCGAGGTACGCCTCGTAGTTGCCCGGGTAGCTGGTGACGCCGGCGCCGGGCGTGATCTCGACGATCCGGTCCACCAGGTCGTCGAGGAAGTAGCGGTCGTGGGTGACGAGCAGGAGCGCGCCGTCGAGCCGGTCCAGCTCCTCCTCGAGCCAGTCCACCGTGTCCGCGTCGAGGTGGTTGGTGGGCTCGTCGAGCAGCAGCAGGTCCGGGCGGGTGAGCAGCGCGCGGGCGATCGCCACGCGCTTGCGGGCGCCGCCGGACAGCTCCGCCACCGGGCGGTCCCAGTCCGGCACGCCGAGCCGGTCCAGCAGCCGCCGCGCCTCGTGCGCCGTGTCCCAGCCGCCCAGGTGCTCGATCCGATCCGACAGCGCCGCCATCTCGGCGAGGAGCCGCTCGTGCGCCGCCGGATCGCGCTCCGTCTCCAGCCGCGCCGCGAGCGCGGCGTGCGCCTCCAGCGCGGCGCGGAGCGGGGCGCGCGCGACCTCGAGCTCCGAGGCGACGGTGGCGCCCTCCGGGAACGCCGGCTCCTGCGGCAGGTACGTGACCTGCGCGCCGCGGCGGAGCTGCACCTCGCCGCGATCCGGCTCGGCGGCGCGCGCCAGGATGCGCATGAGCGACGACTTGCCCGCGCCGTTCACGCCCACCAGGCCGACGCGCTCCCCCTCCTCGATGGTGAAGGTCAGGCCGTCGAAGAGGGTGCGGCTGCCGAAGGAGAGGCCGAGGCCGGCCGCGTGGAGGAGCGTCACCGCGCCTTCATAGCACCCGCGCGGCCGCGGCGGGCCGGCCTCGAGGTCACAAGCCGGCCGGCGCTCCCTCCCATCCCGAGCGGCCCCCGCCGCCCGAGATCGACCCGATGTTCCCGCCCGCGCCAGCCCTCGCCCTCGCCCTCCTGCACCTCGCCGCCGCCACCCCGCTGCCCGGGAAGGTCGGGCCGGATCCCCAGCTCTCCGCGCGCGTCGAGCAGGACCTGCTCGAGGGGCGCTGGGACGCGGCGCGCGCCGCGGTGGAGCGCGAGCTCGCCTGCGGCGAGGCCCCGGCGGCGGTGCGCGCGGAGCTGGCCGTGCTGCTGGCGCGCATCGCGGTGGACCGGAGCCAGTTCCACCACCACGCCCCGCGGGAGGCCGCGGCGGCCGCCGACCGGGCGCTCGCCGCCGCGCGGGAGGCGGGCGATCCGCGCGTGCTGGCCACGGCGCTGCTCGTCCAGGCGCGGCGCATCTTCTTCGAGGCGCTCGACGAGCCGTCGCGGATGCGCGCGGCCGCCGCCGCGGTGCGCGAGGCCCGTGCCGCCGCCGGACGCGCCGGCGACGCGCGGCTCGAGGCCGAGGCGATCTTCCACCAGGCCCTCACGGAGGATCAGCAGGGGCGGCCGGAGGCGGCCCGCGCGCTGCTCGAGGACGGCGCCGCCCGCGCCCGGCGGCTCGGCGACGACTTCATGCTGTCCAACATGGAGCGCCACCTCGCCGGGCTCGACCAGGACCGGGGAGAGCTGGCGCGCGCCGAGCTCGGGTTCCGCCAGTCGCTCGCGCTGCGCGAGCAGGCCGGCGCGGCCGCGTTCGTGCCCTGGGCCCAGATCGCGCTCGCCGACGTGCTGGCGGAGCGCGGCACCGCCGAGGAGGAGCAGCGCGTGCTGCTCCGGAAGGCGGCGCAGCTCGGCGAGCGGAGCGGCAGCC
>NZ_BAZG01000041.1 GCF_000964525.1 Anaeromyxobacter sp. PSR-1
GCGGGATGGCGGCGCTCCGGCAGCGCGCGCAGCGCTGCGCCCCGCCCGGCGGCGCCGGGGCGTCGGTCCTGGTGGCGCTCGAGACGGTGGAGGGCGGCATCCGCGTGCTCGACGCCCGGGCGCAGGCCCCCGGCAGCGCGACGGAGGCGGAGGTGTCCTGCGCCCGCGCCGCGCTCGCCGGCCAGGTGCTCCCCGCGCCGAGCGCCGAGCCCGGCCGCCGCTGGCAGCTGCCGCTCCCGCTCGTCCCCGGCGCCTGAGCCGTGCGGCGGCGTGCCTCGGCCCGCGCGGTGCGCCGCCGGGCCCGCCGGGCCGGCGTAGCGTGATCGTCGGAGCACCGGCCCGGGAGGCGATCATGATCGGCATCACGCGCTCGATCGCGATCCGGGCTCCGGCGGAGCGGGTGTTCGCGCACCTCTCGGAGCCCGGCAACCTGCTGGAGATCTGGCCCAGCCTGGTGGCGGTCCGGAACGCGACCGTCGGCGACGACGGCCGGCACGCGTTCGACTGGACCTACCGGATGGCCGGCCTGCCGTTCCGCGGCCACTGCGACACCACCGCGGTCGTGCCCGGCCGCAGCCGCGAGGACCACAACAGCGGCGGCATCCCCAGCACGTTCCGGTGGAGGTTCGAGCCCGCCGGAGAGGGGACGAACGTCGAGCTCGCCATCGAGTACGAGGTGCCGGGGATCGTGCAGATCGTCGCCGGCGCCGCGCTGCGCGCCATGAACGAGCGGGAGGCGGACACGCTGCTCGCGAACCTGAAGGCGAGGATGGAGGAGGGCGGGGGCGCGGTGCGGCGCGGTGGGTGAGGGGCAGGGCTTCGACGGCGTGGGGCTTTGGAGGCGGGGAGGTGAGGAATGGATGCCCGCTCGTGGTGAGCCTGTCGAACCACGGGCGGTGGGGGGGAGGTTGCGGTGGGGCGGGCGGGTTGGAGGGCTTCGAAGGTGCGGGGGTGGGGGGCTTTGAAGGTGCGGGGGTGGGGGGCTTTGAAGGTGCGGGGGTGGTCAGGGGCGGGGCCGCGTGGCGGGAACCAGTCAAGACATCGCTGGAACCAGTCAAGACATCGCTGACAGTTCAGGCCGGAATCGGCGAGGTCATCTGCCCAATCAAGAACGATCGCCCGGTGAAGCGGCGATGGCCGCTGCACCGGCGCAGCCGCGCGAGCGAACGCTTGCGACCTGCACGGACAGTGGATCGGCGCGAGCCCTGGGATTAACATCTGCCCAATCATGGTTGCGGCTCGCCAGCTCCGGTTCCGGCTCCCCGCTCCTCGAACGCACGGCGGGCGCCGGCCTGGCGCGGGGCGGAAGCCGAAGGGGGCGCGGGCGGGCGTCTCGCACCACGGACGTCCCGAGGTCACCGCGACGACGCCGGTCCACGTCACGCTGCGGCTCCTGCCGCACGTCTGGAACCTTCGCAGCCGGCGCTCCCTGCGCGTCGTCGAGGCGGCGCTCTCGGCGGTCCGGAATCGCCTCACCTTTCGCGTGGTCCACTTCTCGCTGCAGGGCAACCACCTTCACCTGCTCGTCGAGGCCGAAGGAGCGGCGGCGCTCTCGGCGGGGATGCAGGGGCTCTCCATTCGCCTCGCGAAGGGGCTCAACCGCATGATGGCGCGGCGCGGGCGGGTGTTCGCCGACCGGTACCACGCGCACGTGCTCCGCACGCCGGCGGAGGTCCGGCACGCGCTCGCGTACGTGCTGCTGAACCACCGCAGCCACCGGGCTCGCGCGGGCGAGCGGGCGGGGAGGGGAACTGTGGATCCGTACTCGTCGGGCGCGTGCTTCGAGGGGTGGCGCGAGGCCGTGGCCCGGGCGGACGCGCCGGGCGTGACCGCGCGGCCACGCACGTGGCTGCTCGCGACGGGGTGGCGGCGGAGGGGGCTGCTCTCGGTGGACGAGGTCCCGGCTCAGTCGATCGCGACGGTGTTCACGGCGTAGCAGGAGAGGGCGAGGAGGCTCGTCTTCTGCCACTTGCGGGCGGGGTTGGACAGGAACCGCAGCCCGTACCGCTGGCCCTCGGGCAGCGCCTGGATCCGCTGGATCCAGTGGATGAACGCCTTGAAGCCGGAGGAGTTGCAGAACTCGAGCTCGCGCAGGTCCACGCGCACGGCGCGCTCGCCCTTCTTCACCACCTCGTCGTGCACGGCGTCGAGGAACGGGTTCAGCACGGTCGCGGGGTTGACGGTGCTGATGGTGCCGCGGAACAGCACCCGGGTCCCGAGCGGCTCGGTGGCCATGCTGGCGGAGTACTTCTCCTCGGACACCTGGAACGGCGTGGCGCGGCCGCCGGGCTGGAACGCTGCGGTCATCGGGAACCTCCGGAGGTCTGTAGCGGGGCCGGGCGGAGCCGCCCCGACGCGTGGACGGTCATGCGCCCGCCGGTGCGGCTCACGGACAGCTCGAGCTGCGCCTCGAAGCGGACGCGGGCGAGGCCGAGCCCGCCGCGCTGCGCGGTGGGGGTGTCGTGCATCGCCTGCAGGTAGTGGCGGAGGGCGTCGGGCTCGCCGTTCATGCGGGCGACCCGCTCCTCGAGCGCGTGGTACTCGGCGTCGGTGCAGCGGTTGGTCACGGCCACGGCCACGCGGTCGGCCTCGGGCTCGACCTCCAGCGTGAGCTCGACGTCGTCGTCGTGCGAGTGGGGCACGGCGTTCTGCATCAGCTCGTGCACCGCCAGGGCGAGCTGCGCCTCGCGGTTGTCGGTGGTCCCGGCGCACGCGCAGAACGACTCGACGAACCGGCGGATCTCGTCGATGAAGACCCAGGGCGGCTTCATTCGCAGCGTGAGATAGACGGGCGTCCCTCCGCGTCGGGCATCAGCGGTCGTCATTCTTGCGCCTCAGCACCACCGTTGTCATGTCGTCTTCCTGCGAGGCGGCGAACGCCTCGACCGCCGAGAACACGGTCCCCAGCGCCTGCGGCGCGGACGCGCCGTGCAGGTCGCCGAGCACCTGGGCCAGCCGGTCCTCGCCGAACAGCTCCCCGCCGGCGGCGGGCGCCTCCAGCATGCCGTCGGTCACCAGGCAGAGCAGCTCGCCGGGCCCGACCTGGAACTCGTACTCGGTCACGCCGGGCGGCACGCCGGCGGTGAGGCCCACCCACGGGCCGGGCGAGTCCACCACCTCGACGGCCCCGGGCCCGCGCACCACGAAGATGGGCTGGTGCGCGCCGGCGGCCACGAACCGCCCGTCGCCGACGTGGCGCGCCGCCATCAGCGTGAGGTAGTCGTCGCGGCCCATGCGCCGCCGCACGTTCTCGTGGACCACCCGGTTCACGGCGGCGATCACGTGGCGCGGCGAGCAGCGCGGGTCCTCGGCGATGGCCCCGTACGCGGCCGCCTGCGCCATCATCATCACCAGGCCGGAGTTGATCCCGTGCCCGGAGACGTCGCCGACCAGCACCCAGAAGCCGTCCTCGAACGCCAGGATGTCGTACAGGTCGCCGCCGACGTCGTCGGCGGGCTTCATCCGCGCCGCCACCTCGTAGCCGGGCACGGCCGGGCTGACCGGGAGGATGGCGGTCTGGATCTGGTGCGCGATCTGCACCTCGCGGCGCAGCGCCTCGGTCCGCTGCAGCTCGTCGCGGGAGCGCGCCACCTCCTCGACCATCACGTTGAAGGAGCGGACCAGGTCGCCCAGCTCGTCGCGGTACTCCGCGTGGACGCGGGCGGTGAGGTCGCCGCGCGACACCCGCGCCATCGACGCGGAGACGTCCACCAGCGGGCGCGAGGCCTGCCGCACCGCCGCGACGCCGGCGCCGGCGGCGGCGAGCAGCACGCCCGCGTAGAGGAGGCCGAGCACCACGCGCAGCCAGGTGAGCTTCCCGTACGCCACCCGCTCCGGCACCAGCATGAGCGTGGCCCAGCGCGGCGCCGCGGCGGCGGCCAGGGTGCGCACCGCCAGCGCCGGCTCGCCGCCGGCCGGCTCGAGCCGCTCCAGCGTGCCGGGCGCGCCCGCCGGCGCCGCCAGCACCGGCGCGAGCGCGGCCGCGTCGATCCCGGGGGTGGAGAACGTCAGCGCGCCGGCCGCGTCCGCCACCACCGGCCGGTAGTCGCCGTCGCGACCGCTCACCTCGCCCAGCAGGCGCGCCAGCGCGTCGCGCGTCACCGCCCCGACCACGTAGCCGCACAGGTCGCCGGCGAAGTCCTTCACCGGCGCGGTGAGGACGAGCGCGTTCCCCTCCGGCGCGCCGCGCAGGAGCCTCGCCAGCGGCACCACGTCGGCCACCGCGTCGCCCTGGCCGGCGCGCGCGAGGCCGGGCAGGTCCACCACGATGCCCCGCATCTCGCCGAGCGCGATGCCGCGGGGCGCCGCGCCCGGCGCCGCGCGCACCGCGGCCCGGATCTCGCCGTCCGGCGCGAGCAGCGCGGCCGCGCCGATGGCGCCGCCCTGGTCCTGGATGGTGCGGCGCAGGTAGTCCTCGGCGAATTTCGGGTCGCCGCTGTCGAGGCTCATCTGCATCGCCTCGGCCTCGGCCCAGTTGCGCACGGTGAGCGCGCGCTCGCCCTGGAACCGCACCACCGCCTCGTGCACCTCCTTGGCGCGCGCGGCGAGGTGCGAGTGGACCGCGTCCACCACCACCGAGCGCGCCACGCGCTCGAACGCCGCCGCCGCGGCCGCCAGCGCGAGCGCCAGCAGCGCCACCGTCGCCACCAGCAGACGGAGGCGCAGGGACGTGCGCGTGCGCTGGGCCACGAACGCGAACACGGCTAGCCCCCGTAGCCCTGCTGCACGGCGTGGAACTTCAGGAAGTCGTAGATGAGCTGGGCCTGCTCCTCGTTGATGGCGGAGTTGGGCCGGCGCAGCATCCGCTTCATGTAGCGCTTCCACTCGGTGGCGCTGAACCGCGCGTTCACCGAGCGCGCCAGCGGGTGGCACTTGGCGCACTTCACCGAGAACACCTGGTACTTGCGCTGCTGGTCCTGCGGGTACTGCGAGACGTCGATGCGGTCGGGGCCGCCGTCGCGCGGGTCCGGCGGCGCCTGCGGGGGCTCCGCGGCGGCGATCAGCGCGGCGAGCGCGGCGGCGAGCGGGAGCGCGGGCATCAGAACGCACCTCCCATCCCGACGTGGTACGAGTGGAAGTCCTCGAAGTCGGTGGCGTCCCAGTACTCGTAGGAGAGCTTCACGAACACGCCCTGCGCCGGCGTGACGACCAGGCCGCCGGTGTAGCGCTGGATGCGGCTGTCGATGGAGAGGTCGGCGGAGGCGCCCGGCAGCGGCGCGCCCTTCCGGCGCAGCTCGTCGAAGCGGTAGACGACGGCGAGGTACCGGCCCAGCGGGTGCTCGAGCTCCCCGTACCAGCCCTCCTTCTCGAACCAGTCGTCCACCAGGCCGTAGCGGTAGCCGCTCGCGGCGGGGTCCAGGTCGGTGCGGCGCGCCGCGTACTCGCCGCGCGCGGTGAACGGGCCCAGCCGGAAGGACGCGTCCACGCCCCACATCAGGTACTTCAGCTTCGCCTCCTTGTCGTAGCGGCCCCCGGTGAACGAGCCGCCCAGCGTGGCGTCGCCGATGAACGCGTTCGCGTCGGCGGAGTACGTGAGCGCGAGGCGCGCCCCGCCCGCCAGCTCGCGGTTGTTGTCGGAGTAGGAGCTGGTGCGGAGCGCCATCCAGTCCACGTCGTTCGAGCCCTTGAGGCCCGCCACGCCGTAGAGCCCGTACCAGACCTGCAGCCGCTCCCCCAGCCACGCCACGCCGTAGGCGAGCGCGCCGGTGTCGCTGTACGGCATCGGCACGATGCCCAGGTTCATGGCGGTGCGGGCGCCGTACGCCATGCGCCCCATGTCGTAGATGAGCGGGGCCGAGGCGGGCTTGTGGCCGGAGGGGTCGGCGCGCTGCGAGTACTCGCCGAACGGCACCAGGATCCGGCCGGCCTGCACGTTGAACCAGGTCTTCGGCGTGTACTCGAGGGCCACGTGCTCCATCTCGAACCCGTGGCAGCTCGCGCACGCCTTCGCGGTGAACGAGAGGTCGTCGTGGATGTCCACGCCGACCTTGAGCGAGGCGTCCAGCGTGAGCCCCTGCGGCGCGCCCCGGCCCACGCTGCGGTCCGGGATGCCCCAGTAGTCCACGTAGGCGGAGCCGGACACGATGACGCCGTCGCCGGCGCGGGCGGCCGCGGCGGCCGCGAGGAGGCCGGCCGCGAGCGCGAGGCGCGCGGCGAGGCGGTGGGCGCGAGGGCGGGGGTGGCGTTCAGTCATTGGGCGCTCCGACGGCGATCCACGCCTCGATGGCCTGGATCTCGGCCTCGTCGAGCAGGGTGTCGCCGGTGGGCATGGGGGTGGGCACGCCGCCGACGTCGCCGGCGGTGCCGCGGAGCTTCAGGACGAGGTAGCTGCGCTCGGGCGCGCCCGGCTCGACCAGCATGAGCGCGGGGGCCTGGATCGACGGGACGTCCACGAGCTGCCCGTAGGCGAGCTCGCGGTCGAGGGAGGTGGGCGCGGTCGGCGGCGGGTTGCCGGAGTGGCAGGCGGTGGCGGCGCAGCGCGGGACGAGCACGTCCCCGGCGATGGACGAGAACGTTCCGGGGACGGCGCCGCCGCCGGGCAGCGGCTCGCCGACGCGCGGATCGGCGCCGCAGGCGGCGAGCGCCGAGGCGAGCACGACGCCGAGCGCGAGCGGGGGCGTGCGCGTCATGGGCGGAGCGGGAACTGCGCGTCGTTGGGGTCGTCGGTGACGAGCGAGCGGCGCAGCTCCACCGTCCAGGTGCCGCCGGCCCAGCGCGCGGCGGCGGTCACGTCGTCGCGGTGGAGCCCGGGGGGCTGCAGCGCCACGGCGGGGATCCGGGTCCCCTCGGCGGGCACGGTGACGGTGTCGATGGGCACGGCCAGCGGCGCGCCACCGCTCACGAACAGCACCGCCGGGTTGGAGGCGAGCCCGCCCTCGCCCATCCACTTCGGCGAGGCCGGCGTGAGCCCGTCGGAGTTGGTCTGCGTCATCGAGACGCTGCACGGGGGGCTGCGGCCGGTGAGGCAGGCCTGCGCGCAGGCCGGCGGGTCGGGGCAGTCGCCGTAGATGCGGGTCTCGTTCCAGAACTGGTCGTCGGCGAGGCCGAGCGGCCCGGTGCGCGCGGCGCGCCACGTCCAGCCGTCCACCAGCTGGCCCGCGCCGCCGGTGTGCATGCTGAAGCGCTGCGACCGGACCGGATCGGTGAAGACGCCCAGGTTCTCCTTCACGTGGCAGCCGGCGGCGCAGCCCACCGCGTCGTGCGCCTTGAAGTTCGCCGCGTCGAACGAGAGGAACAGCTTGTCCTCGTCGAGGGTGGCGTCCTGCGCCCAGGCGCCGGCGGTCCAGACCCAGGGCCGCCAGGCGCGGCTCTCGGTCGGATCGCTCCAGCGGAACAGGAACCAGACGTACCGGTCGTCGTAGGCGACCCGCACGCGGATGCGGTCGATGCCGTAGTCGTAGCGCGGCACGCGGGTGCACGGCTCGCCCGCCACGCACACGCCGCGCGAGACGAAGTAGCCGGTGTACTCCTCGGTCCACTGCGCCTCGGTCATGCCGATGATGGCGCCGGGCGAGACGAGCGGGATCTCGCTCTCCGGGAGGCCGGCCCAGTCCGAGGCGTCGCCGTCCACGGTGGGCGGCGAGGCCACGCGGCGGGCGGTCACCGTGCTCGCGCCCGGCTTGCCGGACAGGAACGCGATCTTCACCGAGCCGGAGGACTGCGGGATGCTGCCGCCCGAGTTCACCACGCCCACGCTGAACCAGGCGTCCGCCGGCGCGTGCGTGAGCTCCGGCGCCTCCAGGCAGCCTCCGAGCAGCACGAGCGCGGCGAGTCCCCCTGCGCGACCGATGCGCATGCCCCCTCCATGGCCGCGAGGGTTCCCCGCCCCCGCGCGCCAATTCGATGCAATGAGCGCGCATGCTAGGGGCGCAATCCATGTGGGTGTCAATTTCTCGAAGTGCGCAATACGGTGGGTGATTTCACCCACCCGCCCGCGAACTTTGCGCACGGTGCAGAGCCGCCCGGAGTCGCGGAGGAATTACGCGGCGGCCACGGACGCACCACGCACGCGGCGTGAATGCGAGGTTTCGGCACCCCTGGGGACGAGGCGGGCCGCCGGCCCTAGTGCGGCTCGCCGAGCGCGTGACGCAGCGCGTGCAGCACGTGCGCGGCGATCTCGGGGACGCCGGCGCCGCGCGCCACCTGCGCGAACACCACCGGTCCGTCGCCGCGCATGCGCGCCGCGTCGCGCGCCATGACCTCGAGGTCCGCGCCGACCGCGGGCGCGAGGTCGGTCTTGTTGACGACGAGCAGGTCGGCCTGCGTGATCCCCGGCCCGCCCTTGCGCGGCACCTTGTCCCCGCCCGCCACGTCGATGACGTACACGGTGAAGTCCGCCAGCTCGCGGCTGAAGTGCGCGGCGAGGTTGTCGCCGCCGGACTCGCAGAAGAGCAGCTCGGGACGGTGGGCCTGCGTCAGCGCCTCCAGCGCGAGCAGGTTCGCGGTGACGTCCTCGCGGATGGCCGCGTGCGGGCAGCCGCCCGTCTCCACCGCGCGGATGCGGTCAGCCGGGAGCGCCTGGTGGCGCACCAGGAACTCGGCGTCCTCGCGCGTGAAGATGTCGTTCGTCACCACCGCCAGCGAGTGGGCATCGCGCAGGAGCCGGCACAGCGCCAGCACCAGCGCGGTCTTGCCGCTGCCGACCGGGCCGCCGACGCCCACGGTGAACGCCCGCCGGTGCAGGTCGCCGCGCGCGCGCGGCGCCTCGCGATCGCCGAACGCGCCGGGGCCGTCGGCGGCGCCGTGGCCGGAGTGGAGGAGGAGGGGAGCGGTGTGCATGGTGGTCAGCTCTGGAAGAGCCGCGAGTAGAGGCGGTCCTGGTGGGACTGCAGGAGATCGAGGAGCGGCGACGCGGCGGTGGCGTCCTCGGGCGTCCCGGCCGCGCAGGCCGCGAGGACGGCGTCGGCCACGGCGCCGGCGCGGAGCAGCAGCCCCTGCGCCTCGAGCGGCCCGGCCAGGCCCAGGCGCACGCCGGCGGACACGATGCCCCGGGCGACGACGAACAGGTGGAGGCGGCAGGCCTCGTCCTCCGTGGCGCCGAGCCGTCCGAGCAGCGCGCCCCAGGCCGGCGCGAGGTGGCCGGCCAGCGCGTCGCGCCGGACCTGGTCCTCGAGCGCGGCGGCGGCGGGGTGGAGCGCGCTCGCGGCCCGGAGGAGCGCCCGCCCCTGGGCTCGGCTGGCCCGGTTGGCCACCGCGCCGGGGGTGGCGGCGTCGCAGCGCGCGTCCAGCGGGGCGAGCCGCTCGGGCGCGCGGGCCGCGGCGGCGACGAACGGCAGCGCCAGCGCCCCCGCCTGCCAGAGCGCCTCCTCGACGAACGCCGCCAGCCCCGCCGCGCCGCGGCAGCGGCCGAGCTGCACGGCCGCCTCCAGCCCGCCGGAGTGGGCGAAGCCGCCGGTGGGCAAGGCCGAGTCGGCGAGCTGGAGCGCGAGCCAGGGCGTCATCAGAACAGGAAGTAGCGCTGCGCGAGCGGGAGGCGGGCGGCGGGCTCGCAGCGCAGCAGCTCGCCGTCGGCGCGGACCTCGTAGGTCTCGGGATCGACCTCCATCCGCGGCAGGGCGTCGTTGAGCCGCATGTCCCGCTTGCCCAGCCCGCGGCACCCCCGCACCGCGGCGAGGCGCTTCGAGAGCCCGTACCCGTGCACCGCGCCGTCCTCGAGCGCGGCGCCCGCGACGAACGCGACGCAGGTCGCGCCGAGCGCCCGGCCCAGCGCGCCGAACATGGGCCGCGCCAGCACCGGCTGCGGGGTGGGGATGGACGCGTTCGCGTCGCCCATCTGCGCCCAGGCGATCGCGCCGCTCTTCAGCACCAGCTCCGGCTTCGCGCCGAAGAACGCGGGCCGCCAGAGCACGAGGTCGGCGAGCTTGCCCGGCTCGACCGAGCCGACCTCGTCCGCGAGGCCGTGCGCGACGGCGGGGTTCACGGTGTACTTCGCGACGTACCGGCGGATGCGGAGGTTGTCGTGGTCGCCGCGCTCGCCCGGGAGCCGGCCCCGCTGCCGCCTCAGCTTGTCGGCGGTCTGCCAGGTGCGGGTGATCACCTCGCCGACGCGGCCCATGGCCTGGGAGTCGGAGCTCATCATCGAGATGGCGCCGAGGTCGTGCAGCACGTCCTCTGCGGCGATGGTCTCCCCGCGGATGCGGCTCTCCGCGAACGCCAGGTCCTCCGGCAGCGACGGGTCGAGGTGGTGGCAGACCACCAGCATGTCGAGGTGCTCGTCCAGCGTGTTCACCGTGAACGGGCGCGTCGGGTTGGTGGAGGAGGGCAGGACGTTCGGCTCGCCGCACACGCGGATGATGTCCGGGGCGTGCCCGCCGCCCGCACCCTCGGTGTGGAAGGTGTGGATGGTGCGGCCGCCGAACGCGGCGATCGAGTCCTCGGCGCAGCCCGACTCGTTGAGGGTGTCGGTGTGGATGGCCACCTGGACGTCGTGGGCCTCGGCCACGCGGAGGCACGCGTCGATGGCGGCGGGCGTGGTGCCCCAGTCCTCGTGGAGCTTCAGCCCGGCCGCGCCGGCGCGGAGCTGCTCGGCCAGCCCCTCCGGCGAGGAGGCGTTCCCCTTGCCGAGCAGGCCCACGTTCACCGGCAGCGCGTCGGTGGCCTGGAGCATGCGCGCCACGTTCCACGCGCCCGGCGTGCAGGTGGTGGCGTTCGTGCCGGTGGCCGGGCCGGTGCCGCCGCCGAGGAGCGTGGTGACGCCGCTCGCGATGGCCGCGGCCGCCTGCTGCGGCGAGACGAAGTGGACGTGCGTGTCGATGCCGCCCGCGGTGAGGATCAGCCCCTCCCCGGCGATCACCTCGGTGCCGGGGCCGACGATCATCCCGGGCGTCACGCCCGCCATGACGCCGGGGTTCCCCGCCTTGCCGAGCGCGGCGATGCGCCCGGCGCGCACGCCCACGTCGGCCTTGAAGATGCCGGCGTGATCCACCACCAGCGCGTTCGTGATCACGAGGTCGAGCACCTGCCCGCTCGGCGCTCCCGCGGCCTGCCCCATCCCGTCGCGCAGCACCTTGCCGCCGCCGAACACGCACTCGTCGCCGTAGGTGGTGAGATCGCGCTCCACCTCCAGCACCAGCGCGGTGTCCCCGAGGCGGAGCCGGTCCCCGGTGGTGGGACCGTAGATCTGCGCGTACTGCCGGCGGTCGATGGTCCGGGACATCTCAGCGCTCCTCCTCGTGGGCGAACCCGCGCCGCCGCGCCTCGTCCACCGCGCGCCGGCGCCCCTCCTCCGTCACGGGCCCGGGGGCGAGCCCGTTGCCGCCGCGCACCACGCGCTCGCCCGCGATCTCGACGAGCTGGACCGTGCGCGTCTCGCCCGGCTCGAAGCGCACCGCCATGCCCGCCGGCAGGTCGAGGCGCCGCCCGTACGCGCGCCCGCGGTCGAAGCGGAGCAGCCGGTTCGCCTCGGCGAAGTGGTAGTGCGAGCCGACCTGCACCGGCCGGTCGGCGAGGTTGGTGACGCGCAGCGGGATGGCCTCGCGGCCGGCGTTCAGCTCCAGCACGCCGGGCGCGGGCAGCAGCTCGCCGGGCTCGGCCTCCTCCGGCCCGGCGCCGGGGGGCGCCGCGAACGCGGCGCGGGGCGGCACCGGCAGGAACGAGCCGTGCAGCGCGAGCGCCAGGTCGCCGTGCTCGGCGGCGATCGGGTGGTGCACGGTGACGAGCTTCGTCCCGTCGGGGAAGGTGCCCTCCACCTGCACCTCCGGCACGAGCGCAGGGACGCCGGGCAGCACCTGGCGGCGCCCCAGCAGCCGGCGGCCGACGTCCATCAGCTCGGCGACGGTCCGGCCGTCGCGCGCCAGCTCGAGGAGCTGCGTCGCGATGAGCGCCACCGCCTCGGGGTGGTTGAGCCGCAGCCCGCGCGCGAGCCGCTTCTGGGCGAGCGCGCCGGCCTGGTGGAGGGTGAGCTTGTCGAGCTCTCGCGGGGTGAGGTGCACGGGGCCTCCTGCGGTCAGGGGGTACGGGCGAAGGGATCGGCGCCGGCGGCCGCCTCGAGGAACGCGAGCCGGGCGCGCAGGAAGGAGAGGCCGGCCTCGACGGAGCGGGCCGCGAGCCGGAGGAGGAGCCCGCCGGCGAGCGGGCTGGCCGCGGCGAGCACCTCCGCGCCCGGCGCCACGGGCGCGCGCTCCAGCTCGGCCAGGAGCGCCGCGGCCGCGCCGGCCGCCGCCGGGCCCAGCAGCACCGCGGTGGCGAGCAGCTCCACGTCCGCGAGGCGGGACGCGATCGGCGGCCCCTCGCCCGCGACGAGCCGCAGCCCGTCCGCGAGCAGGAGCCGCCCGCCGGCCGAGATCTCGACCCGCGTTCGCACCTCGGCGAAGGCCCACCGCTCCCCGCGCGCGGCGCGGCCTGCGGTCAGCGCGTCGAGCCAGACCAGGCTCGCGTCCGGCGCGAGCGCGAACCGCTGCGCCTGGAGGAGGCGCGCGCCCGCGAAGCAGCTCACCGGGTGCGGGACCGCCGCGAGCAGGCCGCCCGGTCCGACGCGCGCGTCGAGGCGTTGCGAGGCCGGGGTGCCGCGCGGCGAGCGGTACACCTTGGTGCCGGCCTGCGTGGACAGGAGCGCGGCGCTGCCCGCGCCCACGTCCACCTCCAGGGCCACGTCGTCGCCCGCCACGAGCCCGCCGCCGTGGCTCGCCATCACCACCCAGGCGGCGCGGCCGCGCGGCACCGGGGACAGGAGCTGCAGCGGGCTCGTCGCGGCGCAGGCCACGAGCGCGCTCGCCCCGTCGACGCGGGCCGTGGCGAGCCGGCCGTGCCCGGGCCGCTGCCCGGGATCCGGGCGCGGCAGCCCGCGGATCGCGCAGCCATCCGCCGGGCGCGCGGGGCTCGGCTCGGAGATCGGGCATCCCATGGTGGCCCGGGGCGTCGATGCACGCCGCGCGCCAGGGGCCGTCCCGCTACCGGTAGTCCTCCCGGCTCAGCCCGTACGCCTTCATCTTCTCGTACAGGTTCCGCTCCGCGATGCCGGCCGCGCGGGCCACCTCGCCGATGCGCCCGCGCCGCTCCTTGAGCAGGCGCGTGAGGTACTCGCGCTCGAAGCGCTCCACCAGGCGCTGCCGGGCCTCGAGCAGCGGCAGCGAGGTGTCCACCGGGACGCCGGCGTCCGGCCGCGGCGTCACCGCGGCCCCCGCTCCGAAGATGGGCGCCACCGCCGCCCAGCCCATCAGCACCGCGCGCTCGCACAGGTTGCGCAGCTCGCGCACGTTGCCGGGCCACGGGTAGGCGCGCGCCGCGGCGAGCAGGTCCGGCGGCGGCACCGGCGCGGTGCGGCCGTAGCGCTGCGCGAACGAGCGCAGGAAGTGCTCGAGCAGGGCGGGCAGGTCCTGCGGCCGCTCGCGCAGCGGCGGGAGGCGCAGCGGGATGACGTTCAGCCGGTAGTAGAGGTCGTCGCGGAAGCGGCCCTCCTGCACCAGCGCGTCCAGGTCGCGGTTGGTGGCGGCCACGATGCGGACGTCCACCTTGATGGGATCGCGCGCGCCCACCCGCGTGATCTCCTGCTCCTGCAGCACGCGCAGCAGCTTCGCCTGGATGGCGAGGTCGAGGTCGCCCACCTCGTCGAGGAACAGGGTGGACCCGTCGGCCTGCTCGAACCGCCCGATCCGCCGCGCCACCGCGCCGGTGAACGCCCCCTTCTCGTGGCCGAAGAACTCGCTCTCCATCAGGTCCTTCGGGATGGCGGTGCAGTTCACCGCCACGAAGGGCTTGTCGCGCCGCGGGGAGCGGCGGTGGATGGCGCGCGCCACCAGCTCCTTGCCGGTGCCGGTCTCGCCGCGCAGCAGCACGGTCGCGTCGGCCGGCGCCACCTGCTCCACCATCGCGAACACCTCGCGCATGGCCGGCGCGCCGCCCACGATCTCCTCGAACCCGGCGGCCCGCTCCAGCTCGCCGCGCAGGCGCAGGACGTCGCGCCGGGCCCGCTCGTGCGCCACCGCGTGGCGCAGCACCAGCGCCAGCTCGTCGAAGCGGAGCGGCTTGGTGAGGTAGTGGAGCGCGCCCTTGCGCATCGCCTCCACGGCCGTCTCGACCGTGGCGTGCGCGGTGACCAGCACGACCGGCAGCGAGGGCCGCAGCGCGTGGACCCGCTCCATGAGCGCGATGCCGTCCAGGTCCGGCATCTTCAGGTCCGAGACCATGGCGAGCGGGTCGGACTCCGCCAGGCGCGCCAGCGCCTCCGCGCCGGAGGAGGCGACCAGCACCTCGAAGCCCTCCAGCGTCAGGTTCGCGCGCGCGACCTTCCGCGTCCCGGGATCGTCGTCCACCACCAGGACCAGCCCCTCGCCGCCCGTGCTCACGCGTCCACCTCCGACGCCGCCGCGGCCTCGACGAGCCGCCGCACCGGGAAGCGGATCGCGGCCACGGTCCCGCCGCCCTCGCGCCGGCGGATCGCGAAGCGGGCCCGGTGCTGCTCCACCGCGCGCGTGACCACCACCAGGCCGAGCCCGGTGCCGGTCGCCTTGGTGGTCACGAACGGCCGGAGCACCTCGTCGAGCTGGTCCGCCGGGATCCCGCAGCCGCGGTCCAGCACCTCCACCACGATGGTGCCCTCGCCGCCGGACGCCTCGAAGCGGCTCACCAGCGTGGGCGGCTCCGCCCCGCCGGCGTCGAACGCGTTCGCGAGCAGGTTGACCAGCGCGTCGGTGACCATGGGCGCGTCCACGTCCAGCACCGGCAGGTCCGGGGCCAGCTCGAGCCGCACCGCGCCCGCGGGCAGCCCGCGGGCCAGCGCCGCCTTCTGGGCGGCCTCCTTGAGCAGCCGGTTCACCGACACCGGGGCGAGGTGCGGCTCGGCCGGCCGCGAGATCTCCAGCAGCTCGGAGATGAAGCGGTTCACCCGCTGGACCTCGTCTCCGATGAGCCCGGAGTACTCGGCCACCTCCGCGTCGCCCTCGAAGCGCCGGCGCAGGTACTGGGCCGCGCCGTCGATCGCGTTCAGCGGGTTGCGCAGCTCGTGCGCAACCTGCGCCGACATCTGGCCCAGGCCGGAGAGCCGCTCGGCGTCGAGCAGCCGCCGCTCCAGCGTGCGCCGCTCGGTGATGTCGCGGATCACCATGACCGTGCCGAGGTAGCCCCCGCCCGCGCCGGCCACCGGCGCGTAGGTGGTCTCGAAGCGCCCCTCCCGCTCCTTGATGATCGAGTGGGCCGGCCCGGCGTCGTCGCCGCGGCGCAGGTACCCGAGCACGCGGTCGAGCATGCCGTGGCTGGCCTTCGGGTGGCAGTCCTTGATCGGCCGGCCGGCGCCGTCGGTCAGGTTCCGGAGCGCGCGCCCGGCCTTGTTCACCAGCGCCACGCGATCCTCGGCGTCGATGAAGATGACCCCGTCCACCATCGAGTCGAGGATGGCCTGGAGCCGCTGCAGGTCGGCGGCCCGGGCCTCGCGCGCGGCGGTGGCCTCGTCCAGCGCCTCCGCCAGCTTCGCGGTCCGCTCCTGCACCCGCGACTCCAGCTCGGCGTGGGTGCGCTGCACCTCCTCGGCCATGCGCCGGAGCGCGCCGGCCAGCACGCCCGCCTCGCCCGGCGCGCCGGGCGGCCGGGCCGCGAGGTCGCCGCGCCCGAGCGCCTCGGCGAAGCGCGAGAGCTGGCGCAGCGGCGCCACCAGCGTGGTGCGGAGCACCAGCACCACCGCCAGCGACACCGCGGCGAGCGCCATCCCCACCAGCGCGGCCATCCGCACGGTGGACGCGGCCAGGCGCGGCCCGAGGCCGCTCACGTCGAGCGACACGTGCAGCGCCCCGTTCACCGCCTGCTCGCCGTGGCAGCCGCGGCACGACGCCGCGTTCGCCACCGGGCGGGTCACCGTGAGCCGGGCGTCGGTCCAGCGCAGGGAGGGGCCGACCTCGAGCCGCTCCGGCCCCTCGCCGGCCCGCAGCCGCACGCGGCCCTGCGCGTCGGCGAGCGACACGCCGGCCACGCCGCCCGCGCGGCCGACCGCGCCGAGGATCGCGGCCATGGTGTCCGGCCGGTGCTCGGTCATGGCCTCGGTGAGCGACCGCTCCAGCGCCTCGGCGATCGCGCCGGCGCGCGCCTCCAGGAGCGCGCGCTCGGCCTGCGCCTCCTCGCGGCGCAGCGCGGCGCCCGCCACGACGGACACCGCGGCCGCCACCAGCAGCAGGAGCAGGGTGGTGCGGCCGGTGATCCCGAGGGAGAGGAGGCGCATGCGCCGCGAGCGTAGCGCGTGGCGGCCGGGGCGGGGAAGGCCGGCGCCGCCGGCGGCGCGGCGCGGCGCCGCGGACGGAACGGCCCCTCCCGCCGCAGGGCAGGAGGGGCCGGGGCGCGGCGCGGCGGGGGGAGGGGGTCACCGCCGCGTGGCGCGGAGGGCCTCGTCGAAGTCCTCCTTGATGTCCTCGATGTGCTCGATGCCGAGCGACACGCGGATCTGGTCCGGCGTCACGCCGGACGCCGTCTGCTCGGCGTCGGAGAGCTGCTGGTGGGTGGTGGAGGCCGGGTGGATCACCAGGGTCTTCGCGTCGCCCACGTTCGCGAGGTGCGAGGCGAGCCTCACCGAGTCGATGAACGTCTTGCCCGCCTGGAAGCCGCCCTTCACGCCGAAGGTGAAGACGCCGCCGAACCCGTTCCGCAGGTACTTGCGGGCCCGCTGGTGGAAGGGGTGCTCCTCCAGGCCGGTGTAGTTCACCCAGGCGACGTCGGGGTGGCCCTTCAGCCAGCGCGCCAGCGCGAGCGTGTTCTCGCCGATGCGCTGCACACGCAGGGAGAGGGTCTCGACGCCCTGCAGGAGCAGGAACGCGTTGAACGGCGAGAGCGCCGGGCCGAGGTCGCGCAGCCCCTCCACCCGGGCGCGCAGGACGAACTGGATGTTGCCGAACGGGCCCTTCGGGCCGAACACGTCGTTGAACACCAGGCCGTGGTAGCCGGGGGACGGCTCGGTGAAGAACGGGAACTTGCCGCTCCTCGCCCAGTCGAACTTGCCCGAGTCCACGATCACGCCGCCGATCGAGGTGCCGTGGCCGCCGATCCACTTGGTGGCGGACTCCACCACCACGTCGGCGCCCCACTCGATGGGCCGGCAGAAGTAGCCGCCGGCGCCGAAGGTGTTGTCCACCAGCAGCGGGATGCCGTTGTCGTGCGCGAGCGCGGCGAGCGCCTCGAAGTCGGGGACGTTGCCGGCCGGGTTGCCGATGGACTCGACGTAGATCGCCTTGGTCTTGCCGTCGATCGCCTCGCGGACGGCGTCCACCTCGGCGCCCTCGACCAGCTTCACGTCGATGCCGAGCCGGGGGAGGGTGACCTTGAACTGGTTGTACGTGCCGCCGTACAGGTTGCTGCTCGAGACCACGTTGTCGCCCGCCTGCGCGAGGTTCGTGATGGCGAGGAACTGCGCGGCCTGGCCCGAGGACGTGGCGAGCGCGGCGACGCCGCCCTCCAGCGCGGCGATGCGCTTCTCGAACACGTCGGTGGTCGGGTTCATGATCCGCGTGTAGATGTTCCCGAACTCCTTCAGCGCGAACAGGTTCGCGCCGTGCTCCGCCGAGTCGAACGTGTAGGACGACGTCTGGTAGATGGGCACCGCGCGGGCGTTCGTGCCGGGCGCGGGCTCCTGGCCGGCGTGGACCTGCAGCGTCTCGAAGCGGAGCTTCCTGTTCGGGGGGATGGCCATGCGTTCCTCTGGGCGGGGCGGTCCGTTGAGTTAGACGGACATCCTAAGAAGCGGACGCGCGGGATGTCAAGCCGGCCGGGAGGAATGCGGCGATGGAGGGGTGCGCATGGCTGGGTGTCCGTTATGGCGGACGACGGCCGGGCGCCCCGTCCCGCGGCCCGGAAGCGCATTCGCCGCGTGCCCGGGATCGGTCTACATTCGCGCGGCACCAAGCGACCGGAGGACCCAGCCCTTGCCCGACACCCAGCCTCGCAACGTCCCCGAGCTCTTCCTCGAGCGCGTCGGCCTCACGCCGGACGCCGAGGCCTTCCGCCACCCGGACGGCGCGGACTGGCGCCGCCTGACCTGGGCGCAGACCGAGGCGCGGGTGCGCGCGATCTCGGGGGGCCTCCGGGCGCTGGGCGTCCAGTCGGAGCAGGTCTGCGCCATCCTGGCGGGCACGCGCATCGAGTGGGTGCTCGCGGACTTCGGCATCCTCTGCGCCGGCGCGGCGACGAGCACCATCTACCCGTCCTCCACCGCGGACGAGTGCGCGTACATCCTCTCCGACTCGGGCGCGGTGGTGGCGTTCGCCGAGGACGCCCTGCAGGTCGCGAAGCTGGCCTCGCGCCGGGACCGGATGCCGGCGCTCCGGCACGTGGTGGTGTTCGACGGGGAGGGCAGCGCGGACGGCTGGGTGACGACGCTCGCCGACCTGGAGGCGCGCGGGCACGCCTGGGACGCGGAGCACCCCGGCGCCTTCGAGGAGACGGCCGCGTCGGTGCGCCCCGACGCGCTCGCCACGCTGCTGTACACCTCCGGCACGACCGGCGTGCCCAAGGGCGTCGAGCTCACGCACGCGTGCTGGGTGTCGCAGTCGGCCTCGGTGCAGGCCTCGGGCATCCTCGATCACGGCGACGCGGTGCAGTTCTTCTGGCTCCCGCTCGCGCACTCGTTCGGGAAGATGATCGGCACCGCCCAGCTCCGGATCGGCTTCCCCACCGCGGTGGACGGCCGGGTGGACCGGATCGTCGAGAACCTCGGCGTGGTGCGCCCGACGTTCGTGTGCGCGGTGCCGCGGATCTTCGAGAAGGTGCACAACAAGATCCTCTCGAACGCGCGGGATGGCGGCCCGGTCAAGGCGGCGATCTTCCGCTGGGCCATCGACGTGGGGCTGCAGGCGTCGCGCGCGCGGCGGGCCGGCCGTCCGCTCGGGACGGTGCTCCAGGCGCAGCTCGCGGTGGCGGACCGGCTGGTGTTCCACAAGGTGCGCGAGCTGTTCGGGGGCCGCCTGCGCTTCTTCGTGTCCGGCTCGGCGCCGCTCTCCCGCGACATCGCCGAGTTCTTCGACGCCATGGGCGTCGTGATCCTCGAGGGCTACGGGCTCACCGAGTCGTCCGCGGCGACGCACGCGAACCTGCCCTCGAAGCGGAAGATCGGCTCGGTGGGTCCCGCGTTCCCGGGCATCGAGGTGCGCATCGCCGAGGACGGCGAGATCCTGATGCGCGGCCCCTGGATCATGCGCGGCTACCGCGGCCTGCCCGAGCAGACCGCCGAGGCGCTCGACGCGGACGGGTGGCTGCACACCGGCGACGTCGGCTTCGTGGACGCGGACGGCTTCCTGTCCATCACCGACCGGAAGAAGGACCTCATCAAGACCTCCGGCGGCAAGTACGTGGCGCCGGCCGAGCTCGAGTCCAAGCTGAAGGCCATCTCGCCGTTCGTCTCGCAGGTGCTGGTCCACGGCGACCGGCGCAACTTCGTGACCGCGCTCGTCACCCTCGACGCCGACGCGATCGGCAAGTGGGCGGCCGAGCACGGCCACGCCGGCGAGCCGATCTCGGCGCTGGCGCGGCTCCCGGAGGTCCAGGAGCTGCTGCAGCGCCACGTGGACCGGCTCAACGCCGGGCTGCCCCGCTTCGCCACCGTGAAGAAGTTCGCCATCCTGCCGCGCGAGCTCTCCGAGGCGGAGGGGGAGGTCACCCCGTCGCAGAAGGTGAAGCGCAAGGTGGTCGAGCAGCACTTCCGCGCCGAGATCGACGCGATGTACGGCGGCGAGCCGCCGCGAGCCTAGGTCAGCGCGCGGGCGCGGCGGGGCCGTCCGCGGCCGCCTGCTCCAGCCGCGCGAGCGCCTCGCGCGCGCCGTCGAGCAGCGCCGGGTCGTCCACGCCGGCGCGGCGCGCCCAGTCCAGCGTCTGCTCGTAGGCGCTCGCCGCCTTCGACGCCAGCACGGCGACCTGCCCGCGCAGCTCGGCCCGGTAGGCCTCGGCGCGCGCCGCGTCCAGGCCGGGCGGGAGCGGCGCATCGAGCAGCTCGCGGCGCAGCCCGTCGTACAGCTCGCCCACGCGGGCGCCGGCCGCGACGGCCCAGCGGGCGTCGCCCAGGCGGATGGCGCGGAGGTACTCGCCCTGGGCGGAGAGGAGCGCCTCCGACTTCCGCTCCAGCGCGCCGTGCAGCGCGTCCGCGTCGCCGGTGGACGGGTCGAGCCGGATGGCGGCCACGCGGTCGCGGTACAGCTCGCCCAGGTAGTACTGCGCCTGCGCCGCGAAGTACGGCTCGAGCCGCTCCGCCGCGGAGGCCTCCTCGAACCCGGCCACCGCGAGCCGCAGCGACCGCTCCGCCTCCCCCTCGCGCCCCGCGTCGCGCTCCACCACCCCGCGCAGCGCCAGCGCGCGGACCCGCGCCGCCGGCTCCAGCCCGGGCCGCCCCGCCAGCGCCGCCAGCGCGGCGGCGGCCTCGTCCAGCTCGCCGAGGTGGTACCGGCACTCGGCCGCGCCGAACTCGGCCTCGAGCGCGCCGGCCGCGTCGCCCGGCCCGGCGGCGCGCGCGCGGAAGCGCTCCAGCGCGAGGCGCCACGCGCCGGCGCGCTGGTAGGCGAGCCCGGCGCGGAGCCGCGCCTCCGGCGCGCGCGCCGAGGCGGGCCAGGCGTCGGCGAGGCGCGCCCAGGCCGCGGCGGCCCGCTCGAAGTCGCCGGCCTGGGACGCGGCCGCGCCCAGGGCGGCCAGCTCCTCCTCGTTCTTCCCGGCGAGATCGCGCTCGGCCGGGCCGGGCGCCGGCTCGCCCGGCGCGAACGCGACCTGCTCGGCCGCCGGCGGCGCGCGCCGCGCGCCCGCGCAGGCCGCGGACAGGGCCAGCGCGAGGAGGGCGAGGCGGCGCATCACGCGGCCACCGCCTGGAGGTGGACCGTGCGCCGGCGGGGGCCGTCGAACTCGCAGAGGTACACGCCCTGCCAGGTCCCGAGGAGCGGCGCCCCGTCGCGCACGATCACCGTGGCGGAGGAGCCGACCAGCGAGGCCATCACGTGGGCCGGGCTGTTGCCCTCGGCGTGCCGGTAGCGCCCGCGCGCCGGCGCGTCCGGGATCGCGTTCTCGAGCGCGAGCAGGAGGTCGCGCCGCACGTCGGGGTCGGCGTTCTCCTGGATGGTGATCCCCGCGGTCGTGTGCGGGCAGTAGACCAGCAGCAGGCCCTCGCGCAGGCCGGCGGCCGACACGGCGCGGCGCACCTCGGCGGTGAGCTCCACCAGCTCGCGTGCGGCGTGGGTCTCGATCTCGAGATCGGGCAGGCGCATCCGGCACATAGTAGACGGCCGATCGTGAATCGGGAACCGTCGCCGCCCGGCGCGAGCCGGCCGGGGCGCCGTCGCGATCACAGCCGGTCTGCCATCCGGGCCAGGCCCGCCAGGTCGTGCACGTCGCCCTCGAGGCGGGGCACCAGCGCGTGCGCCGCGCCGACCCGGGCGAGGAGCCCGGCGAGCGAGCGGCGCTCCGCGGCCGCCATCGCCTGGTGCTCGGCCAGGGTGGCCGCGAGCCGCGCGCCCAGGTCGGGCGCGCTCGCGGCGGCGGCGGCGAGCGGCGCGGCCAGCTCGGCGGCGCCCGGCAGCGGCGTCGCCGCCGGCCACAGGTCGGGGGTGAGCCGGTTCACCACCAGCCCCGCCACCGGCATCGACTCCGCGTGAAGCCGCTCGTGGAAGGCCAGCGCCTCCTCGATGGCGGCGGCCGCCGGCGACGCCACCAGCACGAACCCGGTCTCGGGGCGGGCGAGCATGGCGCGCACCTCGCCGGCGCGCTCCTTGAAGCCGTCGTACATGCCCTGGAAGCCCTGCAGGAAGTCGCCCAGGTCGGACAGGACCTGCTGGCCGGTGAAGCGCGCCAGCGTCTTCGCCACGTAGCCGCCGCCGAGCTGCGCCAGCCGCAGCCCGAACCGGCCGGCCCCGAGCGCGGGCGCGAGCAGCGCGCGGGCGGTCTCGTTGCCCAGGAAGTCGAGGATCCGGTCCGGCGCGTCCAGGAAGTCGAGCGCGTGCGCGGTGGGCGGGGTGTCGAGGACGATGAGGTCGTAGTCGCGGTCGGTGGCGAGCTCGTAGAGCTTCTCCATCGCCATGTACTCCTGCGACCCGGCCAGCGCGGCGGACATCTGCTGGTAGAGCCGGTTGCGCAGGATGCGCTCGCGGCGGGCCGGGTCCGGCGCGTGGCGCGCCACCAGGTCGTCCCAGGTGCGCTTCACGTCGAGCATCATGGCCCACAGCTCGCCGCGCGGGCGCAGCCCCGCCTCGGCGAGCTTGTGCTCGGGGACCCGCGACTCGACGTTGCCGAGCGTGGCCAGCCCGAGCGCGTTCGCGAGCCGCCGGGCCGGGTCGATGGTGCAGACCAGCACCTTGCCGCCCTCGAGCGCGCGCGAGAGCGCCAGCGCCGCCGCGGCGGTGGTCTTGCCCACCCCGCCGGCGCCGACGCACACCGCCACGCGGCGGCCGCCCAGGCTCTCGCGCACGGTGGTCACGGCCGCGCCTCCGCGGGCGGCGCGGCCGCCAGCGCCGCCGCGATCTCCCCCACCGCCGCCGGCCCCCACTCCACCACGGGGAGGAGCGGCAGCACGGTGGTGGGCAGGTCGAGCGCGGCCCGGGCGCGCACCAGGTACCGCCCGGCGGCCTCGGCGCGCAGCGCCTGGATCCGGCCGGCCTCGGCGGCGGGCCCGAGCGGCGGCGGGGCGGCGGCGAGGCGGGCCAGCTCCGCGGCCTCGCGCGCGTCGAAGCGCGCCGGCGGCATGGCGTTCACCACCAGCGCGGCCACCGCCATGCCCAGCTCGCCGCGCACGAGCCCGTCGAGCTCGATCACCTCGTTGACCGGCATCTCCTCCGGCAGCGTGACCAGCGCCACGCCGGTGCGCGCCGGGTCCACCAGCAGGGCCTGCATCCACTCCGCGTCATGGCGCAGCGGGCCCGCCGGCACGGTGTCCACCAGCGCGGACGGGACGCGCAGGAGCTGGACGGCGTGGCCGGTGGCGGGCGCGTCGAGCAGCACCAGGTCCCAGCGCGGCCGGCCGCCGTCCTCCGCGCGCACCTCGTGCAGCACCTTGCCGAGCATCACCAGCTCGGCGAGCCCCGGCACCATGCGCAGGAAGTAGCGCACCAGCCGGTTCTCGAAGACCGCCTCGTAGATGGTCCGGAACTTCAGGACCATGAGGCCGTACTCGCGCATGGCCTCGTGCGGCGTCACGTTGACGGTGAAGATCCCGGGCAGCGCCTCCCGGACGAAGGGCCCCGAGGCAGGCGCGCCGAGCAGGGGCGCGACCCGCTCGCGGGTCGCGTTCACCTCGCACACCAGCACGCGCTTGCCCGCGCGGGCGGCGAGCAGGGCGAGCGCGGCGCAGACGGTCGTCTTGCCCACGCCGCCCTTGCCGGTCACGACGAGCAGGCGGCGGTCGAGCAGGCCGAGGGAAGCCACTGGGCTTGACAAGCTATCGAGGGGAAAGGGACAAGTCCACACACGATGATCCTCGACGACGTGCTGCGGAATCCCGTGCTGAAGCGCGCCCTCGCCGCCGGCGAGGAGCAGGTGGGCCGGGTGGTCGGGAAGCTGCTCGCCAGCGACCGGGCCGGGCGTGGGCTCCAGTCGCTGGTGAGCTCGGCGCTGCAGGCGCGGAGCACGTTCGATCGCGGCGTCCGGCAGGCGCTGCACGCGGCCAACCTCCCGTCCCGGGACGACGTGGCGGCGCTGAAGCGCAAGCTCGAGGAGCTCGAGGAGATGATCGACGGGCTCTCGGAGCGCGTGGACCGCGGCGGCCCGGACCGCGGCGGGCCCGGTCCGGAGTAGCGCGCCGGCGGGGGGACGTGGCCGGCATGCGGCGGATCGCGTTCATCAACGAGAAGGGCGGCACCTGCAAGACCACGCTGTGCGTGCACGTGGCGGCGCGGCTCGCGGCGCGCGGGCTGCGCGTGCTGGTGGCCGACCTGGACACGCAGGGGCACGCCGGGAAGTCGCTCGGCGTGGACGTGCGCGGCCTCGCGCCCACGGTCCACGAGTGGCTGCTGGACGACGCGGTGCCGCTCGAGCAGGTGGTCCGGCCCACCGCGGTGGCCGGCCTCGACCTCCTGCCCGCGAACAAGGACCTGGCCGGCTTCCCGGTGGCGGTCGCGCCGGCGGCCGACCGCGCCGAGCGGCTCGATCGCCGGCTCGCCTCGGTGGCCGGGGGCCGCTACGACGCGGTGCTGATCGACGCGCCGCCGTCGCTGTCGCTCGTGACCGACAACGTGCTGCGCGCCGCGCGCGAGCTGGTGATCCCGGTCGCGCTCACCTACCTCGCGCTCGACGGGTGCGCCGAGATCGTCCAGAGCCTGGAGCGGCTCCGCGCCGAGCGCGGCGCGGCGCCGGCCATCGCGCTGGTGGTGCCGACGCTGTACCGGAAGACGCAGCTCGCCGACGAGATCCTGGCGAAGCTGCGCGAGCGGTTCCCGGCGGAGCTGTCGCGGACGGTGCTGGGGTGGTCGGTGAAGGTGGACGAGGCCCAGAGCCACGGCCGGACCGTGTTCGAGCACGCGCCGCGGTCGAGCGGGGCGGCCGCGCTCGCCGCCATCGGCGACGAGGTGCTGGCCCGCGCGCCGGCCCCGGCCGGCGTCACGGCAGCGGCGGCCCGAGCGGCCGGCTCCTGACCAGCTCCAGCACCAGATCGCGGAACGCGCTCACCTTGCGCGGGACGTGGCGCGAGGCGGGGCTCACCACGTACAGGTTGCCGCCGCTCCGGACCAGGCGCGGCAGCACGCGCACCAGCGTCCCCGCCGCCAGGTCCTGCTCCGCCATGAACGAGGGCAGCAGCCCGATGCCGGCGCCGGCCCGCATCGCCTCGCGCACGAACAGCAGCTCCGGGCACAGGATCCGCGAGCGCGGCGTCACCTCCACCGTCCCGCGCGGCCCCTCCAGGCGCAGCTTGCGCGCCTGCGTCCCGAACGTCACCCAGTCGTGCGCCTCGAGCTCCGCCTCGGCGCGCGGCGTCCCGCGCCGCGCCAGGTAGAGCGGCGAGGCGAACAGCTGCAGCTGAACCGGGGACGCCTTCCGCGCCACCAGCGTCGAGTCCTTCAGCCCCGGCGCCACGCGCAGCGCGACGTCGAAGCCCTCGGCCACCAGGTCCACCAGCCGGTTGCTCAGGTCGAGCTCCACCGAGACCGCCGGGTAGCGGAGCGTGTAGCGCGTGGTGAGCTCGGCCAGGAAGAAGATGCCGATGTCCACCGGCGCGGTGACGCGCAGCAGCCCCGACGGCTCCTCCTCGCGCTCCGGCAGCTCGCCGAGCGCGCTCTCGAGGCCCTGGAGCAGCGGCGCCACCCGGTCGTACAGCCCGGTGCCGGCCGCGCTCAGCGACACCTGCCGCGTGGTGCGGAACAGCAGCTGCACCCCGAGCTCCTCCTCGAGCCGCGCCACCGCGCGGCTCGCCGACGACTTCGGGATGCGCAGCTCGCGCGCGGCGGCGGAGAAGCTGGCGGTGCGCGCGACCGCGGCGAACACGCGGAGCAGGTCCAGGTCCATCGTTCCTCCAACGCAACACTCATTTGTCCGGCGGCGCATTGCGCCGCCATCGGAACGGTATCAGATTCTCCCCGTCAGCGAGGAGCCGACCCGCGAGAAACGCGCGGAACCGTCACGAAACGAAGCAGAAAGGAATCCGAAATGGCCACCACCCCCTGGACCGTCGACGTCACCCACTCCGCCATCCACTTCTGGGTCCGCCACATGGTCATCTCCAAGGTGCACGGCCGGTTCGCGAAGTGGACCGGCACCCTGGAGCTCGATCCGCAGGACCTCACCGCCGCGAAGGTGGACGTGAAGATCGACGCCGCCTCCATCGACACCCAGGTCGCCGACCGCGACGCGCACCTGCGCTCGGCGGACTTCCTCGACGTCGCGAAGTACCCGGAGCTCACCTACCGCTCGCGCCGGATCGAGAAGGCCGGCGACGGCTACCGCGTGGTGGGCGACCTCACGCTGCACGGCGTGACGCGCGAGGTGACGCTGGACGCCGAGTTCGCCGGCATCGGCAAGGACCCCTGGGGCAACGAGCGCGCCGGCTTCTCGGCGAAGGCCGCGCTCGACCGCAAGGAGTTCGGCCTCGCGTGGAACGCGGCGCTCGAGACCGGCGGCGTGCTGGTGGGCGAGAAGGTGGAGATCACGATCGAGCTCGAGGCGGTGAAGCAGGCCGCGAAGCAGTCGGACGCGGCGTAGGCCGCGGGAGGGGAGGCGCGATGGAGCGGCAGCTGGGAGCGGGGCGGCGGATGCCGGTGCTGTTCGTGGGGCACGGCTCGCCCATGAACGCCATCGAGGACAACCGGTGGAGCCGCGCGTTCCGCGGCCTCGCGCCGCTGCTCCCGCGGCCCCGCGCCATCCTGGCCGTGTCCGCGCACTTCGTCACCGCCGGCAGCGTCCTCACCGGCCAGGCGCGGCCCGAGACCGTCCACGACTTCGGCGGCTTCCCCGACGCGCTCTACCGCGTCCGCTACCCGGCCCCGGGCGCTCCGGAGCTGGCGCGGCGCGCGGCGGCGCTGGTCGCGGGGGACGGCGCCCGCGTGGTGGACGGCTGGGGCCTCGACCACGGCACCTGGAGCGTGCTCGTGCACCTGTTCCCGGCGGCCGACGTGCCGGTGGTGCAGCTCTCGATCGACGCGGAGCTGGACGCCGCCGGCCACCTCGCGCTGGGCCGGGCGCTCGCGCCGCTCCGCGACGAGGGCGTGCTGGTGATGGGCAGCGGCAACCTGGTGCACGACCTGCGGCACGCCTTCGCCGCCTGGCGCCGGGGCGACGCCACCCCGCCGGCGTGGGCGGCCCGCTTCGACGCGGACGCGGCCGCCGCCCTGGAGCGGCACGACGCGCGCTGGCTGGTGGACGCGATCGCGAGCCCGGAGGGCCGGCGCGCGCACCCCACGCCCGAGCACTACCTGCCGCTGCTCTACGCGGCGGGCGCGGCGGGGGCGGACCCGGTGCGGTTCCCCATCACCGGGTTCGACATGGGCTCGCTGTCGATGCGCGCCGCGCTGTTCGGCTAGGCGGCCGGGGCGCTACTGCGCCGCGGGCGGCTCCTGCGGCGGCGGCGGGGGGCGATCCTCGCGCGCGGACTCCTCCAGCTTCCGCTCCAGCTCGTGCAGCCGCGCGGTGATCTCGTCGAGCTGCCGGCGCACCTCGGACAGGCTGGAGACGCCGTCCACGGCCGCGCGCACCCGCTCGTCCACGCGGCGCTGCAGGGACGCCATCGCGTCCTGCGACGCGGCCATCAGCTCCTTGGCCCGGTCGCTGGTGGCCTGGCTGCGCGCCATCAGGTGCTGCACGCGCTGCTCGGCCGCGGCCCGGACCGCCTCGACGCGCCCGCGGAGCTCGGCCTGCGTCCCCACCACCAGCCGCTGGGCCACCTCGCCGCCGTGGCGGATGAGGTCCCGGAGCGTCTCGAGGCTCATCTTGGAGGTCTTCTTCTCCTCCTCGAAGATGATCTGCGCGAGGGTGATGGAGGTGAGGTCCTCCTTGGTGCGGTTGTCGATGATCTTGACCTCGGCACCGCCCTTGATCATCTCCGCGATCTCGTCGAGCGTGACGTACCGGGACTCCACGGTGTCGTAGAGCTTCCGGTTCGTGTACCGCTTGATGACCTTGGGCTCGACGCCGGCGGCGGTGGTGTCCGTACCTTCGGTGTGCTGGTCGTTCATCGCTCCATCCGCGGCGGTAAGTGTGCGAAACTTCGGGCATTGTTCCTGCGGTTGCCGCTTGGTGTCAAGCGGCATGACGGTGTAACGTCCTGCCGGCGCCCCGCATGATCGCCCACTGCACCCACTGCCAGGCCAAGTTCCGGATCGCCGACGAGAAGATCGGCCCGCGCGGCGCCAAGGTGCGCTGCTCGCGGTGCAAGACGGTGTTCGCGGTGCGCCGGCCCGACGCGCCGCCGGCCGCTGCGCCGCCGGAGCCTCGCCCGGCGCCCATCCCGCCGCCCGGCCCGGCGCTCCCCGGCCCGGCCGATCCCTTCGCGGAGCCCGCGTTCGCCGCGGCGGGGCCGGACCCGTTCGCCGCCGACCCCTTCGCGCCGCCTGGCCCGGCGGCCCAGGACCGGTCACCGGAGCCGTTCGGCCACGATCCGTTCGCCGGCACAGGGTCCGGCGCGCCGCCCGCCGATCCGTTCGCGCTCGAGACGCCGCCCACCGGCTTCCCGGGACCCGGGGGCGCGGATCCCTTCGCATTCACCGCCGGTGATCTCCCGTCCGCGCCCGGGCTCGCCGGCGGCCCGGCCGATCCGTTCGCGCCGGCCCCGGACGCCGGAGACCCCTTCGCCGCGGCGCTCGCCGGCGCGGCCGATCCGTTCGCCGCGTCGGTGTCGCCGCGCCGCCGCGCCGCCCCCGCCGAGCTCCCCGCCGGCCTGGCGGCCCCTGCGCCGGGCGCCGCGCCGGGCGGCTCGTCGGCGCTGCCGCTCACCGATCTCTCCGA
>NZ_BAZG01000040.1 GCF_000964525.1 Anaeromyxobacter sp. PSR-1
GCCGCCGCGCGAGCTGTCGCGGGTGGCGCAGAGCCTGGTGAGCGCGCTCGAGCTCGACCGCTACGAGTTCCTGCGCCAGGCCGCCGCGCGCGGCGCCACCGACCTCATCGCCCCGCCGCGCCGTCGCGCCGGCGGGGACGGCCGCCGCCCCGAGCCGCCGCGCCCCGAGGCCGCGCCGCCGTCGCCGGTCGCGGTGCCCGTGCCGGAGGGCGGCCGCCTGGCGTCGTGAACGGACGCGCGGGCGGTTGACATCCGAGGGCCCCTCGGACACCGTCCGCGCGCGTGAACCTCCTGCTGCTCGAGCCCGGAGAGCTGTCCGCCGGCGGTACCGCCCGGCTGGCCGGGCGGCGCGCGCGCCACGTGCTGGAGGTGCTGCGCGCCGGCGCCGGCGACCGGCTCCAGGCCGGCGTGGTCGGCGGGGACATGGGCGAGGCGGAGATCCTGTCCGCTGCGCCGTACGAGGTGGTCGTCGCGGCGCGGCTCGATCGCGCGCCGCCGCCGCCCGCCCCGGTGGCGCTCCTGCTCGCCCTGCCCCGCCCGAAGATCCTGCGCAAGGTGCTGCAGGCCGCCGCCTCGATGGGCGTGAAGCGGCTGGTGCTGCTCGGCAGCTACCGCGTGGAGAAGAGCTACTTCGCCTCCCCGCTGCTCGCGCCCGAGGCCGTCCGCGAGCAGCTCCTGCTCGGCCTGGAGCAGGGGCGCGACACGATCCTCCCCGAGGTGGAGCTGCACCGGTTCTTCAAGCCGTTCGTGGAGGACCTGCTCGACGCGCGCTTCCCGGAGCGCGACCGGCTCCTCGCGCACCCCGCCGGCGCGGCGCCGCTGGAGGCGCTCGCGCCGGCGGGCGCGCGCGCCGCGCTCGCCATCGGCCCGGAGGGCGGGTGGACGCCGTACGAGGCCGCCGCGCTGCGCGACCGCGGGTTCGCCCCGTTCACGCTCGGCCCCCGCGTGCTGCGCGTGGACGCGGCGGTGCCGTACGCCGTCGGCCAGGCCGAGCTCTGGCTGCGCGGTGGGGGCCGGCCGGGCTGACCCGGGCCGGCCCCGGCGCGGTCGCTACGGCCTGGCCTCGTACACCACGTTGAACGGCGTCTCGGTGGCGCGCCGGAACGTCCGGAAGCCTGCCTCCGCCACCACCGCGCGCGTGCGCGCCTCCCCCGCCTGCGCGCCCATGCACGCGCCGACCTCCTGCGCGCGCGACGCGGGGGTGCAGATCATGGTCGAGGCGCAGTAGAACACCCGGCCCACCGGGTTCAGGTTCTTCTCCACCTGGTCGTTCGCGAACGGCTCCACGATCATCCAGCTCCCGCCCGGCTTCAGCATCTCCTTCACGTGGGCCGCCGCGCCGGCGGGATCGCCCATGTCGTGCAGGCAGTCGAAGCAGGCGATCAGGTCGTAGGGCTCGCCGTGGAAGTCCTTCGCGGTCGCCACCTGGAAGCTCGCGTTCGCGAGCTTGCGCCGGGTCGCGGCGCGGCGCGCCGTCCCGATCGACGGACCGTGGTAGTCGAACCCCACGAACGTGGAGCGCGGGAACGCCTCCGCCATCAGCACGGTGGAGGCGCCGTGGCCGCACCCGACGTCGGCGACGCGCGCGCCCGCGCGCAGCTTCGCCTCCATCCCGTCCAGCGCCGGCAGCCACTCGCCCACCAGGTGCGCGGCGTAGTTCGGCCGGAAGAAGCGCTCGGTCCCCTCGAACAGCGAGGCGTCGTGCTCGTCCCAGCCCACGCCGTCGCCGGTGCGGAACGCCTCCACCAGCTTGGGCGTGTCCTTCACGACCGAGCTGATGATCTGGAACGCGCCGGGGATGTACGCGGGGCTGTCCTCCATCGCGAGCGCGAACGCCTGCTCGTCGGGGAGCGTGAACGTGCCGGCGCTCGCGTCGTACTCCACGAAGCCGCCCGCCGCCTGCGCGCACAGCCACTCGCGCACGTAGCGGGCGTCGGTGTGGGTCTTCTCCGCGAGCTGCGCCGGCGTCATGGGACCCGCCGACGCCATCGCCTTGTACAGCCCCAGCTGCTCCCCGACGATGACCAGCGCCGCGTTCATCGCGGCGCCCATCTCGCCGAGCACCTTGCCCATGAACTGGTTCAGCCTGTCCTCGTTCAGCTGCATCGGATCCTCCACGTGTCCGCGTCGGCCGGCGGCCCGGCGGAGTGCGATCGAGGTGCGGAGGCGCGGCGCCAGCGGTGCCCGCCAACCTCACCGGCGCGCCGCGCGGCGACCACGGCAAGGCGGGGTGAAAGACGGCCCTTGCGCCCTGGCCTGGCAGCGGCCGGGCGGGTGAGCGCGCCGCCATCCCGCGCGGACGAGGGTCGCCGTGCGGGGCTGCGCGGCCCGGCAAAACCCCTCCGGGGTCGCGCGGGCCCGCGGCGATGGCGTAATCTCGTCGACCTCCTCTCCCCAGGCCGGCCCCGCGCCGGCGCCACGAGGTTTCCATGAGCACCCCCGTCGTCTCCGAGCTGGCGCCTCCGCTGCGCCTGCTCCTCGGCCCCGGTCCCAGCATGGTCCACCCGCGCGTGCTCCGCGCGATGTCCACCCCGCTGCTCGGCCACCTCGATCCGAAGTTCCTCGAGATCATGAACGAGGTGCAGGCGCAGCTCCGCGCCGTGTTCCGCACCGAGAACCCGTTCACCATCGCGGTCTCGGGCACCGGCTCGGCCGGCATGGAGGCCGCGCTCGTCAACCTGCTCGAGCCGGGCGACACCGCCGTGGTGGTGGTGGCGGGCGTGTTCGGCGGCCGCATGGCCGACATCGTGGGCCGCTGCGGCGCCCGGCTGGTGAAGATCGACGTGCCCTGGGGCGAGGTCTGCGATCCGGCGCGCATCGAGGAGGCGCTGAAGAAGGAGGGCAAGGTGAAGGTGGTGGCCCTGGTCCACGCCGAGACCTCCACCGGCGCGCACCAGCCGCTCGAGGGGCTCGGCGCCCTGTGCCACGCGCACGGCGCGCTGCTGGTCGCGGACACCGTCACCTCGCTCGGCGGCGTGCCGGTCGAGGTGGACGCGTGGGGCGTGGACGCGTGCTACTCCGGCACGCAGAAGTGCCTGTCGTGCCCGCCGGGCCTGGCCCCGCTCACGCTCTCGCCGCGCGCGCTCGAGGCGGTGAAGGCGCGCAAGACCAAGGTGCAGAGCTGGTACCTCGACGCCGGGATGGTGGCGGACTACTGGGCCGAGGGGAAGCGCGTGTACCACCACACGGCGCCCATCTCGATGGTGTACGCGCTGCGCGAGTCGCTGCGCCTGGTGCTGGAGGAGGGGCTCGAGGCCCGCTTCGCGCGGCACCGGCGCCACTCCGCCGCGCTCATGGCCGGCGTCGGCGCGCTCGGGTTCGAGCCGCAGGCGCAGGAGGGCCACCGCCTGCCGTCGCTGAACTGCATCAAGGTGCCGGCCGGCGTGGACGAGGCGGCCGCGCGCAGGAGCCTGCTCGCCGACCACTCCATCGAGATCGGCGGCGGGCTCGGGCCGCTCGCGGGCAAGGTCTGGCGCATCGGGCTGATGGGCGAGTCGGCCCGGCAGGAGAACGTGCTCGCGGTGCTCGCCGCGATCGAGCAGGCGCTCGCGAAGCAGGGCAAGCTCGCCCGCGTCGGCGCGTCGCTCGCCGCCGCGCTCGAGTCGTACGCGAGGTAGCGTCAGCGCGGCAAAGCCGCGCCCGCGGGGACGTCGCGCGAGCCCGCGCAAGCGGGCGCGCGAGGTCACGGGACCCGCGTAGCAGGGTGGGGCCCCACGAAGCTCCGCTCCGTGGGGCGGGGCGCAGCCCCGTCAGAAGGTCAGGCGCCGCGGGGCGGTGCGACCTGCACGCTCCGCGGCAGCTACGCCGAGTGAACCAGCGTGAGCGCCGGCACGCGCGTGAGGCAGCGGCGCACCAGCTCGAGGAGCGGCCCCTCCGCGAACGGCTTGCGGATGGCGACGTCCGCGCCGGCCTCGAGCAGCGCCCGGTCCCCGCCGGCGACGCCGGAGAGCCCGATGATGGGCAGGCTGCGCAGCCGCGGGTCGGGCGAGGCGCGGAACACGCGGATGAGGTCGCTGCCCCTCATGCCGGGCATCACCTCGTCCACCACGCACAGGTCCGGCGGGTCGAAGCGCGCCACGTCGAGCGCGCTCTCGGCCGAGTCGGCCGCGAGCGCGACGTAGCCGCCCGACTCGAGCGCCTGCGCCAGGAGCGTGCGCAGGATCTCGTTGTCGTCGACCACCAGGATCCGGTGCGGAGCCGGTGCGTCCATGTAGGCACGGTAGCCCCGTCGCTCGCGCCGCAGGTATCCCGTGGCCCGGCGACGGTGCATCGCGGGGCCGGAGCCGGGCCCCCTCGTCCGATGCCGCCCCGCCGGTACCGCTGGCCCGCCCCCGGCCGCCTCCCTAGGTTCCGCGAGGACAGGGGTCGAGGAGGCGAGCGCGCGATGCGTGGAGCAGCGGTGATCGCAGGTTGGGGCGGGGGCGCGGCGGGGCTTCGAAGGCTGCTGGACGGACTCGGCGACGCGGTCCGATCGCTCCGTCCCGCGAGGCCCGGCGCCGGCCGCCCGGGGTCGTCCGCGCGCGCGCCGCGCCTGCCCCGATCGCGGCTGGGGACGGCCCTCGAGGCGCGCCTGGCGGTGCGCTCGGGCGTGCGGCTCGAGGATTTCCTCCGCTACCGGCTGGCGCGCTACGCGGCCCGGCTGCCGGTCCCGCTGGAGGCGCTCCCGGTGGTGGTGGACGTGGACGGGGGCGAGCCGGTCGTGCGCGCGCGCCCGCAGCCCTCGTCCGCCCTGGGCGCGATGCCGGCCGGGCGCGGGGGCGAGCCGCGCTGGGTGCGCACGCTGGTGCAGCGCGAGGGCGCCGGGGCGCTGCGCGAGATCCGCGACCACGAGGCCGCGCTCGACGCCCTGGCGGAGCGCTCGGCGGCGGCCCGCGAGCGGATCGAGACCGCGGCGCGCACGCTCGCCGAGGACCTGGCCCGGGGCGCGATCACGGCGCCCGTGGAGGTCGAGGCCACCGCCGAGCAGCTCGGGCGCCCCCCGGTGCCCCCTCCGTTCCCCGTGCTGGCGCTGCGCGGCGCGGCGCTCGCGCTCCTGCTGGCCGAGACCTGGCGGCTGGCGCGTCCGGTCCTGGGCGCGGCGGGACTCTCCGTGGACGATCTCCCCGGGGCGCTGCAGCGCGCCCCGCTCGCCGCCGGGCTCTCGCTCGCGTTCGCGGCCGGCGCCGCGGGCGCGGTGCTGGCGCTGCTCGGGGTCGCGGTGCGCCGCGCCGTCGAGGTCGCGGACGGCGCCGCGGCCGCGCGGCGTGGGCTCCTGCTGGGCATGGGCGCCACCGGCTCGGCCGCGCTCGCCGCGGCCGTGGCCGCGTCGGGCGCCGCCCCCGGGCGCTGGACGGAGGGGGTGCTGCTGCTCGCGGTGCCGCTCGCGGCGGTGGCGTGCCTGCGCGAGGCCGCGCGCCGCGCGGCGGTCCGCGACGCGGCCGAGGCGGCGGCGCTGGAGTGGGACCGCGAGCGGACGCGCGACATGGTCGAGCGCGGCCGGCGCGCCGGGGTCGTCGCCGAGGCCGAGGCGGCGCTGGCGCGGGTGGAGGCGGAGCGCGAGGAGGTGCGGCGGCGCCTGCGGGCGCTGGAGCGGCGGGCGGTGGAGGCCGACGAGGCCGACGAGCGCGCGGCCCGGGCCGAGGCCCGGCGCCTGGAGCGGCTCTCCGAGGCGCTGGCCGGCGCGCTCGAGCTGGACCGCTACGCGTACCTGCGCCGCGCCGCGGCCGGCGCGCGCGGCGTCGCCGAGCGCCCCGCCGCCCGGCCCATCCTGCTGGAGCGCGCGGCGGAGCGGCTGGAGGTGGCGGGGTAGGACCGTCCCCGGAGCCGGCCGCTCAGCGGCCCTCGACCGGCGCGTAGAACGACACGCCGCGGACGTCCGCGTTCACCTTCAGCGGATGCTGCAGCGGCGGGAACGCCCGCTGCTCGCAGTCCATCCGCTCGCACAGGCGGCAGGTGAGGCCCACCGGCACCACCGCCTCGCGCGCCTCGAGGTTCACGCCGTCCGCGTAGACCAGCTCGCGGGCGCGCGAGGCCTCGCACCCCATGGCGATGGCGAGCACCGAGCGCGGCGCGTGGAACCCGCCGCCCTCGCGGTTGATGGTGCGCGCGATCCAGAAGTAGGTCGCGCCGTCGGGCATCTGCGAGAGCTGCGTGCGGACCAGGCCGGGCGTGGTGAACGCCTCGAACAGGTTCCAGCGCGGGCACGCGCCGGAGAAGCGGGCGAAGCGGAGCCCGGAGGCGGAGAACCGCTTGGAGATGTTCCCGGCGATGTCCACGCGGACCAGGTGGAAGGGGACGCCCTCCGCGCCGGGCCGCCGCAGCGTGGTGAGCCGGTGGCACACCTGCTCGAAGCTGGTGCGGAACCGGTGGCCGAGCAGGTCGAGGTCGTAGCGCTCGGCGCGCGCCTGCTCGAGGAACGGCCCGTAGGGCATGAGCACGGCCGCGGCGAAGTAGTTCGCGAGCGCCACGCGGGCGAGCGCGCGCGACGAGTCGCTGGTGAGGTGCGGGTCGGCCACGAAGCGATCGAGCACGTCCGCCTGCGTGAGCAGGCCGATCTGGTAGGCGAGCTGGAAGTTGCGGCTGCCGCGGCGGAGCAGCTCGGAGAGGTGGAGGACCTTCGCCTCGGGGTCGTAGCGCCGCATGGCGCCGCGCGCCTCGGCGGTGTGGACGATCCGGACCGTCACGCCGAGCTGGCCGAGGAAGCGCACCAGGCTCGTGTACAGGTAGTCCGGGTCGAGCCGCGCCTCGCGCCAGAGCGCCTCGCTGCCCGCCTCCAGCTCCGGGAAGTGGTTCATGTGCCGCTGGACGAGATCCGAGACCTCCTCGGTGGGCAGGTGCGAGGAGTCCACGCCGTCGAGGTCGCCGTCGGACAGCGTCGCGGCGAGCGTGTCCGACGCCTCGCGGGCCGCGCGGTACGCCTGGTAGAGCGACAGGACCGCGCGGGCGGCGGTGGGCGAGGACGAGGCGAGGTCCCGCACCTCCGCGTTGGTGACGTCGTGCGGCTCGAACAGCGGATCCCCAAAGACCTCCATCAGGTCGGCCACCACGCGCGCGTGGTGCTCGGTCGAGAGCGACTTCAGGTCGAGCTCGAACAGGTCCGCGAGCTTGATGAGCAGCTGCGCGGGGAGCGGCCGCCGGTTGTGCTCGATGAGGTTCAGGTAGCTCGCCGAGATGCCCAGCCGATCGGCGAGCTGCGCCTGGGTGAGGTTGCGCTGGCGCCGGAGCGCCCGGACCTTCGCGCCGAGGTGCTGGCCGGGCTCGCGCATGTCCGCCTCCTCGCCACCGCGCGCGCCGCACGGGGCGCCGTTCCCGCGCCGGGTCGGGGCGCGGAGGGGCGCGGCCGGCGCGGCAGGCTGCCGGGCGGCCGGGCGGTGGCCACGCGAACATCATGGCGCAGCACGCCATTTTCAAGCTTTACGGCTTGACCGCGCCCCATTGACAACCCGCCGACAGCTTAACTGTTCGGAATCACAGCAGCTATTGTGCTTGATCCAAATCACGATAACGATTCCGGGCACAGGAGGAACACACACGATGCCCGAGACGACCGACGCGCAGCGCCCGCCGCTCCCCCCCGGGATGGACCTTCGGGGCCCCCTCCCCGCCGGACACGAGTCCGTGCTCACCGCCGACGCCCTGGCCTTCGTGGCCGACCTGGTGCGCCGCTTCCGCCCGCGGGTGGAGCAGCTGCTGGAGCGCCGGCGCGAGCTGCAGCGCCGCTGGGACGCCGGCGAGCGCCCGGCGTTCCTCTCCACCACCGAGGAGGTCCGCGAGTCGGAGTGGACGGTGGCGCCCATCCCGGCCGACCTGCAGGACCGGCGGGTCGAGATCACCGGGCCGACCGACCGCAAGATGATCATCAACGCGCTCAACTCCGGCGCGAGCGTGTTCATGGCGGACTTCGAGGACTCGAGCTCGCCCACCTGGCAGAACGTGGTCGAGGGGCAGGTGAACCTCAGGGACGCGGTGGCCGGGACCATCGCGTACGCGTCGCCGGACGGGAAGCAGTACCGCCTGAAGGACCGCACCGCCGTGCTCATGGTCCGCCCGCGCGGCTGGCACCTGCTCGAGCGGCACGCGCTGGTGGACGGCCGGCCTGCCACCGCCGCGCTGTGGGACTTCGGCGTCTACTTCTGGAACAACGCGCGCGCGCTGGTCGCGAAGGGCACCGGCCCGTACTTCTACCTACCGAAGCTGGAGGGCCACCTCGAGGCGCGGCTGTGGAACGACGTCTTCGTCCACGCGCAGGCGGCGCTCGGGATCCCGCGCGGCACGATCCGCGCGACCTGCCTGATCGAGACGCTCCCCGCCGCGTTCGAGATGGACGAGATCCTCTGGGAGCTGCGCGAGCACTCCGCCGGCCTGAACTGCGGGCGCTGGGACTACATCTTCTCGTTCGTGAAGCGGCTGCGCGCCGACGCGCGCGCGGTGCTGCCGGACCGCGCCCAGGTCACGATGGACAAGGGGTTCCTGCGCGCCTACGTGCAGCTGCTCATCCAGACGTGCCACCGCCGCGGCGTGCACGCCATGGGCGGCATGGCCGCGCAGATCCCGGTCAAGGACGACGCCGGGGCCAACGAGGCCGCGCTCGCCAAGGTCCGCGCCGACAAGCTCCGCGAGGTGACCGACGGGCACGACGGCACCTGGGTGGCGCACCCGGGCCTGGTCCCGGTCGCGCGCGCCGTCTTCGACCAGCACATGGAAGGGCCGAACCAGATCGGCCGGAGGCGCGAGGACGTGCGGGTCGGCGCCCGCGACCTGCTCCGCCCGGTGGAGGGGACGCGCACCGAGGCCGGCCTGCGCCACAACGTCCGCGTCTCGGTGCAGTACATCGAGGCCTGGCTGCGCGGCTCCGGCTGCGTCCCGCTCTACGGCCTGATGGAGGACGCCGCCACCGCCGAGATCTCGCGCGCCCTCGCCTGGCAGTGGATCCACCACGGCGTGGCGCTCGACGACGGCCAGCCGCTCACCGCCGAGCGCTTCCGCGCGGTGCTCGCCGAGGAGATGGACCGGATCCGCCTCGAGGTGGGGGAGGCGCGCTTCGCCGGCGGGCGCTTCGAGGACGCGCGCGCGCTGTTCGAGCGGATGAGCACCCAGGCCGAGTTCACCGAGTTCATCACCCTCCCCGCCTACGACCTCCTCGAGGCGCGGGCCGACGAGCGGGCGCGCATCCTGGCCGGCGGCGAGCCCGCCGGCGCCGCCCCCGGGCCGCACCACCCCGACCCGCGCCGCTGGGAGGGCATCGTCCGCCGCTTCGGGCGCGACGAGGTGGAGCGGCTCCGCGGCAGCGTGCGGGTCGAGCACACCCTCGCGCGGATGGGCGCGCTCCGCCTGTGGGAGCTGCTCCACGCCGAGCCGTACGTGAACGCGCTCGGCGCGCTCACCGGCAACCAGGCCGTGCAGATGGTGAAGGCGGGCCTGAAGGCCATCTACCTGTCCGGCTGGCAGGTCGCGGCCGACGCCAACCAGGCCGGGCAGACCTACCCGGACCAGAGCCTCTACCCGGCCAACTCGGTGCCCGAGGTGGTCCGGCGGATCAACGCCGCCCTGCAGCGCACCGACCAGATCGAGCACTCCGAGGGCCGGGACGGCACGTACTGGTTCGCGCCCATCGTGGCCGACGCCGAGGCCGGCTTCGGCGGGCCGCTCAACGCCTTCGAGCTGATGAAGGGGATGATCGAGGCCGGCGCGGCCGGCGTGCACTTCGAGGACCAGGTGGCCTCGGAGAAGAAGTGCGGCCACCTGGGCGGCAAGGTGCTGGTCCCGACCTCGACGTTCGTCCGCACGCTCACCGCCGCGCGCCTCGCCGCCGACGTCATGGACGTGCCGACGCTCATCGTGGCGCGAACCGACGCCGAGGGCGCGAAGCTCATCATGAGCGACATCGACCCGTACGATCACCCGTACCTCGAGGAAGGCGAGCGCACGCCGGAGGGCTTCTACCGGCTGCGCCCCGGCATCGACACCGCCATCGCGCGCGGCCTCGCCTACGCGCCGTACGCGGACCTGGTCTGGTGCGAGACGCAGACCCCCGACCTGCACGAGGCGAAGCGCTTCGCGGAGGGCATCCACGCCCGGTTCCCGGGCAAGCTGCTCGCGTACAACTGCTCGCCGTCCTTCAACTGGAAGAAGAAGCTCGACGACGCGACCATCGCCCGCTTCCAGCGCGAGCTCGGCGCCATGGGCTACAAGTTCCAGTTCGTGACGCTGGCCGGCTTCCACGCGCTCAACCACTCCATGTTCCAGCTCGCGCGCGGCTACCGCGAGCGCGGCATGGCGGCGTACACCGAGCTGCAGCAGGCGGAGTTCGCGGCGGAGCCGCAGGGCTACACCGCCACGCGCCACCAGCGCGAGGTCGGCACCGGCTACTTCGACCTCGTCGCCCAGGCCGTCTCCGGTGGCACCTCCTCCACGCTGGCGCTGGAGGGCTCCACCGAGGCGGCGCAGTTCCACCCGGCGGAGGCGGCGCCCGCGCACGGCGCGGAGCAGGTGGCCCGCGCCATCGAGGCGGACCACGAGCGGCTCCACGCCCTCGTCGCCCGCGTGCGCGGCGCCGCGGACGGGCCCGCGCTCTCCGGCGCGCTGGAGGAGCTGGCCCAGGCGCTGCGCGAGCACTTCGCGCACGAGGAGCACGCCAAGGGCCTGTACGGGATCGTGGGCGCGCGCAGCCCGGCGCGCCGCGCCGAGCTGAAGCGGATGGTCGAGGAGCACCAGCAGATCCTCCGGCTGGTGACCGGCCTGGTGGAGCGCGCCCGCGGCCCGTCCGCGCCCGCGCCGGCCGATCTCGGCCGCCTGGCGAGCGAGGTCGCCGCGCAGATCGCCGACCACGAGCGCAAGGAGCTGCTGCTCGTCCCGGCGCTCGCGTAGCGCCCGGCGCTCCGCCGCCCGCTCCCTCCCCGCCGCCCGCGGGGAGGGGGCCGGGCGGCGCGTGGCCTCGAGGCCCGCCGCGCCCCGCGCGGCCGGCCGCTCCCCTCCGGCCCCGCGCTGGTCGGTGCGCCAACGAGACCCCGCCGTTCCCGCCGGAATCGGTTACGTTGTCGGGCGTGCTCGATCCCACCAGAGCGGGCGAGGCGCTCGCACCGGAGCTCGTGGTCGGCGTCCCCGCGGAACCGGATCGGCTGGCGGCGAGCGAGTCGGCGCAGGCGCTCCAGGCCGCGCTGCGCGCCGCCTACCCTTCCCGGCCCGCCGTCGCGGTGGTGCTCACCGGCGACCCCCGCGGCGCGGCGCCCCCCGGCGACCTGCTGGCGCCCGCCTCCCCGGAGGGCGAGCCCCCGGCGGTCTACACGGGGAGTCACGACGGGCTGGAGGCGGCGCTGCCGACGCTGCTCGAGGTGGAGCTGTCGCTCGGCGCGCCCGCCTGCGCCCTGCTCGAGCCCATGCCCCGCCCGGCGGATCCGACCTGGATGCGCCAGCTCCTCGACCCCGTCCTGGACGGCTCCTTCGACCTCGTCGCGCCGGCGTACGCCCGCGGCCGCTTCGACGGCGTGCTGGTCACCGGCGTGGTGTACCCGCTCACCCGCGCCCTGTTCGGCCAGCGCCTGCGGCAGCCGCTCGGGCGCGAGGTGGTGGTCTCGCGCGCCCTCGCCGAGCGCCTCCTCGCCGACGGCGCCTGGCGCACCGACCCGTCCAGCGCGACCGCGGACCTGTGGGTCATCGCGAAGGCCGCCGCGCACGAGACGCGCATCGCGCAGGTGTACCTGGGGCCGCGCACGCGCCCGCCGCCGCAGCCCGCCGACGTCTCGCAGGCGGTCGCGCGCGTGCTCGGGACGGTGTTCCAGGACATGGCGCTGCACGCGCCGCGCTGGCAGCGCGTGCGCGGCTCGCGCCCGGTCCCGACGTTCGGCGAGGAGCACCTCCCGGGCGAGCCGAACCCGCCGCCCGCGGCCGGCCCGCTGGTGTCCGCGTTCGAGCTGGGCTGGCAGGACCTGCGCGCGCTGTGGGGCGCGGTGCTGCCGCCCCAGACCATGCTGGCCCTGCAGCGCATCGCCCGCGATCCGCCCGAGGCGTTCCGCATGCCCGACGCGGTCTGGGCCCGGGTGGTCTACGACTTCGCGGTGGGCTGGCGCGTGAAGATCATGGATCGGGAGCAGCTGTTGCGGTCGATGACGCCCCTGTACCTGGGCTGGGTGGCCAGCTTCGTGAACGAGGTGGGCGGGCTGGGGCGGCCGGAGACGGAGGCGCGGGTGGAGCGGCTGTGCGAGGCGTTCGAGGCGGAGAAGCCCTACCTCATCTCGAGGTGGCGCTGGCCGGACCGCTTCACGCCCTAGGAGGCGCCATGTGGGAGCGCGTTTCGCAGGTGCTGGCGGAGGCGTTCGGGCGGCTGGGGGCGGCGCTCGCCGCGGACCTGCCGGCGCTCGTGGCCATGGTGGTGGTGCTGGCGGGCGGCGTGGCGCTCGCCTTCGCGGTCCGGGCCGGGCTGCGCCGGCTCCTCGCCCGGGTGGGGCTCGACCGCCGGGCCCGCGAGTGGGGGCTCACCACCGGGCGCGGGATCGAGCCGCAGCACGAGCCCTCCTGGCTGGTGGCGCGCGGCGCGTTCTGGTTCCTGGTGCTGCTGTCGGTGGCGCTCTCGCTCGACGTGCTGGGCGCCGCCACCACCACCGCCGTGGGGCACTCGCTGCTCGCCTTCCTGCCGCGCTTGGTGGTCGGCGCGGTGGTGCTCCTCGTCGGCGTGGGCGCGGCGCGGTTCCTCGAGCGCAGCGTGCTCATCGGCGCGGTGAACCTCGGGATCCGGCAGGCGCGGCCCCTGTCGCTCGCCGTGAAGTGGTTCCTGCTCGTGCTCGCGGCGGCCATGGCGCTCGAGCACGTCGGCGTCGGCGGCGGCCTGCCCACGCTGGCCTTCGGCATCGTGCTCGGCGGCCTCGTGCTCACCGCGTCGCTGGCGCTCGGCCTGGGCGCGCGCGACGCGGTCTCGCGCGCGCTCGACCGGCAGCTCCCGGCCGAGGGGCCGCACCCGACCGAGGACCCGCGCGAGAACCCGCGGCGCATCCAGCACCTCTAGGGCCCCGATGCGCGATCGCCGCTCCGGCATCCTGCTGCACCCGACGTCGCTGCCCGGGCCCCATGGCGCGGGCGACCTCGGCGGCGCCGCGCACCGCTTCGCCGGGTGGCTCGCCGACGCCGGCCAGCGCCTGTGGCAGGTGCTGCCGCTCGGCCCGACCGGCTTCGGCGACTCGCCCTACCAGGCGCTCTCCTCGCACGCGGGGAACCCGCTGCTGGTCTCGCTGGAGGTGCTCCGCAACGAGGGCTGGCTGGACGGCGGCGACCTCTCCGGCGCGCCCGCCGGCGAGCCGGACCGGGCCGACCTCCACGCCGCGCTGGAGTGGAAGCGCGAGCGGCTGGCGCGCGCGGCGCGGGCGTTCCGGGCGGGCGCGGACGGCGAGCGCGCCGCGGAGCTGGAGGACTTCCGCGCGCGCGAGGCGGCCTGGCTGGACGACTGGGCGCTGTTCGCGGCGCTGAAGGCGGCGCACGGCGGCCGGCCCTGGACCGCCTGGCCGGCGCCCCTCGCCCGGCGCGAGCCGGCCGCGCTGGAGGCGGCGCGGGCGCGCTTCGCGCACGAGGTGTTCGCCGAGGTCTTCGCGCAGTTCGCGTTCTTCCGGCAGTGGACGGCGCTGCGCGCACGCTGCCGCGCGCTCGGGATCGAGCTGATGGGCGACCTGCCCATCTACGTGGCCCACGACTCCGCCGAGGTGTGGACGCGGCCGGAGCTGTTCCGGCTCGACGCCGCCGGCGAGCCCGCCGCCGTCGCCGGCGTCCCCCCCGACTACTTCAGCGCCACCGGCCAGCGCTGGGGCAACCCGCTCTACGACTGGGAAGCGGTGGCGCGCGAGGGCTGGCGCTTCTGGATCGAGCGCGTGCGCGGCGCGCTCGCGCTGGTGGACCGGATCCGGCTCGACCACTTCCGCGGCTTCGAGGCGTACTGGGAGATCCCCGCCGGCGCGCCCACCGCCGAGCGCGGCCGCTGGGTGCCCGGCCCGGGCGCGCGGCTGTTCGAGGCGCTCCTCCGCGCGCTCGGCCCGCTGCCGTTCGTGGCCGAGAACCTGGGCGTCATCACGCCGGAGGTGGAGGCGCTCCGGCGGCGCTTCGGCCTCCCCGGCATGGCCATCCTGCAGTTCGCGTTCGGGGACGACCCGCAGGCGCCCACCTTCCAGCCGCACAACTACGCGCCGGACCTCGTCGCCTACACCGGGACGCACGACAACGACACGGTGGCGGGCTGGTGGCGGGGCGGCGCCGGCGACAGCGTGCGGACGGCCGAGGCGGTGGCGCGCGAGAAGGCGTTCGCGCTCGAGTACCTCGGGGTGGACGGCCGCGACGTGCCCGGCGCGATGATCCGGGCGGTGCTCGCCTCGGTGGCGGACACGGCCGTGTTCCCGCTCCAGGACGCGCTGGGGCTCGGCTCGGAGGCGCGCATGAACACGCCCGCCACCCTGGGCGGCAACTGGCGCTGGCGCGTGCGCGAGGAGGCCCTCGACGCGGCGCTGGCGGCCCGGCTGCGGCGCCTCGCGGCGGTGTACGGGCGCGCCCCCGCTCAGGCGGGCTTGCGCAGCTCGAACCAGAAGTAGCCGTAGGGCGCGAGCGTGAGCGCGTAGGGCTGCCGCCCGATGCGCGGGAACTCGGTGTAGCCGACCATCTCGACCGGCACGTAGCCCTCGAGGTGGGAGAGGTCGAGCTGCGCCGGCTGCGCGAAGCGCGACACGTTCGCCACGCACAGGATCACGTCCTCGTCGTGGCGGCGCACGTAGGCGAGGACCTTGCGGTTCTGCACCGGCAGGAACTCCATCGTGCCCCGCCCGAACGCCCGGAACAGCTTGCGCAGCGCGATGGTGTTCCGCATCCAGTGCAGCAGCGACGAGGGGTCGCGCAGCTGGGCCTCGACGTTGACCGCCTGGTAGCCGTACACGGCGTCGGAGATGGGCGCCGAGTAGAGCCGGCCGGGGTCGGCGCGGGAGAAGCCGGCGTTGCGGTCCGGGCTCCACTGCATGGGCGTGCGCACGCCGTTGCGGTCGTGCAGGTAGATGTTGTCGCCCATGCCGAGCTCGTCGCCGTAGTAGACGATGGGCGTGCCCGGGAAGGAGAACAGGAGCGAGTTGAGCAGCTCCATCCGGCGCCGGCTGTTGTCCACGAGCGGCGCGAGGCGGCGCCGGATCCCGACGTTCAGCTTCATGCGCGGGTCCTGGCTGTACGCGAGGTACATGTAGTCGCGCTCGTCGGCGGTCACCATCTCCAGCGTCAGCTCGTCGTGGTTGCGCAGGAACAGCGCCCACTGGCAGGTGTCCGGGATGGCCGGGGTGCGCCGCATGATCTCGACGATGGGCTCCACGTCCTCGAGCCGCAGCGCCATGAAGATGCGCGGCATGAGCGGGAAGTGGAACGCCATGTGGCACTCGTCGCCGTCGCCGAAGTACGGGCGCACGTCGGCGGGCCACTGGTTCGCCTCGGCGAGCAGCATGCGCCCGGGGAAGTGCTGGTCCACGTAGGCCCGGATCCTCCGGATGACCTCGTGCGTGCCGGGCAGGTTCTCGCAGTTCGTGCCGTCCTGCTCGATGAGGTAGGGCACCGCGTCCAGCCGGAACCCGTCCACCCCCATCTCCGCCCAGAAGCGCAGCGCGTCCAGCACCTCGCCCAGCACCACCGCGTTCTCGAAGTTCAGGTCGGGCTGGTGCGAGAAGAAGCGGTGCCAGTAGTACTGCTTCGCCTCCGGGTCCCAGGTCCAGTTCGACTTCTCGGTGTCGGTGAAGATGATGCGCGCGTCGCGGTAGCGCTCGTCCGTGTCGCTCCACACGTAGTAGGCGCGGTCCGGGGAGCCGGGCGGCGCGCGGCGCGCCCGCTGGAACCAGGGGTGCTGGTCGGAGGTGTGGTTCACCACCAGCTCCACCACCACCCGGATGCCGCGGGCGTGGGCCGCCGCCACCAGCTGGCGGAAGTCGTCCACCGTGCCGTAGTCGGGGTGGATGCCCTTGTAGTCGGCGATGTCGTAGCCGTCGTCGCGCAGCGGCGACGGGAAGAACGGCAGCAGCCACAGGCAGGTGATGCCGAGGTCCTGGAGGTAGTCGAGCTTCTCCACCAGGCCGCGCAGGTCGCCCACGCCGTCGCCGTTGGAGTCGTAGAACGACTTCACGTGCGTCTCGTAGATGACCGCGTCCTTGAACCAGAGCGGATCGACTGCCCGCCTGCGCTGCGAGATCGCCATGTGCCTCCCCGGGCCGGCCGGGCCCGCGCGTCCGTGACACGAGTCCGTAAGGTACATCCGGACCGCCCTCCCCGCGCGGAGCATGCGCGCGCGGCGCCCCTCCGGGCCGGTCCGCCGCCTGCGCGCCGCCGCACGCCGGCGAGGGGCCGTGCGGCGGCGGGTCCTGCGCTGCGAGGGGCGTTCCACGCCGCCCGGCCGCGTGCGCAGCGTACGGCCGGTGGCGGGCGCGGCGGTCGGGCGGGCGGGGAGGCTCCGGGGGGCGGGCGCGGCGGTGGCCGCGGCCGCGGCGCTCCTGTCGCTCGCCGCCTGCGACCCCTGGCACTGCTCGTTCGAGAGCCACGGCGCCTGCGTCGAGTTCGAGTCGCCGCCCGCGGACCTCGAGGCGGCCAGGGCCAGGATGGACCGCCTGCTCGAGCTGGAGCTGCCGTTCTGGGACCTTCACTCGCTGTCCGGCTGGCGCATCCAGTACCGCGACACCACCGAGTACGTCTGCTACCTCGCCACCCGCAACGAGGGCTGCACCGACTACCTCCAGCACACGCTGTCCCTGCACGTGCCCGAGGACTCCGGGGGCTGCTTCGAGGCGGCCGAGCTGCTGCACGAGCTCGGGCACTACAAGCTGGGCGACCCGACCCACTCGAACCCTCGGTGGAAGGACGTCGAGGCGGCGTTCGCCGGGATCGTGTGGGACCGCCCCGACGCGCCCGCCGAGTGCCGCGCGCGCTACAAGGCCATCTACAAGGGCATGTGGGTGGTGGGGACCGACGCGCTGTGAGGCCACGGCGGCCCCGGGCTGACGCGGCGCGCCGAGGCCGACGGCCCCCACCAGGCGCGCTCCGACGTGGGATGCGCGGCGGCCGCGGCCGGTTAGGGCATCCTTTCACAAGGAGGCGCCGATGGCGTCGATCCACAAGCACGTGACCCGCGAGATGGTGTCCCTCGAGGCGACCGCGCCGATCCGCGAGGCGGCGCGCCTCATGTCGGAGCGCAAGATCGGCTCGGTGGCCGTCCGGGACGGCGGCCGGATCGTCGGCCTGGTGACCGAGCGCGACCTCGTCGCCACCGTGCTCGCGCGCGGCGCCGACGCGAACCACCCCATGCGCGAGGCGATGCGCCAGGGGCTCCCGCGCGTCTCCTCCAGCGCCACCGAGGCCGAGGTGGCCGGGCTGATGCGCGACCACGCCACCCGCCACCTGCTCGTCGAGGAGGGCGGCCAGGTGGTGGGCGTGGTCTCGATGCGAGACATCATCCAGCTCATGCTCGACGAGAAGCAGTTCCTCATCGAGCAGCTGCAGACGTACATCGACGGCCGCTGACGCACCCGCGGCGCGGGCGCGCGGCCGCGCGCGGGTGTTCACGCACCGTCAAAGACGCCGGCGGTACGACCCGGCTCGCCTTGCGGGTATTCCCCGCGTGGGGCCTTCTTTTGCCCACGTCCGGGGGATACCCCCGATGGACCGAGGTCAACGACGACGATGCGCATCGCGGTGCTACGTGAGGCGGCGCCCGGAGAACGCCGGGTCGCCCTGGTCCCCGAGAACGTCACACGGTTGGTGAAGCAGGGCCACGAGGTCCGCGTCGAGCGCGGCGCCGGCGAGGCCGCCGGCTTCCCCGACGAGGCCTACGCCGCGGCCGGCGCGCAGGTGGGCGACGCGGGCGCGACGCTCGACGGCGCGCGCGTGGTCGCGGCGGTGCAGCGGCCCTCCGAGGCGCAGGTGGAGCGGCTCCCGCCCGGCGGGCTGCTCGTCGGCCTGCTCGCGCCGCACGCCGCCGGGCCGCTGCTCGAGCGGCTCGCCGCGCGCGGCGTGGACGCGATGGCCATGGAGAAGGTCCCGCGCACCACGCGGGCCCAGTCCATGGACGCGCTCTCCTCGCAGGCGACGCTCGCCGGCTACAAGGCCGTGCTGATCGGCGCGAGCGCCCTCCCCCGGATCCTCCCCATGATGACCACCGCGGCCGGCACGCTCGCGCCCGCGAAGGCGTTCGTGGTCGGCGCCGGCGTGGCGGGGCTGCAGGCGATCGCCACCGCGCGCCGCCTCGGCGCGGTGGTGTCCGCGTTCGACGTGCGCCCGGTCGTGAAGGAGCAGGTCCAGTCGCTCGGCGCCGCGTTCGTGGAGGTGCCCGCGGTGGCCGCGGAGGGCACGGGCGGCTACGCGAAGGAGCTGGGCCAGTCCGAGCAGGAGCGCGTCCTCGCGGCCGTCGCCGGCCACGTGAAGGACATGGACCTCGTGATCACCACCGCGCAGATCCCGGGCAGGCCGGCGCCCCGGCTGATCACCGCCGCCATGGTCCGCTCCATGCGGCCCGGGTCGGTGGTCGTGGACCTGGCCGCCGAGACCGGGGGCAACTGCGAGCTGACGCGCGCCGGCGAGACGGTGGTGGACGGCGGCGTCTCCGTGATCGGCGCGGTCAACCTCCCGTCCACCGTGCCGTTCCACGCCAGCCAGATGTACGGCCGCAACGTGGTCACGCTGCTCGCCCACCTGTTCAAGGGCGCCGAGGCGGACCTCGACGCGCAGGAGGAGATCGCCGCCGCCATGCTGGTGGTGCACGGCGGGAAGGTGCGGGCCTGACCATGCTCGAGCTCATCCAGATCTACGTCTTCGTCCTCGCCGGCTTCGTCGGGTTCTTCGTCATCACCCGCGTCCCGGCGCTGCTGCACACCCCGCTCATGTCGGCCACCAACGCCATCAGCGCCATCTCGCTGGTGGGCTCGCTGGTGATGGCCGGGGCGGAGCGCGGGCTGCTCGCGAACGTGCTCGGCTTCGTGGCGGTGACCTCCGCCACCATCAACGTGGTGGGCGGCTTCATCATCACCGACCGCATGCTCAAGATGTTCAAGCGCGCCGACCGGGCGGGAGGCCAGAAGAAGTGAGCCCGCGCACGCTGTTCATCGAGGCGGCGTACCTCGCCGCGTCGATCCTGTTCATCCTCGGCCTCCGCAGCCTCACCATCCCGGACAAGGCCCGGCGCGGCATGCAGCTCGCCGCGCTCGGCATGCTGCTCGCCATCGTGGGCACCCTGGTGCACCACGAGGTCGTCCACTACGGGTGGATCCTGGCGGGCCTGGCGCTCGGGTCGGCCATCGGCTATCCGCTCGGCGTCTACGTGCCCATGACCGCGATGCCGCAGCGCATCGCCATCTCGCACATGTTCGGCGCGGTCGCCGCCACGCTGGTCGGCGTCGCCGAGTACTGGCACCTGGGCAACGGCGCCGAGGTGGGCCGGGGCACCATGGCGGCGCTGGGCTTCGAGGTGCTGTTCGGCGCCCTCACCATCACCGGCAGCTTCATGGCGTTCGGGAAGCTGCAGGAGCTGCTCCCCTCGCGCCCGCTCACCTTCCCCGGCCAGAACGTGGTCTCCATCGCCATGTTCGCTGCGGCGCTGGGGCTGTTCTGCTGGCTGGTCTACGACCCGGGCGCCCACCCGGCCGCGTTCTACGGGATGGTGGCGCTCGGCCTCGCGTTCGGGATCTCGCTGGTGCTCCCCATCGGCGGCGCCGACATGCCGGTGGTCATCTCCCTGCTCAACTCGTACGCGGGCCTGGCCTCCTCCGCGACCGGCTTCGCCATCGGCAACAACGTGCTCATCATCGCCGGGGCGCTCGACGGCGCCTCGGGCTTCATCCTCTCGATCATCATGAGCCGGGCCATGAACCGGTCGTTCACGAACGTCCTGTTCGGCGCGTTCGGCTCGGCGCCCCCGCCCTCCGCCAAGACCGCGCAGGGGCTCACCGTCCGCTCCATCACCCCCGAGGACGCCGCCATCCAGCTCGCCTTCGCGCGGCTGGTGATCGTGGTCCCCGGCTACGGCATGGCGGTGGCGCAGGCGCAGCACCAGGTGCGGGAGCTGGCCCAGCTCATCGAGAAGAACGGCGGCACCGTGCTCTACGCCATCCACCCGGTGGCGGGCCGCATGCCGGGGCACATGAACGTGCTGCTCGCCGAGGCCGACATCCCCTACGACAAGCTCAAGGAGATGGACGAGATCAACGACGAGTTCCAGAACGCCGACGTGGCCCTGGTGATCGGCGCGAACGACGTGGTGAACCCCGCCGCGCGCAACGACCGCTCCTCGCCCATCTACGGCATGCCCATCCTCGACGTGGACCGGGCGAAGCACGTCATCGTGCTGAAGCGCTCGATGAACCCGGGCTTCGCCGGCATCGAGAACGAGCTGTTCTACGCCGAGAACAGCTCGATGCTGTTCGGCGACGCGAAGGCCTCGCTCGCCAAGCTCGTGCACGAGGTGAAGCAGCAGTCCTGAGGCCCGGGCGGCGCCCGCCGGGGGACGGCACGGGCCCCGCGCACGCGCGCGAGGCCCGTGCTGCCTCCGGGCGACGCTACTTGTTCGAGTCGGCCTTCACCTCGATCGCCATGGGCTTGTCGCCCTTGAGGTTGAAGGACGCCTTCACGTCCTGGCCGGGCTTGAGCTGCGACAGGCGGGCGGTGCTGCCGTCCAGCTCCACCTTGGTGTTCCGGTCGCAGTGCAGCGTCGCGGTGGTCGCGTCGTCGCGATCCAGCGTGATGCTGGTGCCCGAGACCTTGGAGATCTTCCCCTTGATGTCGAAGTCCTTCTTCGACATCTCGTCCCGCCGCTGCTCGGCCTGCGCCGTGTTCTGGTGCATGGTCGAGTCGTTCGCGCTGCCGGTGCCGGTCTGATCGCGCGTCCACTGCCCGGCGCGGTCGGCCGACTCCTTCGTGTCGCGCGCGGCCGCCTGGCCGGCCTCCTTGGTCTCCTGCTTGGTGCTGCCGAGGCGGTCGTCCGCCGCCGCCGTCCCGGCGAGCAGCAGCGCGCCCATCAACACTGCCAGTTTGCGCATGGTCCCCTCCTGGCGGGCGTCTGCCCGTCCGACGCAGAAGGTAGGCACGCGTCCGTACGGGCGCGATGCGCCGCGAGGGCGGGGAGGGAGGCGGGCGCCCGTGGCCCGGACGGCGGGCGGCGCGTCCGCCGCGCCGGCGCTCAGGCGGTCTCGATGGAGGCCGCCTGCTGCAGCCCCAGCTCCTGGATGGCCGTCTCGCGCATCTTGTACTTCTGGACCTTGCCCGAGACCGTCATCGGGAACCCGTCCACGAACTTGTAGTACCGCGGGATCTTGTAGGTCGCGATCTTGCCCTTGCAGTAGGCGCGGATCTCCTCGCCGGTGAGCGAGATCCCGGGCCGCAGCTTCACCCAGGCCATCAGCTCCTCGCCGTACTTCACGTCGGGCACGCCGATCACCTGCACGTCGGAGACGCCCGGGATCGTGTAGAGGAACTCCTCCACCTCGCGCGGGAAGATGTTCTCGCCGCCGCGCAGCACCATGTCCTTGATGCGCCCGACGATCTTCACGTAGCCGTGCTCGTCGATGGTGGCGAGGTCGCCCGTGTGCATCCAGCGGCCGTCGTCGATGGCGCCGCGGGTGGCGTGCGGATCGTTCCAGTAGCCGAGCATCACCGAGTAGCCGCGGGTGCACAGCTCGCCGGGCGTCCCGCGGGGCATCACGCGGCCGGTGGTGGGATCCACGATCTTGATCTCGACGTGCGGGTGGACCTGCCCGACGGTGGTCACCCGCTTCTCGATGGGATCGTCGGTCCGCGACTGCGTGGACACCGGCGAGGTCTCGGTCATGCCGTAGCAGATGGTGACCTCCGGCATGTGCATGTCCTTCTGCACCCGCTTCATCACCTCGATCGGGCAGGGCGAGCCGGCCATGACCCCGGTGCGCAGCGAGGAGAAGTCGAAGGTGTGGAACTCGGGGTGGTCGAGCTCCGCGATGAACATCGTCGGCACGCCGTAGAGTGAGGTGCAGCGCTCCTGCTGCACGGTGCGCATCACCGTGACCGGGTCGAAGTTGTCGAGCGGGATCACGATGGTGGAGCCGTGGCTGGTCGAGGCCAGGTTCCCGATCACCATGCCGAAGCAGTGATAGAACGGCACCGGCAGGCAGACCCGGTCGGTCTCGCCGTAGCCGAGGTACTCCCCGATGAAGAAGCCGTTGTTGAGCAGGTTGTGGTGCGAGAGCGTCGCGCCCTTGGGGAACCCGGTGGTGCCGCTCGTGTACTGGATGTTGATGGGCTCGTCGAACTGCAGATCGCGCTCGAGCCGGGTCAGCTCCTGCTCGGAGAGGCGCAGCGCGTCGTGCTTCAGCGCGCCCCACTCGTCGTCGATCACCAGGGTCTGCCGCAGCTCCGGGCAGCGCAGCCGCACCTCGCGCACCATCGCCACGTAGTCGGCGTTCCGGAACGTGCGCGACAGGGCCAGCATCGACACCCCGGACTGCTTCAGCGCGTACTCGAGCTCGTGCACGCGGTAGGCGGGGTTCACGGTCACCATGATCGCGCCGATGCGCGCGGTGGCGTACTGCCAGACCACCCACTCGTACCGGTTCGGCGCCCAGATGCCGACGCGGTCGCCCTTCTTCACCCCGCGCACCAGCAGCCCCCGCGCCACCAGCGACGTCTCCTCCCAGAACTGCCGGTACGTGGCGCGGTAGCCCTGGTACACCGAGACCAGCGCCTCGCGATCCGGGAACCGCTCGACCGTGCGGCGCAGGTTCTCGCCGATGGTCTCGCCGAGGAGCGGCGTGGTGGACGGTCCGCTGACGTAGGACGGTGCGGTCAAGGCGCTGCCTCCGGGGGAAACGGGGGCGGAATCCTAGACGCGCGCGGGCCCGCGGGGAAGGGTGTGCGTGCGCGACGCCGCGCGTCAGCGACGACGGGTGCGAGCGGCGCGCACCGCCGGCTACGGCTCGAGCACGAGCGAGCCGGTGGTGGCGCGCGCCTCCAGCGCCCGGTGCGCCTCGGCCGCCTGCGCCAGCGGCAGCGCCCGGCCGACCTCCACCTTCACCGCCCCGCTCCCGACCACCTCGAGCAGCTCGGCGGCGCTGCGCTCCAGGTCCGCGCGGCGCGCCACGTAGGTGAACACGCTCGGCCGCGTGAGGAACAGCGAGCCCTTGCGCGAGAGCAGCAGCGGGTCCACCGGCGGCACCGGCCCGGAGGCGTTGCCGAACGTGACCATCATGCCGAGCGGCCGCAGGCAGTCGATCGAGCCGGCGAAGGTGGTCTTCCCGACCGAGTCGTACACCACCGGCACGCCCTCGCCGCCGGTGAGCTCCCGCACCCGCGCCACGAAGTCCTCGCGCGTGTACACGATGACGTGGTCGCAGCCGTGCGCGCGCGCCAGCGCCGCCTTCTCGTCGCTGCCCACCGTGCCGATCACGGTCGCGCCGAGCGCCTTCAGCCACTGGATCGCGATGAGCCCCACCCCGCCCGCGGCCGCGTGCCACAGGACCGTGTCGCCGGCCTTCACCGGATAGGTGCGCCGGATGAGCACCTGGGCGGTGAGCCCCTTCAGCATGGCGCCGGCGGCGGTGCGGTCGGAGATCGCGTCCGGCAGGCGCACCAGCCGGTCCGCCGGCACCACCCGCGCCTCGGCGTAGCACCCCGGGCCGCCGACGAACGCGACCCGGTCGCCCGGGCGGACGTGGTCCACGCCCGCGCCCACCGCCTCCACCCGCCCCGCCGCCTCGACGCCCAGGCCGGACGGGAGCTGCATCGGGTACAGGCCGGAGCGGTGGTACACGTCCACGAAGTTCACGCCCGCGGCGCCGATGCGGAGCCGGGCCTCGCCCGGCCCGGGATCACCGACCGTCACATCCTCCAGCTTCAGGACCTCGGGGCCGCCGTGCTCGTGGAACCGGATCGCGCGCATGCGTCCGTCCTAACCCGCCCGGCCCGAGTTCGCAGCGCCCGGTTCGCCGCAGGCGGGGCGGGCAGGCGGGCAGGCGCGGGCGGGGCGGCGTGCCGAGATTCGGCCCGTGCGCACCGCCCTCCCCGCCGTGCTCGCCCTCTCGCTCGCCTGCGGAGGGGGCGGCCCCGCCCCGACGCCGGCCGCGGCCCAGCCCCCCGCGGCGCCGGACCCGGCCCCCGTGCCGCCGTCCGCCGCGCCGTCGGCCGCCCTCACCATCGAGCGGCTCGACGCGGCCGGCGAGTGCGCCGGGCTCGTGCCGCAGGACGCGCCCGAGCCGGTGGCCATCTCGCGCGACCTGCCGGCGGGCGCCACCTGCGGCCCCGCGCTGTCCGACGGCGCCGGGCAGGTGGCGGCCTCCGCGCGCGACGCCGCCGGCGGCGCCAGCTGGCAGGTGTTCGACGCGGCCGGCGCGCCCGGCCGCACGTTCCCGGCCTGGCCGCTCCTGGCGCAGCCCTCGGGCTGGCTCGGCCTGGTGCAGGACGACGCCGCGCCCGGCGGCCCGGCGGTGCGGGTGATCGCCCTGTCGGGCGACGGCGCCCCGCTGCGCGCCGAGACCGTGTCGGCCGATCCGGCCGAGGCCGTGCTGCGCGGCGCCGGCCTCGCCGGCGACCCCTCCGGCGGCGCGCTCGCGCTGGTCGCCGACACCGCCGTCGCCGGCAACCACTGGAGCGCGCTCCACGCACAGCGCTTCGACGCCGCCGGCGCGCCGCGCTGGGACGCCCCGGCCCGCCTCGGCGCGCGCAGCGAGCCGGACGTGACGTTCCTGGTGGGCGGCGTCTCCCGCGGCGGCGAGGCGCTCGCGCTGTGGCAGCGGTCGGCGTCCGTGGACGTCGCCTGGCTGGGTCCCGACGGCGGCGCGCTCGCCGCCGCCGAGCTGGCGGAGGGCGCCGCGGCGCTGACGGGCTCGGACGCGCCCCGGCACGACCTCGAGCTGGTGCCGCTCCTCGACGGCGCGCTCGCGCTCCGCGCGGACGGCGCCTTCCGGCGCGTCTACCCGCGCCTCGCCACCGCCAGCGCGCCGCTCCCCGGCTGGCTGGCCGGGCGCGCGGCCTGGACGCTGCGCCTCACGCGCGGCGACGCCGGCTACGCGCTGCTCCCGCCGCCCGGCGAGGCCGCGGCCGACTGCGCCCAGGCGGTCGAGCTGCGCGCGCCCTCGGGGCGCCTCTGCGGGCGGATCTGGCTGCGCCGGCCCGGCGCCGGCGCCTGCACCACCGGCGCGGTGGAGCAGGGCTGGGACGGGACGGTGGCGCAGCAGGACGCGCAGGGCGCCTGCCGCTGGCGCGTCTGGCCGCGGCTGCTGGCGCGCTGATCAGCGCAGCGACGCCATGATCTCCTCGAGCACCGCCGGCGGCGGCCGCACCCGCGCCTCCGGCAGCGTCGCCAGCGGCGCGTCCACCGTCCGGAGCTGGTCGGTCAACGTGGCCGCCTTCGCGTCCACGAAGAACACGCCGGTCAGCACCTCGCCGCGCGCGGACGCCTCCATCAGCCGCGCCACCGCGCGGGTGCGGTCGCGCGGGTCGAACCCCTCCTCCAGCTTCCGGAGCCGCAGGTGCGCGCCGTCGTGCAGCTCGACGTCCACCGTGGTGCCGGGATCGTAGTCCACCGCCACGTCCTCGTGCGCCGGCACGTACGACAGCTCCTGCAGCGGCGCGTCGTGCTCCTTCACGTAGGCGAACGAGCGCGTCGAGCCCTCGTGGTCGTTGAAGGTGACGCAGGGCGAGAGCACGTCGAGCATGGCGGTGCCGCGGTGCGAGATGGCCGCCTTGAGCATGGCCGAGAGCTGCCGCTTGTCGCCGGAGAAGGAGCGGCCGACGAAGGTGGCCCCGAGCTGGACGGCGAGCGCGCAGGTGTCGATGGGCGGCAGCTCGTTCGCGACGCCGCTCTTCAGGCGCGAGCCGACGTCGGCGGTGGCGGAGAACTGGCCCTTGGTGAGGCCGTACACGCCGTTGTCCTCGATGACGTAGAGGATGGGCAGGTTGCGCCGCATGAGGTGCGCGAACTGGCCGATGCCGATGGAGGCGGTGTCGCCGTCGCCGGACACCCCCACCCCGACCAGCGTCCGGTTCGCGAGCAGCGCGCCGGTCGCGACCGCCGGCATGCGCCCGTGCACGGCGTTGAACGCGTGCGAGCGGCTCATGAAGTAGGCGGGGGTCTTGGACGAGCAGCCGATGCCGGAGAACTTGGCCACCCGCTCCGGCGGGACGCCCAGGTCGAACATGGCCTCGAGCAGCCGCTCGGAGATGGAGTTGTGGCCGCAGCCGGCGCACAGGGTGGTCTTGCCGCCCTTGTAGTCCGCGAGCGCGAGGCCGAGGCGGTTCTGCCGCGCGGCGGCGCCGCCGGGGGGAACGGGAGCGGCCATGGTCACCTCGCCTCCTTCGCCAGCAGCTCGTCGGTCACCGAGCGCGCGTCGAGCGGGAGCCCGTGCACGTGGGCGATGCCGCGCAGCCGCGGCACCAGCTCGGTGGGGAGATCCAGCTTCAGCAGCGCGGCGAGCTGCCCGTCGCGGTTCTGCTCCACCACGTAGACCCGCTCGTGCGCGCGCACGAACGCCTCCACCTCGCGCGAGAACGGGTAGGCGCGGACGCGCAGGTAGTCGGTGTCGAGGCCCGCCTCGGCGGCGAGCTGCGCGCGCGCCTCCAGGATGGCCGGGTGCGAGGACCCGTAGGCGAGGATGCCCACCGGCGCCGTCCCGCCGCCGTGCCGCTCCGGGGCGGGCAGGAGCGCCCGCGCGCCGTCGAGCTTCCGCGCCAGCCGCGCCATGTTCTCCTCGAAGACGGCCGGGCTCTCGCTGTACGCCGACGCGTCGTCGTGGCCGGTGCCGCGCGTGAAGTACGCGGCGCGCGGGTGATCGGTGCCGGGCAGCGTGCGCCAGCCGATCCCGTCGCCGTCCACGTCGCGGTAGCGGGCGAAGCCGCCCACCCGGTCGAGGTCCTCCTTCGAGAGCACCTTGCCGCGGTCGAGCGGGCGATCGGGGTACGGGAACGGGTCGGCCATCCAGTTGTTCATCCCCAGGTCGAGGTCGGTCATCACGAACACCGGGGTCTGCAGCCGCTCGGCGACGTCGAACGCCGCCACGCCCATGGAGAAGCACTCCTCGACCGAGCCCGGGAACAGCAGCACGTGCTGCGTGTCGCCGTGCGAGAGGAACGCCGTGGAGAGCACGTCGCCCTGCGACGTGCGGGTGGGCAGGCCGGTGGACGGCCCGACCCGCTGCACGTCGAAGATCACGACGGGGATCTCGGCGTAGTAGGCGAGCCCCACGAACTCGGCCATGAGCGAGAGGCCCGGGCCGGCGCTCGCGGTCATGGCGCGCGCGCCCGCCCACCCGGCGCCGATGGCCATGCCCACCGCGGCGAGCTCGTCCTCGGCCTGGACCACCGCGTAGGTGGCCCGGCCGTCCGCGTCCACGCGGTGCTCGCGGAGGTGGCCGATGAGCGTCTCGACCAGCGAGGACGACGGGGTGATCGGGTACCAGGCCACCACGGTAACCCCGGCGAACAGCGCCCCGAGCGCCGCCGCGGAGTTCCCGTCCACGATGATCTTCCCCGCGGTCGCGTCCATGCGCCGGACCGAGAGGCGGTCGCGCTTCTCCAGCGCGCCGGCGTGCTCGAAGCCGGCGCGCGCCGCGGCCACGTTCAGCTCGCGCGCCTTCGCCTTCTGCCCGAACACGCGCCCGATGGCGCGCTCGACCTCGGCCGCCTCGATCCCGAGCAGCCGCGCCAGGACGCCCACGTACGCCATGTTCCGGAGGAGCTTGCGGAGCCGGGCCTCGCTCGCGACCGGCGCGACCACCTCGTCGAACGGGACCGGGTAGAACACGAGGTCGTCGCGCAGCGAGGCGAGACCGAGCGGCGCGTCGTAGACCACCGCCGCGCCCGGCGCCAGCGCGCGCACGTCCTCGCGCGCCGTGTCCGGGTTCATCGCCACGAGCAGGTCGATCTCCTTCTTGCGCGCGACCCAGCCGTCCTTCGAGGCGCGGACCGTGTACCAGGTCGGGAGCCCGGCGATGTTGGAGGGGAACAGGTTCTTGCCCGAGACCGGGATGCCCATCTGGAAGAGCGCCCGGAGCAGGACGGTGTTGGAGCTCTGCGAGCCCGAGCCGTTCGCGGTGGCGACCTGGATGGAAAAATCGTTGACGAGCGGGGAAGCGGCCGCGCGGCCGCCCCCCGCCTCCGCCGCTGCAGTGGTGTGCTCGAGCATGGCGCTCCGGGTGCACGAGAGGTGACGGACCGGAGATAACGGGGCGCGGGGGCCGCGCCAGCCAGCCCCCGGGTCGGTCCCGCTCCGCGACCCGCGCGGGCATCCCGTGCCCGCGTCTCGCGCGACCGTGCCGGCGCACTGGCCCCCCGGTCAGGCCCCCGCGCGCCCGCTCGACCCGGACCGCGCCCGCGGGCATTCCTGCGCGGCCCCGTGCCCGCACCTCGCGGGCGGGCCCGAGAGGACCACCGTGACCCGTCTGCACCTCAGGACCTTCGCCTCCCTCGCCTGCGCGGTCGCGCTGGCCGCCTGCTCCGGCGGCGGTGGCGACGCCCCTTCCGCCGCCCTGCCCGCCGTGGGCGCGCGCGGGGGCACCGGCCG
>NZ_BAZG01000039.1 GCF_000964525.1 Anaeromyxobacter sp. PSR-1
CGCTGGCGGGCCTCCCGCTCGCGGCGCTCGGCCTCGCGCCGGCGGTCGCAGGCCGGCTGGCCGCGGTGGGGGTGGCGGACGCGGGCGCGCTCGCGCGGCTGCCGGAGGGGACGCTCGCGCACCGGCTCGGGCCGGAGGGCGTGCGCGCCGCGCGGCTGGCCCGCGGCGAGGACGCGTCGCCGCTCGTGCCGCACGTGCCGGAGACGCTCCCCCAGGAGTCGCTGGAGCTGGAGGCGCCGGCGGAGGGCGCCGAGCCGCTGCTGTTCGGGCTGAAGCGGCTCGCGGATCGCGTGGCGGCGCGGCTGGCCGGGCGGGGCCTCGGGGCGACGCGCCTGCGCCTCGTGCTCGCGCTCGACCCGCGCGGCGAGGAGCGGATCCAGGTGCCGCTCTCGCAGCCCAGCGCCTCGGCGGCGCGCTGGCTCGTCCCGGTGAAGGAGCACCTCTTCACGCTCCGGCTGCCCGGCGCGGTCACGGCGCTGCGGCTCGTGGCCGCCGAGGTGGCGCCGGTGGCCGCCGAGCAGCTCGCGTTCGGAGACCGGCCCGAGGCGGTCGCCGCGCTGGAGGGCGTGCTGGCGCGCCTCGCGGTGCGGCTCGGGGACGGCGCGCTGTTCGCGGCGGAGCCGGTGGCGCGCTACCGCCCGGAGGGCGCATACCGGCCGGTGCCGTTCCGGCCGCGCGCGTCGAGCGGTCCGGGGCGAGGGGCGCGCGCGCCCGCTCGCCCTTCGACGGGCGCGGGGCGATCCCTCGACGGGCTCGGGGAGCGCGGGGCCTCCGATTCGCTCGGGGTGAGCCCGTCGAACCCCGAGCCGGGGACCGGCGCGAGCGGGCACGACCAGGAGGGCGCGTTCCGGCCCACCCGGCTGCTCGCCGCGCCGGAGCTGGTGGTCGCCGAGGGCGAGGGCGGCCGGCTCACCGCGCTGCGGGTGGGCGGGCGCGACCGCGCGGTGCTCGCGCTGGAGGGCCCGGAGCGGCTGCGCGGCGAGTGGTGGTCCGGCGGGTTCGACCGCGACTACTACCGCGTCCGGCTCGAGGACCTCGGCGACTGCTGGGTGTACCGCGACGGCGCCGACGGCCGGCTGTGGCTGCACGGGTTCTTCGACTGATCGCCGAGGCGCGCCATGTCCCACGCTCCCCGCTACGCCGAGCTCCGCTGCAAGTCCTGCTTCTCCTTCCTGGAGGGCGCGAGCCACCCCGAGGAGCTGGTGGGGCGCGCGGCCGAGCTCGGGCTCTCCGGGCTCGCGCTCGCCGACGTGAACGGGCTGTACGGCATCGTCCGGGCGCACGCCGAGGCGAAGCGCCAGGGCTTCCCGCTCATCGTGGGCGCGGAGCTGGTGGTGGCCGGGCTCGCGCCGGGGCGCCCGGCGCGGCTGGTGCTGCTCGCCCAGGATCGCGAGGGGTACGCGGGGCTGTGCCGGCTGGTGACGCGGGCGCACTGCGGCGAGGGCTGGACCGGCGCGCCGCCGCGCCGCGAGCGGGACGCGGTCGCGGTGCCGTTCGAGGCGGTGGCGGCCGGCGCGCGGGGGCTGTTCGCGCTGTACCCCGGCGCCGACGGCGACGCGGTCGCGCGGCTGAAGGACGCGTTCGGCCGGCGGGCGGCGCTCGCGGTGGCGCGCCACCGGGTGGCCGGCGAGGAGGCGCGCGTGCTCGCCGCCCGCTCCGCGGGGCGGCGGCTCGGGGTGCCGGTGGCGGTGACGAACGACGTCCACACGCACGCGCGCGCCCGGCAGGTGCTGCAGGACGTGCTCACCTGCGTGCGCCACGGCACCACCGTCGATCGGGCCGGGCGGCGCCTGTTCCCGAACGCCGAGCGGACGCTGAAGGGCCCCGAGGAGCTGGCGCGGCTGTGGAGCGACTTCCCCGAGGGGCTCGCGGCCGCCGCCGACATCGCCGACCAGTGCCGCTTCCGCATGGAGGAGATCCGCGGCGAGCACCCGCTGCCGCCGGTGGTGGTGGAGCGCGGCGCGCTCGCCGGCGGCGTCGAGGTCGCCACCTCCAGCCCGGCGCAGGCGGCGCGGGACGGCGCGCGGACCGCCACCCCGAGCCTCGCGCTCCGGGCCTCGCTCCCGGCGGACCGCCCGGCCGGGCCCGAGCCCGCGGCCGAGCCCGGAGCTCCCGCCGTCCCCGCCGTCCCCGGCCTGCCCGCCGCCGCGGTCGCCGCCGGGGACGCCGGCGCGGATCGGGACGGGGCGCTCGCGGGGATGGCGCTGCTGCGCGAGCTGGTGCGCGAGGGCGCGCGCTGGCGCTACGGCGGCGAGCCGCCGGAGGACGTGGCCCGGCAGCTCGCCCGGGAGCTCGACCTCGTCGAGTCGCTCGGGTACGCGAGCTACTTCCTCACGGTCTGGGACGTGGTCCGGTTCGCGCGCTCGCGCGGGATCCTCTGCCAGGGGCGCGGCAGCGCGGCCAACTCCGCCGTCTGCTACGTGCTCGGCATCACCTCCATCGACCCCGTGCGCATGGGGCTCCTGTTCGAGCGGTTCATCTCCGCCGAGCGCGGCGAGCCGCCCGACATCGACGTGGACTTCGAGCACGAGCGCCGCGAGGAGGTGCTCCAGTACGTCTACCAGCGCTACGGCCGCGACCGCGCCGGGATGGTCTGCGAGGTGATCACCTACCGGGGCAAGTCGGCGCTCCGCGACGTGGGGAAGGCGCTCGGGCTCTCGCTCGGCCAGGTGGACCGGCTCGCGAAGCTGGTGGGCAGCTACGAGGACCTGGGGCAGGTGGGGCCGGCGCTCCTCGCGCAGGCCGGTCTCGACGCGGCGGACTCGGAGCGGGTGCGGATGACGCTCGCGCTCGCGCGCGAGCTGCAGGGCTTCCCGCGCCACCTCTCCATCCACGTGGGCGGCTTCGTCATCACGCGGCGGCCGCTCTGCGAGACGGTGCCCATCGAGCCCGCCGCCATGCCCGGCCGCACCATCGTCCAGTGGGACAAGGACGATCTCGCCGAGCTGGACCTGCTCAAGGTGGACCTGCTCGGCCTGGGCATGCTCACCGCGCTCTCCCGGGCGCTGGCGCTGCTCGCGCGCCACCGGCCCGCGCCGGCCTCGCCCACCCCGGTGCCGCACCCCGACGCGCTCGCCACCATCCCGGCCGAGGATCCGGAGGTCTACGAGATGCTCGGGCGCGCCGACTCCATCGGCGTGTTCCAGGTGGAGTCGCGCGCGCAGATGTCGCTCGCCCCGCGGCTGCGCCCGCGCAACTTCTACGACCTCGTCATCTCGGTCGCGATCATCCGGCCCGGGCCGATCCAGGGCGGCATGATCCACCCCTACCTGCGCCGCCGCGACGGCAAGGAGCAGGTCCGCTACCCGTACGCGCCGCTCGAGCCGGTGCTGGCCCGCACGCTGGGCGTCCCGCTGTTCCAGGAGCAGGCCATGCGCCTCGCGGTGGTGGCGGCCGGGTTCACGCCGGGCGAGGCGGACGAGCTGCGCCGGGTGATGACGCACCGCCGCTCGCACGAGAAGCTCGCCGCCATGAAGGCGCGGCTGGTGGCGGGCATGGCGGAGCGGGGCATCTCCGGCGCGGACGCGGAGGAGATCTTCAAGCAGCTGCTCGGGTTCGCCGGGTACGGCTTCCCGGAGTCGCACGCGGCCTCGTTCGCGCTGCTGGTCTACGCCTCGGCCTGGCTGAAGCGCTACCACCCGGCCGCGTTCGCCTGCGCGCTCCTGAACAGCCAGCCCATGGGGTTCTACGCGCCGCACACGCTGGTGGAGGACGCGAAGCGGCACGGCGTGGAGGTGCGCGGGGTGGACGTCGGCTGCAGCGGCTGGGAGAGCAGCCTGGAGGGCGCCGTGCCCGGGCGGCCGGCCGCGCCGGGCGAGGCGGCGGTGCTGCGCGTGGGGCTGCACGCCATCCGCGGCCTCCCGCGCGCGGTGGGGGAGGCCATCCTCGAGGCGCGGGCGGCCGGCCCATTCGGCTCGGTGGCGGAGCTGGTCCGCCGCGCCCGGCTCTCCCGCGCCTGGCTGGTGCGGCTGGCCGAGGCGGGCGCGCTCGGCGCGCTCGCGCCCGACCGCCGCGGCGCGGTCTGGCGCAGCCTGGCGGTGGAGGCGGACGGCGGCGACCTGTTCGCGGGGCTGGCGCCGCCGGAGCCCGAGGCGGCGCTCCCCGCGGCCTCCGCCGCCGACGAGGTCTCGGCCGACTTCACCACCACCGGCCTGTCGGTGCGCGGCCACCCCATGGCGCTGGTGCGGCCCGGGCTGGGCGGCGACCGGATCCGCACCGCCCGCGAGCTGGGGCGCCTCCCGGATCGCGCGCCGGTCGAGGTGGCGGGGCTGGTCATCGTCCGGCAGCGGCCGGAGACCGCCCGCGGCATCGTCTTCGTGAGCCTGGAGGACGAGACCGGGATCGCGAACCTGGTGGTGATGCCCGACGTGTACGAGCGCTTCCGGCCGGTGGTCCGCGGCGCGCCGTTCCTGCTGGCGCGCGGCCGGGTGGAGCGGAGCGGGAAGGTGGTGAACGTGCGGGTGGACTCGGTGGCCCCGCTCGCGCTCGCGCCCTCCATGGACGCGCGCGCGCGGGACTTCCACTGAGGCGCCCACCGTTGCTGCGCCCCGGGCCTCCTCGCGATCCCGTCCCTCGACTCCGCGCGGCCGTCCCTCGACTCCGCGCCGCTGCGCGGCGCTACGCTCGGGATGAGCGGACGGAGTCGAAGGGTCGGGATGAGCGGACGGAGTCGAAGGGTCGGGATGAGCGGGCGGATGCGATGATCCGCTCACCTGTCCCTCGACTCCGCGCGGCCGTCCCTCGACTCCGCGCCGCTGCGCGGCGCTACGCTCGGGATGAGCGGACGGAGTCGAAGGAACGGGATGAGCGGACGAGTCGAAAGGGACCGGATGAGCGGATCGGGGTCGAGGGACCTAGCTGCAGCCCGTGGTCGAGCCGCAGTTCACGCACTTGTAGCAGGCGCCGTTCCGCACCGTGATCGACCCGCAGGTCGGGCAGGGCGGGGCGTCGGTGTCGGTGACGTGCGCGCCGTTGACGCCGTTCGACCCGTTCATCGCGCCGTTCGTCGCGGGCAGCGACCTCACCACCACGGTCTGCTCCGACGAGCCGTGGCGCGCCGGCGCCTGGCCGGGCGTCATGAGCGGCGGCGGCGACACCACCGAGCCCTCCTCGCTGGGCAGGAACTTCAGCGCCAGCCAGCGGAAGATGTAGTCGGTGACCGACTTCGCGATGGGGATGTCCGGGTTGCCGGTGAAGCCGGACGGCTCGTAGCGCGTGTGGCTGAACTTGTCGCAGAGCACCTTCAGCGGCACGCCGTACTGCAGCGCCATCGAGATGCCGGTGGCGAAGCTGTCCATCAGGCCCGAGACCACCGAGCCCTCCTTCGCCATGGTGATGAACACCTCGCCGGGCGCCCCGTCGTCGTACATGCCGACGGTCATGTAGCCCTCGTGGCCGCCGATCGAGAACTTGTGCGTGATCGAGCGGCGCTCGTCCGGCAGGCGGCGGCGGGCGAGGCGCGGCTCCGTCGCGTCCTTCTTCTCCTCCTCCTCCTTGCCGGTGTTGAGCGGCTGGCTCCGCTTGCAGCCGTCGCGGTAGATGGCGACCGCCTTCAGGCCGAGCTTCCAGGACTCGAGGTAGGCGTTCTCGATGTCCTGCGGCGTCGCGGAGGTCGGCATGTTGACCGTCTTCGAGATCGCCCCGGACAGGAACGGCTGGACCGCGCCCATCATGCGGATGTGGCCCATGTAGTGGATCGAGCGGGTGCCGTTGCGCGCCTTGAAGGCGCAGTCGAACACCGCGGCGTGCTCGGGGCGGAGCCCGGGGGCGCCCTCGATCGTCTCCACCTCGTCGATGAACTGCAGGACGGAGGTGATCTCCTCGGAGGAGTAGCCGAGCTTCTGCAGCGCGAGCGGGACCGTGTTGTTCACGATCTTGAGCATCCCGCCGCCCACCAGCTTCTTGTACTTCACGAGCGCGATGTCGGGCTCGATGCCGGTGGTGTCGCAGTCCATCATGAAGCCGATGGTGCCGGTGGGCGCGAGCACGGTGACCTGGCCGTTGCGGTAGCCGCTCTCCATGCCCTGGCGGAGCGCGTCGCCCCAGGCGTCGCGCGCGGCCGCGAGCAGGCCGGGCTCGACCAGCGTCGGGTCGACGAGGTCGACGTGCTGCGCGTGCTTTCGGATCACGCCGAGGAACGGGTCGCGGTTCTTCTCGTACCCGGCGAACGGGCCCATCCGGTCGGCGATGCGGGCGCTCATCGCGTACGCCTCGCCGGTCATGAGCGCGGTGATGGCCGCGGCGCAGGCCCGGCCCCCGTCGGAGTCGTAGGGCAGGCCGCTCGCCATGAGGAGGGCGCCGAGGTTCGCGTAGCCGAGCCCGAGCGGCCGGTACTCCTCGCTGTTCTTGCCGATGGCCGGGGTGGGGTACTTGGCGTTCGAGACCAGGATCTCCTGCGCCAGGATGGTGAGGTCCACCGCCCGCTTGAACGACTCGACGTCGAAGCCGCCCTCGATCGAGCGGAAGTGCATCAGGTTCAGCGACGCCAGGTTGCAGGCCGAGTCGTCGAGGAACATGTACTCCGAGCACGGGTTGGACGCGTTGATGCGGTCCGTGTTCGGGCAGGGGTGCCAGGCGTTGATGGTGGTGTCGAACTGCATGCCCGGGTCGCCGCAGAGCCAGGCGGCCTCGGTGATCTGGCGCATCAGGTCGCGGGCGCGGATCGTCTCGAGCGCCTCGCCGTCGGTGCGGGCGGTGAGCTTCCACTCGCGGTCCTCGAGCACCGCGCGCATGAACGCGTCGGTGACGCGGACCGAGTGGTTGGCGTTCTGGAAGAAGACCGAGTCGTAGGCGCCGCCGCGCACGTTGAAGCCGCCGTCGTAGCCGGCCTCGATGAGCGCCCAGGCCTTCTTCTCCTCGTCGGCCTTGCAGTTCACGAACTCGACCACGTCCGGGTGATCCACGTCGAGGATCACCATCTTGGCGGCGCGGCGGGTCTTGCCCCCCGACTTGATGACGCCGGCGAAGGCGTCGAAGCCGCGCATGAACGAGACCGGGCCGGACGCCTCGCCGCCGCCGGACAGCCGCTCCTTGGAGGAGCGGATCTTGGAGAGGTTGGAGCCGGTGCCGGACCCGTACTTGAAGAGCATGCCCTCGGTGTGGGCGAGCTTCAGGATCGAGTCCATCGAGTCGCCGACCGCGTTGATGAAGCACGCGGAGCACTGCGGGTGCTCCTCCACGCCGACGTTGAACCACACCGGCGAGTTGAAGCTCATCTTCTGCCGGTAGATGAGGTGCGCGAGCTCGGCCTCGAACGCCACGGCGTCGCCCTCGGTCGCGAAGTAGCCGTCCTTGCGGCCCCAGGCGCCGATGGTCTGGACCACCCGGGAGACCAGCTGGCGGACCGAGCGCTCGCGCGCCGGGGTGCCGAGCTGGCCGCGGAAGTACTTGGAGGCGACGACGTTCGTCGCGAGGAGGGACCAGCTCTTCGGGACCTCGACGTCCTTCTGCTCGAAGATGGTCGCGCCGCCCTCGCCGGTGATCGCGGCGGTCCGCGTCTCCCAGGCGAGCTCCTCGGCCGGATCGACGCCGGGGGTGGTGAAGTACCGCTCGACCGAGAGGCCCTTCTTCGCGAGCTTCTTGGCGGACTTGGACGCCCGCGGCCTGTGACCCGTGACTTCGCGCTCCATCATCGCTTTCCACCTCCCGCTCGAGACCGTCCCCCGGTCCGAGGCAAACGCCTTCCCCATACGGGTGCCGATATCGGCGCCCGCTCATGACCTTTCCTCCGGCCGGCCCGCGTCAGTGAACCGGAGGTCTACCTAATCGCGATGGTCTGACATGAACGCCGGCTTCGCCCCCAAGCCGGCAGAAGGATTGCTTGTTCTTCGCACCCACCCCGCCACCATCCCGCCCGTCCTTCCCGCTCCGCGCCCCCGCGGAACGAGAAGACATGCTAGCAAGCGCCGGCCGAGTGTCAACGCCTGACCACAACATATGGTGGGGTACATGTATATCAACACAAGATACGGATATTTCTGAGCCGAAGTCCCAGTAGGGTGTCCGACGGTTGGTGAAGGCCCGGGCCGATATCGCCCGGAAGCGGGAGGTGCCGGCGCGGGGACCGCCGCCGTGGTCCCCCCGGCGCCGCCGTGTTAAAAGCCTGCCGCCCCGATGGCCGAAAAGAACTCACACATCCGCAACTTCTCCATCATCGCCCACATCGATCACGGGAAGTCCACGCTCGCCGATCGCCTGCTCGAGCACACCGGGACCGTCACCAAGCGCGAGGCCCAGGCCCAGTTCCTCGACAACATGGAGCTGGAGCGGGAGCGCGGGATCACGATCAAGGCCCAGACCGTCCGCATGAAGTACCGGGCGAAGGACGGCCGCGACTACGAGCTGAACCTGATCGACACCCCCGGCCACGTGGACTTCGCGTACGAGGTCTCGCGCTCGATGGCCGCCTGCGAGGGCGCCATCCTGGTGGTGGACGCGACGCAGGGCGTGGAGGCGCAGACGCTCGCGAACGTCTACCAGGCGCTCGACCACGACCTGGAGATCGTCCCGGTCATCAACAAGATCGACCTCCCGTCCGCCGACGTGGAGGGCGTCCGCCACGAGATCGAGGAGGTCATCGGCCTCGACGCGAAGGACGCGGTGCCCGCCTCGGCCAAGGAGGGCGTCGGCATCGGCGAGATCCTCGAGCAGATCGTGCACCGGGTGCCGCCGCCGGAGGGCGACCCCGAGGCGCCGCTGAAGGCGATCGTGTTCGACTCCTGGTACGACTCCTACCGCGGCGTGGTCATGCTGGTGCGGGTGTTCGAGGGCACCGTCCGCCCCAAGCAGAAGATCCGGCTCTGGTCGAACCGCAAGGAGTTCGAGGTCCAGGAGCTGGGCGTCTTCGCGCCGTTCGCGAAGGCCGTCGGCGAGCTGCAGGCCGGCGAGGTGGGCGTGGTGGTCGCGAACGTGAAGGACGTCCACGACGCCAAGGTGGGCGACACCATCACCGACGCGGCCCGGCCGACGGAGGAGCCGTTCCCCGGCTTCAAGGTCGTGAAGCCGATGGTGTTCTCCGGCGTCTTCCCCATCGAGGCGGCCGACTACGAGCAGCTCCGCGACGCGCTGGAGAAGCTCTCGCTCAACGACTCGGCCTTCACCTACGAGCCGGAGACCTCGCAGGCGCTCGGCTTCGGGTTCCGCTGCGGCTACCTCGGGCTGCTGCACATGGAGATCGTGCAGGAGCGGCTCGAGCGCGAGTACCAGCTCGCGCTCATCACCACCGCGCCGTCGGTGGTGTACCGGGTGACCGACACCACCGGCGCGGTGGAGGAGATCGACAACCCCGCCAAGCTCCCGCCGGTGCAGAAGATCGCGAAGCTGGAGGAGCCGCACCTCACCTGCCACATCCACGCCCGCACCGAGGACGTGGGCGCCATCCTGAAGCTGTGCCAGGAGCGGCGGGGCGTGCAGCGCGACCTGAAGTACCTCGGCACCAAGCGCGTCCAGATCACCTACGACATCCCGCTCGCCGAGGTGGTGTTCGACTTCTTCGACAAGCTGAAGAGCGTCTCGCGCGGCTACGCCTCGCTCGACTACGAGCTGAAGGGCTACGAGGAGGCGGACCTCGTCAAGCTCGACATCCTCATCAACGGCGAGCCGGTGGACGCGCTCTCGGTCATCGTCCACCGCGAGCGCGCGTACCAGCGCGGGCGCGACCTCTGCCAGCGGCTGCGCGAGGTGATCCCGAAGCAGATGTACGAGGTGGCCATACAGGCGGCCATCGGCGCCAAGGTGATCGCCCGTGAGACGGTGAAGGCCTTCCGCAAGAACGTCCTCGCGAAGTGCTACGGTGGCGACATCTCGCGCAAGCGCAAGCTCCTCGAGAAGCAGAAGGAGGGCAAGAAGCGCATGAAGCAGGTGGGCTCCGTGGAGATCCCGCAGGAGGCGTTCCTCGCGGTCCTGAAGGTGGAGGAGTAGGGCCGCCGTGGCGGACGCCGCCCGCCTCGCGCGCGCGCGCCGCGACGCGCTCCGCTTCGCGCGCGACGCCCGCCGGCTGGCCGCCCGGCACCGCCGCGTCCTGGGCGACGCGCGCGGCGCCGTGGACGCGGCCGCCGGCGAGGTGACCGCCGCCGCGCGAGGCGGCGAGCCGGAGGCGCTCTCCGCCGCGCTCCGCAGGCTGGACGCGCTCTGGGAGGAGCACCTGGCCGCCCGGGTGAAGCCCTGGTGGCGCGAGTACGCGGAGTCCATCGCGCTCGCGGTGGTCCTGGCGCTCCTGGTCCGCGCGTTCGTCCTCGACGCGTTCCGGATCCCGTCCGGCTCGATGGTCCCGACGCTGGTGGTCGGCGACTACATCTTCGTCTCCAAGGTCGCCTACGCGGTGCGACTCCCGTTCACGCACCTGCGCCTGGTCGAGACCGGCGCGCCGCGGCGCGGGGACGTCATCGTCTTCGAGAACCCGCGCGATCCGACCAGCGACTACGTGAAGCGGGTGGTGGGCGTCCCGGGCGACGTCATCGAGATCCGGGAGCAGGTCCTGTTCGTGAACGGCGTGCCGCAGCCGCGCGCGGCGGCCGGCGAGTACGCCTACGCCGAGCGGAGCCCGTCCACCGGCGAGCCGCTCGCCGAGAGCTGCCGGCGCTACCGCGAGGCGCTCGCCAAGGGGCCCATCCTCCCGCCCCGGGGCGATCTCCCCGGCGACGCCGAGACGAGCTGGCAGGCGGCCGCCGCCGACGGCGTGGCGAGCTACGACGTCCTCCAGTGCCGGCGGGCGCGGCTCGCCTCGCGCGAGGGGCCGTTCGAGGTGGTCCGGCCCGGGCACGTGTTCGTGATGGGCGACAACCGCGATCTCTCGGCCGACAGCCGGGGGATGGGCGGGTGGCAGGTCCCGGTCGGCCACATCCGCGGCCGCGCCGCGCTGGTCTTCTGGAGCTGGGGGGACGGGGGCCTGTGGCCGCGGGGCGCAGGCGGGCTCCGGCTCGACCGGCTTTTCAAACCCATCGACTAGCGCTAGAAACACCCCCTGATGCCCAGCCTCTCCCCGTCCTCCCTGCCGCGCTCCGCGCGCGGGCAGATCACGTGGGTCACGGCCGCGATCCTCGCCGCGCTGCTCGGCGGCGGCTACCTGGCGTGGGTCTGGGTGCCCGTCTACATCGTGGACTTCCAGGCGCGCCAGGTGGTGCGCGACTTCATGAACCGCGCCGTCAAGGACCGGAACGACGACCGGCTGCGCGCCGACATGATCCGGCGCCTGGAGATGCTCGCCACCGACCAGATCGTGGACGAGCGCGGCGAGCCGGCCACGGTGCCGGCGGTGACGGTCGCGCCCGCCGACCTGGTCTGGGAGCGCGACACCAGCGGCGCGGCGCCCACGCTGCACGTGGCGTTCGAGTACGTGCGCCTGGTGGAGCTGCCGTACCTGGATCGCACCGTGGAGAAGACGTTCACGGTGGACTTCACGCAGGACATCTCCATCCCGGACTGGGGACCATCGCGGTAGGGGGGCGCATGAACGCTGCGGAGATCGAACGAGCGGTACGACGCCTGGGCCGCGACATCGCGGAGCGCGCCCGCGCGGCGGGGGCGGCCGGCGACGTCGCCATCGTGGGCATCCGGCGGGGCGGGGTGCACCTCGCCCAGCGGCTCCGCCGCGAGCTGGCGCGGGAGCTCGGCGCCGAGCCGCCGCTCGGGACGCTGGACATCGCGCTCTACCGCGACGACCTCGCCGAGAAGGGCGCGGCCCCGGTGATCGGCCCGACCGACGTGCGCTTCCCGGTGCAGGGCAAGACCCTGGTGCTGGTGGACGACGTGCTCTACACCGGCCGCACGGTGCGCGCGGCGCTCGACGAGATCGTCGACTTCGGCCGCCCGCGCCGCGTCTGGCTGGCGGTGCTGGTGGACCGCGGCGGCCGCGAGCTGCCCATCTCGGCCGACTTCGCCGGCGCGCGGCTGGAGGTCTCGGACCAGGACGACGTGCAGGTGCGCCTGGTGGAGTCGGGCGCGCCCGAGGACGCGGTGGTGGTCAAGCCGAGGAGGGCGCCGTGATCGGTCGACACAAGCACTGCATCGCGCTGGAGGACTTCTCCCGCGAGGAGATCCTCGAGGTCATCGACCTCGCCGTCTCCATGAAGGAGGTCCTGCAGCGGCCCATCAAGAAGGTCCCGAGCCTGCGCGGCAAGATGGTGGTGAACCTGTTCTTCGAGGCGTCCACCCGGACCCGCAGCTCCTTCGAGACCGCCGCCAAGATCCTGTCCGCCGACGCGCTCAACTGGACCTCGTCGTCCTCCTCGGTCACCAAGGGCGAGACGCTGGTGGACACGGCGAAGAACCTCGAGGCGATGCGCCCCGACGTGCTGGTGATCCGGCACTCGGCCGGCGGCGCGCCCAGGCTCGTGGCCGAGCACGTCGGCTGCTCGGTGGTCTCCGCCGGCGACGGCGCGCACGAGCACCCGAGCCAGGGGCTCCTCGACTGCTTCACGCTGCGGGAGAAGCTCGGCACGCTGGAGGGCAAGACCGTCGCCATCGTGGGCGACGTCAGCCACTCGCGCGTGGCCCGCTCCGACCTGCACGCGTTCCCGAAGCTGGGCGCGAAGGTCCGGCTGTGCGGGCCGCCCACCATGATGCCGGCCGGCGTCGAGCGGCTGGGCGCCACCGTCCACACCGACCTGAAGGAGGCGGTGGACGGCGCGGACGCGGTCATCATGCTGCGCATCCAGCACGAGCGCATCGGCGACCCGCTCATCCCGGGGACGCGCGAGTACTCGAAGGTCTGGGGCCTGAACGCGAAGAAGGCGGCCGACTGGCTGAAGCCCTCCTGCGTGATCCTGCACCCCGGCCCCATCAACCGCGGGGTGGAGCTCTCCCCCGAGGTGGCGGACGGGCCCCGCTCGGTGATCCTGGACCAGGTGCAGAACGGGGTGGCGGTCCGGATGGCGATCCTGTACCTGCTCGCGGGCGGCGCGGGCGAGGAGGCCAGGGCGTGACGGCGCGGCTCGGGACGGGAGGCAGGCGCGATGTCTGACGTGCTCTTCATCGAGGGCGGGCGGGTCATCGACCCGGCGAGCGGCGTGGACGGCGTCCGCACCGTGGTGATCCGCGACGGCAAGGTGGCCGAGGTGGCGGAGCGGGTGGAGCGCCCGCGCGACGCCCGCGCCGTCGACGCGCGGAACCGGTGGGTCACCCCGGGCTTCGTGGACCTGCACGTCCACCTGCGCGAGCCGGGGCAGGAGTACAAGGAGACCGTCGCGACCGGCGCGCGGGCGGCGGTGGCGGGCGGCTTCACGGCCGTCTGCGCCATGCCGAACACGAAGCCGGTGAACGACTGCGCCGCGGTGACCGAGCTCGTGCTCGCGCGCGCCGCGGCGGCCGGGCTGGCGCGCGTCTACCCGGTGGGCGCCATCTCCAAGGGCTCGAACGGCGAGGAGCTGGCCGAGTACGGCGAGCTGAAGGCCTCGGGCTGCGTGGCGCTCTCGGACGACGGGCGGCCGGTGATGTCGTCGGCGCTCATGCGCCGCGCGCTCGAGTACGCGCGCGCCTTCGGCCTGCCGCTCACCGTGCACGAGGAGGACCTGCACCTCGTCGGCAAGGGCGTGATGCACGAGGGCGCCGCCGCGACGCGGCTCGGCCTGAAGGGCATCCCGTCCCAGGCCGAGGACGTGATGGTGCTCCGCGACATCGCGCTGGTGGAGCTCACCGGCGGGCGGCTGCACGTCGCCCACGTCAGCACCGCCGGCGCGGTCCGCGCCATCCGCGAGGCGAAGCGCCGCGGGCTGCCGGTGACCGGCGAGGTCACCCCGCACCACCTCGCGCTCAGCGACGAGGACGTGGCCGCGTCCGGCTACTCGACCGACTTCAAGATGAACCCGCCGCTCCGCGCGGCGGAGGACGTCCGCGCCTGCCGCGAGGGGCTCGCCGACGGCACGCTCGACGCCATCGCCACCGATCACGCGCCGCACTCGGCCGTGGAGAAGGACGTGGAGTTCGACGCCGCCGCGAACGGCATCGTCGGGCTCGAGACCGCGTTCTCGGTGTGCCTGGGCCTGGTGCGGGAGGGCGCGCTGACCGAGCGCCGGCTCGTCGAGGCGCTCACCGCGGGGCCGGCCAGGGTCTTCGGGCTGCCCGGTGGCACGCTGGCGCGCGGCGCCGCCGCGGACGTGGCGGTGCTCGACCCCGCCGCCGAGTGGACGCTGGACCCGGCGCGGCTGCAGTCGAAGGGCCGCAACACGCCGTGGAAGGGAAGGCGGCTCGCCGGGCGTTGCACGCACACGATCGTGGGTGGCCGGATCGTCCACGAGGAGGGCAAGGCAGACCGATGAAGCAGGCGATCCTGGCGCTGGCGGACGGCACCACCTTCGAGGGGTTCTCGCTCGGCGCGACCGGCGAGGCCACGGGGGAGGTCGTCTTCAACACCTCCATGACCGGATACCAGGAGATCCTGACCGACCCGTCGTACGTCGATCAGATGATCTGCATGACGTATCCGGAGCAGGGGAACTACGGCGTGAACCGCGCCGACGAGGAGTCCGCGCGCCCGCACGCCACCGGCTTCATCGTCCGCCACGCCGCCGAGGAGCCGTCGAGCTTCCGCGCGGAGCAGAGCCTGCACGGCTACCTCGCGGCGCACGGCATCGTCGGGATCACCGGCATCGACACCCGGCGGCTCACGCGGCACATCCGCACCGCCGGCGCGCAGATGGGCGTCATCGCCACCGAGGGGAGCGCCCGGGCGCTGGTGGAGCGGGCGCGCGCGCTGCCCGGGATGGAGGGGCAGGACCTCGCCACCCGCATCTCCACCGCGGCGCCGTACGAGTGGACCGAGCAGGGCGCCGACTGCTGGACCGACGCCGAGCGCGCGCCGCTCGAGAGGCCGCGCTTCCACGTGGTCGCGTACGACTGGGGCCTGAAGCGGGCCATGCTCCGGCTGCTCGCCCAGGCCGGCTGCCGCGTCACGGTGGTGCCGTCGCGCACCAGCGCGGCCGAGGCGCTGGCGCTCCGCCCGGACGGCGTGTTCCTCACCAACGGCCCGGGCGACCCGGCCGCCGTGACCGGCGCGCGCGAGACGGTGGCGGCGCTGCTCGGCAAGGTGCCGGTGTTCGGCATCTGCCTCGGCCACCAGATCCTGGCGCTCGCCATCGGGGCGCGCACCTACAAGCTCAAGTTCGGCCACCGCGGCGCGAACCAGCCGGTGAAGGAGCTCGACACGGGCAAGGTGGACATCACCGCCCAGAACCACGGCTTCGCCGTGGACGACGCCAGCCTGGGCAAGCGCGCCCGCGTCACCCACGTGAACCTGAACGACGGGACGGTGGAGGGCATCGAGGTGCTCGACGCGCCCGCCTTCAGCGTCCAGTACCACCCGGAGTCGTCGCCCGGGCCGCACGACGCGCGCCCGCTGTTCGCGCGCTTCGTGGCGATGATGGAGCGGTCTCGATGACGCTGCAGCTGCTGCACGAGCGCCTGCTCGCCTGGGCCACCGACGGCGCGCGCAAGGAGGAGCTCCTCGCCGCGCGCCGGTTCCACTTCGACCGGTACGGCGAGCCGCACGAGGAGGATCGCACCTACGAGCCCCGGCTGAACGGGATGCTCGACTACTACCTCTACGACCACCGGCCCGCGGGCGGCACCGGCACCACCATCGAGCGGTTCATCGAGGCCGAGGGCCCCTCGCTCTCGCCCGAGGAGCTGGCCGCCTACCAGGACCTGGCGCGCAACGTCCACGGGCTGTTCGAGGTCCGCAAGATCCGCGACGGCCTGCTGCGGCTCCGGGACGTGTTCACCGCCGGTGACTACGACGTCACCGAGCGGCGCCACGTGGCCGGGCTGGACAAGGGCGACGTGCTGGAGGCGCGGCTGCTCCCGTTCCAGGGCGCGCTCTACTTCTCCGGCGCGTTCCTGTACCACCCGCGCGAGGCGCACAAGGCGATCCACGCCGAGGTGAAGCGCCTGCGCAAGGCGGCCGGCAAGGGCGGCACGGTGGACGTGAAGGAGTTCCTGGCGACGCTCTCGCGCATGGCGTTCAAGCTGGAGCGCTACCGGAACGTCCGGCTCGAGTCGATCTACGACTTCGCCGCGGAGTCGCGCCTGCCCACGCCGCGCCCGGCGCGCCCGCCCGGCGAGCCGAGCGCCCAGTAGCGCGGTCGCTACATCCGCTGCGGCTCCCCGCCCTCGCGCGCGGCCGCCCGCTCGCGCGCCCGGTCCACCTCCTCCGGCGACAGGCCCGACTCGTCCATCACCCGGCGGCTGGTGAAGATGGGCGCGCCGGCCGAGACCGCCAGCGCCACCGACTCCGAGGCCGCGCCGGGGAGCTCGAGGCGGCGGGCGCCCTGCGTCAGCCGCACCCGCGCGCCGCCCGGGCCCTCGTCCGCCGACGCGATCTCCACCTCGCGCACCCGCCCGCCCAGCGCCCGGATCGTCTCGGCGAGCAGGCCCGGGGCCGCGTCGGCGCGCAGGCGCCGGCCGAGGTCCTGGTCCTGCGCGCCCGGCACCACCAGCGGGAGCAGGTTCTTCGCCCCCTTCTCGCGCAGCACCAGGATCGAGGCGGCGCCCTCCGGCATCGGCAGCACGCCCGCCACCTCCAGCTCGACGCGCGCCGTGGGCGGCGCCGCCGCGTGCGCGGAGATCCCGGCCAGGCCCGTCACGAGCACGAGCCACGGGATGGAGAGAGAGGCGCTGACTCGCATGGACGCTCCCGGTCCGCCGCGGGACCAACCACCTTGAAGGTGGGCTCCGGCGGGCCGCGCGGGCACCGGGGCGGGCGAGGGAGCGCGGGCTCGCACCGGGAGGGCGCGGGACTTCACGGAGCGCGCCGGAGGCAGCATCTCAGAGGGCGGCGTGGACTTCTCGCTGCTCGACTCGGCGCCCGACGCCATGGTGATCGCCGACGACGCCGGCGCGATCGTGTTCGTGAACGCCCACGCCGAGCGCCTCTTCGGCTACCGGAGCGAGGAGCTGGTGGGGAGGCCGGTGGAGGTGCTCCTCCCGGCGCGCTACCGGACCATGCACCAGGTCCACCGCTCCGCGTACCAGGCTGCGCCGCGCACGCGCCCCATGGGGCTGGGCCTCGACCTGTCCGGGCTGCGTCACGACGGGGCCGAGTTCCCGGCCGAGATCAGCCTGTCGCCGATCCAGGTGGACGGGCGGAGCTGCGTGATGGCGGCGGTGCGCGACGCCACCGAGCGGCGGAAGATCGAGGAGCGCGCCCGGCTCTGGCGGAAGGCGCAGGAGGAGGTGCGCGAGCGCGACGAGTTCCTGTCGGTGGCCTCGCACGAGCTGCGCACGCCGGTCACCGCGCTCCAGCTCCAGCTGCAGCTGCTCCACCGGGCCGCGCTGCGCTCGGGCGAGGGCCTGCCGGCGCCGGTGGTGGAGCGGCTGGAGACGCTCGAGCGGCAGACGCGCCGCCTGGCCGCGCTGGTGGGCGAGCTGCTCGACGTCTCGCGCATGCGCCTCGGCAAGATCGAGCTCCGGCGCGAGCCGCTCGACCTCGCCGAGGTGGCGCGCGACGCGGCCGGCCACGCCGAGGGCGACCTGGCGCGCTCCGGGTCGAGGCTCGCGCTCGACCTGCAGCCGGTGACCGGCGCCTGGGACCGGACCCGGCTCGAGCAGGTGATCTCGAACCTGCTGGTGAACGCCGCCAAGTTCGGGCAGGGGCGGCCCATCGCGCTGCACGTCGCCGGCGACGACGGCACCGCCCGCGTGCGCGTCAGCGACCAGGGCATCGGCATCGCGCCGGAGCAGCAAGCGCGGGTGTTCGACCGCTTCGCGCGCGCGGTGCCGGCCCAGAACTTCGGCGGGCTCGGGCTGGGGCTCTACATCGCGCGGCAGATCGTGGAGGCGCACGGCGGCACCATCGCGGTGACGAGCGCGCCCGGCGCCGGGGCGACGTTCACGGTGGACCTGCCGCGCCAGCCGCCGGCGCGCGGCCCCGAGGCCCGGCCCGACGCCGGCGCGGAGGAGCCGGAGCCCGGCCAGCTCCACTAGCGCTCCGGCGCGCGCCCGCGCTTGACTCGGCGGACCCGGCGCGCGACGGTCGCGGGCGCCGCCATGCGATGGCTGATCGTGAACGCCGACGACCTCGGCTACGACCCGGAGATCGACCGGGGCATCCTCGAGGCGCACGCGCGCGGGCTGGTCACCAGCGCCACCGCCATGGTCGAGACGCCGTTCGCGGCCGCGGCGCTGGCCCGCGCGCCGCGCTCGCTCGGGATCGGCCTGCACGCCGTCGTCGACCCGGGCGCCGGGCGGGCCGAGGCGGAGGCGGCGCTGCGGCGGCAGCTCGAGCGCTTCGAGGCGCTGCGCGGCGGCGCGCCCACGCACCTCGACAGCCACAAGCACGCGCACGCCGCGCCGGCGGTGCGGGAGGCGTTCTGCGCGGTGGCGGCGGAGCGTGGGCTGCCGCTGCGGTCGCTCGACGCGCCCATGCGCGCGGCGCTCCGCGCGGCGGGGGTGGCGACCGCCGACGCGTTCCTCGGCGACGCGGCACGGCGCCCGGCCTGGACCGAGGACGCGCTCCTCGCGGCGCTCGACGAGGTGGGGGAGGGCGTGACCGAGCTGATGGCGCACCCGGGCCACACCCCGAGCCACGCCCGGACCTCGTTCGGGGCCGAGCGCGAGATCGAGCTCGCGGCGCTCTGCAGCCCCCGCGCACGCGCGCGCGTCGCTGCGCGAAACCTCCGTCTCTGCGGCTGGTCAGCCGTCGGACGCCCTTCTCAGGGGTGACCCGTGGGCGGTCCAACATCGACCGCCATGGTCGTTGTAAAGTGCCGCGAATTCCGAATGTTGGAGCGGTCAGCGCCTTTACACCCCACGCGGCGCGATGCTAAGACCCCGGCTCCACCTCTCCCCACACGCGAGGAAGCTCGTCATGGCGGATGCGAAGCCGGTGGTCCCGAAGGATGGGGCGAAGATCTCGCTCGTCGACGGGAAGCTGAACGTTCCCGACCGGCCCATCCTGCCGTTCATCGAGGGTGACGGCACCGGCCGCGACATCTGGCGCGCCAGCGTCCGGGTGCTCGACGCGGCGGTGGAGAAGGCCTACCGCGGCCGCCGGAAGATCGCCTGGACCGAGGTCTACGCGGGCGAGAAGGCGTTCACCAAGTTCAACAACTGGCTGCCCGACGAGACGATCCAGGCGTTCCGCGAGTACCTCATCGGCATCAAGGGGCCGCTCACCACGCCCATCGGCGGCGGCATCCGCTCGCTCAACGTCGCGCTGCGCCAGCTCCTCGATCTCTACGTCTGCCTCCGCCCGGTGCGCTGGTTCCGGGGCGTGCCCTCGCCGGTGAAGCGCCCGGAGAAGGTCAACATGGTGATCTTCCGGGAGAACACGGAGGACATCTACGCCGGGATCGAGTGGGAGGCGGGCTCGGAGCAGGCGAAGAAGCTGCTCGCGTTCCTCGAGCAGGAGTTCCCGAAGGAGTACCGGAAGATCCGATTCCCGGCGACGTCCGGGGTGGGCGTGAAGCCGGTCTCGCGCGAGGGGACGGAGCGGCTGGTCCGCGCGGCGCTCGAGTACGCCGTCCGCGAGAAGCGCCGGAGCGTCACCTTCGTGCACAAGGGCAACATCATGAAGTTCACGGAGGGTGCGTTCCGGAACTGGGGCTACGCGCTCGCCGAGCGGGAGTTCGCCGACCGCGTGTACACCTGGGAGCAGTGGGAGCGCACCAAGGCCTCGCGCGGCGAGGAGGCCGCCGCCGCCGAGCAGAAGGCCGCCGTCGCCGAGGGGCGCATCCTGGTCAAGGACGCCATCGCCGACATCACGCTGCAGCAGGTGCTGACCCGGCCCGAGGACTTCGACGTGGTCGCCACGCTCAACCTGAACGGCGACTACCTCTCCGACGCGCTCGCCGCGCAGGTGGGCGGCATCGGCATCGCGCCGGGCGGCAACGCCAACTACGTCACCGGCCACGCCATCTTCGAGGCCACCCACGGCACCGCGCCGAAGTACGCGGACCTCGACAAGGTGAACCCGGGCTCGGTGATCCTCTCCGGCGAGATGATGTTCCGGCACCTCGGCTGGAACGAGGCGGCCGACCTCATCGTCAAGGGCATGGACGGCGCCATCGCCGGCCACCGCGTCACCTACGACTTCGCGCGCCTGATGAAGGCCGAGGGCGTCGCGGACGCGGTCGAGGTGAAGTGCTCCGAGTTCGGCGACGAGATCATCAAGCACATGTAGCGTAGCGGCTTCCCAACCCCGGAGAGACCACATGGCCCAGCGGAAGAAGATCGCGCTCATCGGCGCGGGACAGATCGGCGGCACGCTCGCGCTCCTGGCCGGGCAGAAGGAGCTCGGCGACGTCGTCCTGGTGGACATCATGGAGGGCGTCGCCAAGGGCAAGGCGCTCGACCTGCAGGAGACGCGCGGCGTCGGCAAGTGGGACGTGGACGTGACCGGGGGCGGCACCACCGACTACTCGGTCATCCGCGACGCCGACGTCTGCATCGTGACCGCCGGCGTGCCGCGCAAGCCGGGCATGAGCCGCGAGGATCTCCTGAAGGTGAACCTCGACGCGATCACCAAGGTCGCGCACGGCATCAAGCAGTACGCGCCGAACGCGTTCGTCATCGTCATCACGAACCCGCTCGATTCGATGGTCTACGCCATGTACAAGGTCACCGGCTTCCCCAAGAACCGGGTGGTCGGCATGGCCGGCGTGCTCGACACCGCGCGCTTCCAGTACTTCGTGGGCGACGCGGCCGGGGTCTCGCCGCAGGACGTCCAGGCGATGGTGCTCGGCGGCCACGGCGACGACATGGTCCCGCTGCTCCGCTACTCGTCGGTGGCCGGCGTGCCGCTCACCCGGCTGCTCGACAAGGCCAAGCTCGACGCGATCGTGGAGCGCACGCGCAAGGGCGGGGGAGAGATCGTCGCGCTGCTCGGCACCGGCTCGGCCTTCTACGCGCCGGCCGCCTCGGCGATCGCCATGGCGGAGTCGTACCTGCGCGACAAGAAGCGGGTGCTGCCCTGCTCGGCGCTGCTGGAGGGCCAGTACGGGGTGAAGGGCCTGTTCGTCGGCGTCCCGGTGGTGATCGGCGCCGGCGGCGTGGAGCGGGTGCTCGAGCTCGAGCTGAACGACGACGAGCGCGCCATGCTCCAGCGGTCGGTGGACAGCGTGAAGAAGTCCGTCGCCGAGACCAAGCTGTAGTAGGTTTCTCGGGCCGGTCGTTCGCCCCATCCGGGGACGACCGGCCTTCGTCGTCACCACGAGAGAGCGAGCTCGGCTTGAAGATCCACGAGTACCAGGCGAAGGAAATCCTGCGGAAGTTCGGCGTGGCGGTGCCCCGCGGCTACCTCGCGGTCACGCCGCTCGAGGCGGAGGGCGCGGCGCGCCAGCTCGGCGGCGGCATCAGCGCGGTGAAGGCGCAGATCCACGCGGGCGGCCGCGGCAAGGGCGGCGGCGTGAAGCTGGCCCGCTCGCCGGACGAGGCCCGCCAGCACGCCGAGGCCATGCTCGGCATGATGCTGAAGACCCCGCAGACCGGGCCGGAGGGGCAGGAGGTCCGCAAGGTCTACGTCGAGGAGGGCTGCCGGATCGCCCGCGAGCTGTACCTCGGGATGACGCTGGACCGCGAGATCGGGCGCCTGGCGGTGATGGCCTCGGTCGAGGGCGGCGTGGACATCGAGGAGGTGGCGGCGAAGCACCCCGACAAGATCCTGCGGGAGTGGATCTCGCCGCTGACCGGCCTCATGCCGTTCCAGGCCCGCCGGCTCGCGTTCGGCCTCGGCCTCACCGGCGACTCGGTCACCGCGTTCGTGCGCTTCGCCACCGGCCTGTACAACGCCTACGTGGCCACCGACGCCTCGCTCGCCGAGATCAACCCGCTCGTCATCACGGTGGGCGGCGAGGTGCTCGCGCTCGACGCGAAGATGAACTTCGACGACAACGCGCTCTACCGGCACCCGGACATCGCGGCCATGCGCGATCCGGACGAGGAGGATCCGAAGGAGACGCAGGCCAAGGAGTACGACCTCTCGTACATCGCGCTGGACGGCGACATCGGCTGCATGGTGAACGGCGCCGGCCTGGCCATGGCCACCATGGACGTCATCAAGCTGTCCGGCGGCCAGCCGGCCAACTTCCTCGACGTGGGCGGCGGCGCCGACGAGGACAAGGTCACCGCGGCCTTCAAGATCATCCTCTCCGACCCGCACGTGAAGGCGGTGCTGGTCAACATCTTCGGCGGCATCATGAAGTGCGACGTGATCGCGAACGGCATCGTCGCCGCCGCCAAGCAGGTGGGGCTCTCGATCCCGCTGGTGGTCCGGCTCGAGGGCACCAACGTCGAGCTGGGCAAGGAGATCCTCGCCCACAGCGAGCTGAAGATCATCCCCGCCGACGATCTCGGCGAAGCAGCCCGGAAGGCCGTCCAGGCCGCGCGGGCCGCCTAGATCCAGGTCCATTCGTCGCGCGAGCGGCGGGAGGCACACGCCTTGAGCATCCTCGTAGATCGCAACACCCGGGTCCTCGTCCAGGGCATCACCGGCTCGGCCGGCAGCTTCCACACCGAGCAGATGCTCGCCTACGGCACGAACGTCGTGGCGGGCGTGACGCCCAACCGCGGCGGCACCCGGTTCCAGGGGACGGTCCCGATCTTCCACACGGTCGCGGCGGCGGTGAAGGAGACCGGCGCGAACGCGGCGGCCATCTTCGTGCCGCCCCCGTTCGCCGCCGACGCCATCATCGAGGCGGCCGAGTCGGACATCGAGCTCATCGTGGCGATCACCGAGGGCATCCCGGTGCTCGACATGGTCCGGGTGCGCCGCTACGTCGAGAGCCGCCCGAGGACCCGGCTCGTCGGGCCGAACTGCCCCGGCGTGATCACGCCCGGCCAGTGCAAGATCGGCATCATGCCCGGCCACGTGCACCGGCCCGGCCGCATCGGCGTGGTCTCGCGCTCCGGCACGCTCAACTACGAGGCGGTGAAGCAGCTCAGCGACCTCGGCCTCGGCCAGTCCACCTCGGTGGGCATCGGCGGCGACCCGGTCCACGGCACCGACTTCGTGCAGGCGCTGCAGCTGTTCGAGGACGATCCCGAGACCGACGCGGTCATCATGATCGGCGAGATCGGCGGCGGCGAGGAGGAGAAGGGCGCCGCGTTCGTGCGCGAGCACATGACGAAGCCGGTGGTCGGCTTCATCGCCGGCCGCACCGCGCCGCCGGGCAAGCGCATGGGCCACGCGGGCGCGGTGATCTCGGGCGGCGCCGGCACCGCCGACGCGAAGATGGCGGCCATGCGCGAGGCTGGCATCGTGGTGGTGGACGGGCCGCACCTGCTCGGCCGGGCCATGAAGGACGCGCTGTCGCGGCGCGCCCGCCCCAAGCCGGTCAAGGCGCCGCCCGCCGGCAAGCGGCCGGCCGCCCCCGCGCCCGGCAAGAAGGGCGCCGGCGCGCGCAGCGCCGCGCCGTCGCAGCGCGGCGGCAAGGCGCTCAAGAAGGCTGCCAAGGGGGAGCGCGACTAGCGCGCCCCCGAGGATCCAGGGACGCTCGCGCCCCCGTGCTCACGGTGAGCCGGGGGCGCGGCTTTCCCGCAACCCGGAACACGGAACGAACGGAGAGCATCACATGGCGATCGAGCGCACGCTGTCCATCATCAAGCCCGACGGCGTCGAGAAGGGCATCATCGGGAAGATCATCGGCCGCTTCGAGGAGAAGGGCCTGAAGCCGGTGGCGATCCGGCTGACCCAGCTGTCGAAGGCCGAGGCCGAGGGCTTCTACGCGGTGCACAAGGCCCGGCCGTTCTTCGCCGACCTCGTGAAGTTCATGACCAGCGGCCCGGTGGTCCTGATGGTGCTCGAGGGCGAGAACGCGGTCGCGCGGAACCGCGAGATCATGGGCGCCACCGACCCCAAGAAGGCCGACGCGGGCACGATCCGCAAGGACTTCGCCACCGACATCGAGAAGAACACGGTCCACGGGTCGGACAGCGCCGAGAACGCGAAGATCGAGGTCTCGTACTTCTTCCCCGAGGTGCAGGTCCACGCCTACGAGTGGAAGAAGCTCGGCTAACCGGCCGATCTTCCTGCACTCCCGGGGGCGTTCCCCCGCTCGGCCGGGCGCGCCGCGCCCGGTTCGGGCTAGAATGCACGGACCCGTCCCGCCCCAGGGACGGGTTTCGTCGTTTCAGGGGAACAGGAGAGCCGCAGTTTGGACGCAGTACCGACATGGAAATGGTTGCTGGGGGTGGCGTTCCTCGCCGCCTCCGCCTTCTGCTCGGGGACCGAGACGGCGCTGACCGCGCTGGGCGAGCCCCGGGCCCGGCAGCTCCGCGAGACCGGCGGCCGGCGGGCCCGCCTGCTGGGGCTGTGGATCGAGCACCCGGAGCGCGTGCTCTCGACCCTGCTCATCGGCAACACGCTGGTGAACGTGGGCGCGGGCGCGCTGGCCGGCTCGGTGGGCGCGGACCTCGCCGCCGGCGGCGGCTGGGCCCACGGGACGCTGGTCGCGATCGCCACCGGGGTGACCACGGTGGTGATCCTGTTCGCGGGCGAGATCGTCCCGAAGACGCTCGCCAAGCGCCACCCGGCGCCGGTCGCGCTCTGGGCCATGCCCATGGTCCAGGCGCTGTGCCTGGCCATGTGGCCGCTGTCGGCGGCGGTGACCCGGCTCACCGGCTCGGTGGTCGGGCTGCTCGGCGGCGGCAGGGCGCCCACGCCGGCGGTCACGAGCGAGGAGATCGAGTACCTCATCGAGATGGGCACGCGCGAGGGCGTGCTCGACGAGGTGAAGGAGGAGCTGCTCAACAGCGTGCTCGAGTTCGCCGACCGCGTCGCGAAGGAGGTCATGATCCCCCGCACGCGCATGGTCGCGGTGGACCGCGCGGTGGAGCCGGACGAGCTGGTGCGGATCGTCACCGAGAACCCGTACAGCCGCATGCCGGTGTACGAGGGCTCGATCGACAACGTGGTGGGCATCCTGCTGGTGCGCGACATCATCCAGGAGCTCCGGCACGGGCCGCTGCGGCGCATCGCGCTGGACCGCTACCTGAAGCCGGCGTTCTTCGTCCCGGAGCAGATGAAGATCTCGCGGCTGCTGAAGGAGATGCAGCGGCGGCGGACGCACCTCGCGGTGGTGGTGGACGAGTTCGGCGGCACGAGCGGCCTCGTCACCATGGAGGACGTCATCGAGGAGATCGTCGGCGAGATCCAGGACGAGGCGGACGTGGAGGCCGCGCCGGTGAAGGCGGTCGCGCCGGGCGTGTGGCTGGCGGACGCCGCCATCCCGCTCCACGACCTGCAGGCGTTCCTGAACGAGCAGCGGGACGAGCCCGCCCCGCGCCCCGCCGGCGAGGACGCCCCCGAGCCCGAGGAGGGCGAGCCGCCGCCGGAGGTCCGCTTCCCGGAGCAGGGCGACTACGAGACGCTGGGCGGGTTCGTCACCGCCACCGCCGGCCGGGTGCCGCCGGTGGGGGCCATGCTGGCCTGGGACGGCCTCACGTTCACGGTGCGCGCCGGCGACGAGCGGCGGGTCACCCGCGTCGAGATCGCGCGGCGGGGCGACGCCCCCGCGCCCGAGGTCGCGCCGGCCGCCGCCCGGTCTTAGGAAGACGCCCGCATGGACGTCCTGCACGACGACACCCCCGACCTCCGCTCGCTCCCGCAGGAGCGGCTCGCCGCCCTGATCGCCGGCCTGGGCGAGAAGCCCTTCCGCGCCCGCCAGGTCTACCGGTGGCTGCACCTTCGCGGCGCCGCCTCGCTCGACGAGATGACCGACGTCCCCCGCGCGCTGCGCGAGCGGCTGGCGGAGGGCACCCGCCTCACCACCCTCGAGCGCGCCACCGAGCAGCGCTCCGCCGACGGCACCATCAAGTGGACCTGGCGCACGCGCGACGGGAAGCTGGTGGAGTCGGTCTACATGCCGGAGACCGACCGCAAGACGCTGTGCGTCTCCACGCAGGTGGGCTGCGCGGTGGGCTGCACGTTCTGCATGACCGGCACCATGGGCCTCGCCCGCAACCTCACGCCGGGCGAGATCGTGGACCAGGTGCACCGCGCCAACCGCCGGCTGATCGAGCTGGGGGAGGGGGAGGGGCCGCGGCCGCTCACCAACCTCGTGTTCATGGGCATGGGCGAGCCGCTCGCGAACTACCGCAGCCTGAAGATCGCGCTCGACCTGCTCCTGTCCGAGGACGGCCCCAACTTCTCGCACCGCCACGTGACCGTCTCGACCTCCGGGCTCGTGCCGGTGATGCGGCGGCTCGGCGAGGAGACGCAGGTGAAGCTGGCGGTGTCGCTGAACGCCACCACCGACGCGCAGCGCGACGCGATCATGCCCATCAACCGGCGCTACCCGCTGGCCGAGCTGCTCCGCGCCTGCCGCGAGTTCCCCATGAAGCAGGGGCGGCGGATCACGTTCGAGTACGTGATGCTGGGCGGCGTGAACGACGCGCCGGAGGACGCCGAGCGGCTGGCGCGCCTGCTGCGCGGCATCCCGGCCAAGGTGAACCTCATCCCGTACAACGAGAACCCGGGCCTCGGGTTCGCCGCCCCGGCGCCCGGCGCGGTGGACCGGTTCCGCGACCTGCTCGTCGCGCGCAACGTGACCGCGGTGGTCCGCAGGAACCGCGGCACCGACATCGCCGCCGCCTGCGGCCAGCTCGCCGCGGAGGGCGGCCCCGGCGATCCGCGCCGGCGCGCCGCCGCGCCGTTGACCGGGACGCCCGCGGCGGGCTAGGTACGGGGCGCCCGCGGCTCCCGGCGGGCGGAAAGGCACGATCCCGGATGGCCCTGCTCGTCGTCGGCTCCGTCGCGCTCGACTCGCTCGAGACCCCCTTCGGCCGGCGCGAGGACGTGCTGGGCGGCTCCGCGTCCTACTTCTCGGCCTGCTCGAGCTTCTTCGGCCCGACGCGGCTGGTGGCCGTGGTGGGGGAGGACTTCCCGGAGGAGCACGTGCGCTTCCTGGCCGGGCGCGGCGTGGACCTGGCCGGCCTCTCGCGCGAGCCGGGCAGGACCTTCCGCTGGAAGGGGCGCTACGAGTTCGACCTCAACACCGCGCACACGCTCGACACGCAGCTCAACGTGTTCGCCGGGTTCCGGCCGGTGCTCCCGCCGACCTTCCGCGGCTCGGAGTTCGTGTTCCTCGGCAACATCGACCCGGACCTGCAGCGCGCGGTCCTCGACCAGGTGGAGCGGCCCCGCTTCGTGGGCTGCGACACCATGAACTACTGGATCACCTCGAAGCGCGCGAGCCTGCTCGAGACGCTGAAGCGCGTGGACATGCTGTTCGTGAACGACGCGGAGGCGCGCCAGCTCGCCGGCGAGCACAACGTGGTGAAGGCGGCGCGCGCCATCCTCTCGCTCGGGCCGAAGGCGCTGGTGGTGAAGCGCGGCGAGTACGGGGCGCTGTTCTTCTCCGGCGACGAGGTGTTCGCCGCCTCGGCCTTCCCGCTGCCCGAGGTGTTCGACCCCACCGGCGCGGGCGACAGCTTCGCGGGCGGGTTCATGGGCTACCTCGCGCACCGCGGGCGCGCCGACGCCCCCACCATGCGGCGGGCCATCGTGCTCGGGAGCGTGCTGGCGAGCTTCGCGGTGGAGCAGTTCTCGCTCGACCGGCTCCGCACGCTGCGGCCCGAGGAGATCCGCGCCCGCTACGCCGAGGCGCGCGGCCTGGCGCACTTCGACGACCTGGAAAACGATCTCTTCAACGGCGTCGGAACCCCGGGTTGACCTCCGATCCGCGCGGCGGCTACCATGCGCCGCCCGGCACGGGTCGAGCATGCGCATCGGGATCATCTCCGACATCCACTCGAACCTCGAGGCCTTGAGCGAGTCGCTGGCCGCGCTGGAGCGCCTGCGCCCGGATCGCATCTACTGCCTGGGCGACGTGGTCGGCTACGGCGCGAGCGTGAACGAGTGCTGCGCGCTGGTGCGCAAGGTGGCCGAGGTGACGCTGCTCGGCAACCACGACGCCGCCGTGGCCGGGCGGATGGACTACAGCTTCTACTACGACGCCGCCCGCCACGCGCTGGACTGGACCGCGGCGCGCATCGACCCGGACCACCTCGAGTGGCTGCGGGCGCTGCCGTACACGCACCGGCTCCCCGGCGTGGGGCTCAGCCACGGCAACCCGGCCGCGCCGCAGGCGTACGAGTACGTGTTCGCGAAGGAGCAGGCGAAGGACCTCGTCCCGCACCTCGACGGGCTCGAGGACGTGAACTTCGTGGGCCACTCCCACCTGTGCAAGTCGTTCGCGATCCACCCCTCCGGCGACGTGAACGAGGTGGTGGCGACGCGGTTCGGCCTGCGCCGCGGCTACAAGTACGTGATCTCGGTGGGCTCGGTGGGGCAGCCGCGCGACTGCGACAACCGCGCCTGCTTCGTCACGTACGACACCGAGGAGCGCGTGGTGGAGTTCCACCGCGTGCCCTACGACATCGAGACCGCGGCGCAGAAGATCTTCGACGCCGACCTCGCCCTGAACTTCGGCAAGCGGCTGTTCCTGGGCGTCTGATCCCACGGATCCGCCCGCCGCTCACACCACGCTGAGGTGGGTGGCGAGCCGGAACCCGGTGGTCAGGCCGTCGAGGTCCATGGCGGCGACGCGCAGCGCGCCGTCGAGCGCCAGCCGGGCCGGGGCGACCGCCGGGATGGCG
>NZ_BAZG01000038.1 GCF_000964525.1 Anaeromyxobacter sp. PSR-1
CGGTGCTGGCGAACGACACGGTGACGGACGGCGTGGCGTCGGTGACGATCCTGACCGCCCCGGCGCACGGCACCGCGGTCGTCAACCTCGACCACACCGTCACGTACACGCCCGCGGAGCGCTTCTTCGGCCCCGACACCCTGACCTACCAGGTCGTGGACCGGGACGGCCAGGCCGCCTCGGCGCAGGTGAGCCTGGAGGTCACGCCGGTGGACAGCGGCGCACCGGTCGCCGCCGCGGACGCCTTCAGCACCGCGGAGGACACCGTGCTGGCCGCGGCCGACGTGCTCGCGAACGACACCATCCTCGACGGGCCCCCCGCCGTGTCGCTCGCCTCGCAGCCCGCGCACGGGACCGCGACCGCGAACGCGGACGGGACGATCACGTACGCCCCTGCCGCGAACTACGCCGGGCCGGACGCGTTCACGTACCGTGTCACCGATCGCGACGGGCAGGCGGCGCTCGCCGCCGTCTCGGTCACGGTCACGCCGGTCGGCGATCCGCCGGTCGCGCGTCCCGACGCCGCCACCGCCCCGGCCGGCGGCCCGCCGGTGGTCATCGCCGTCCTCGCGAACGACGCCGATCCGGACGGCGACGCGCTCGCGGTGGCCTCCGTCACCCAGGGCGCCCACGGAGCGGTCACCGTGCTGGCCGACGGGACCGTCGAGTACCTCGCGGCCGCGGGCTTCGCCGGCGCCGACGCGTTCACCTACGCGGTGAGCGACGGGACCTCGACCGCGTCGGCGACCGTGGCGATCACGGTCGTGCCGCCGCTCGACTCCGATGGCGACGGCATCCCGGACTGGGTGGAGGACACGGACCACGACGGCACGGTGGATCCGGGCGAGACCGATCCGCGCAACCCCGACACCGACGGGGACGGCATCCCGGACGGCGTCGAGGACACGGACCACGACGGCACGGTGGATCCGGGCGAGACCGACCCGCGCGATCCGGACACCGACGACGACGGCATCCCGGACGGCGTCGAGGACACGGACCACGACGGCTCGGTGGATCCGGGCGAGACCGACCCGCTCACGGCCACGCTGACGCTCGGGGTCGCCGGCGGCGGCTGCAGCAGCGGGCAGGGGGGCGGCAGCTCGGTGCTGCTCGCCGGCGTGGCGCTCGCGCTGGCGCGGCGCCGCCGCCCGGCGGCGGCGAGGTGAGGGCTGGAAACGGCGCGCGCCGGTCCGCGGGTGCGGATCGGCGCGCGGGCCAGGCGACGGCGAGCGGCTAGAAGGTGACGGTGGCGACGACCGCGTCGGCGTAGCTGCCGGTCGGGACGTTCTGGGCGGCCGGGATGCGGCCGTACACCGGGTACGCGACCGGGGTGATGCCCGCGGCGGTGCCGCTCTGCATCACCGTGTTGTCCCAGACCGTGGTGCGCGCCGCGTCGAGGTAGAGCTCGTAGGGGAGCTCGGCGGCGAGCGTCGCGTGCTGCATGGCGCGGCTGCCGCTGGCGCTGTTCCCGGCGCCGAGGCCGACCGTGTACGCGGTGCCGGTCGTGCAGGTGACCGTCACCGTGCCCTGCGCGTTGAGGGCCGTGCTCGAGTTCGTGACGAGCGGGTCGTAGTTGCCGAACGCGACCGGGGCGGCGGCGATGGTGCAGGACGGGACCACCGTGGCGGTGACGTCGAGGGTCGCGGTGGCGGTCGCCGCGCGGGCGGTGCCGGTGGTGAGGGCGAGGGCGGCGGCGGCGAGCGCGAGGCGCAGGGCGAGCTTCTGCATGTGGACGACTCCTTGGGTGAACGTTCGCGAGATCGCGAGGCTCGGACGCTAACCGGGGTCGAGGCTGCCCGGCATCCCCATCCCACGTGAAGAGCGCGTGACCCGTGGTCAACGCGGGGGCGCTGTCGCCGCGCAGGCGCTGCGGTGGGTCCGGCTCGGACGCGATATCTGCCCGTCGCGCTGGACGGCGTGCGCGATCAGAACTCGAACGTCACCACGATGGTGTCGGAGTACGGGCCGACCGGCGGCTCCTGCCGCGCGGGGATGCGCCCGAAGACATAGGCCACGGTGAGGCCGTTCGAGAGCGTGGTGACGGCGGGCGCCGCCGCGGTCCCGCCGGTGCCGTCCCCCCAGATCGTCCCGAATCCCGCGTCCGCATACAGGTTGTACGCGAGCGTCCAGGGTCCCTGGCGCAGCGTGCGGGCGTGCGCGTCGCCGGAGCTGCCCGGGCTGAGCGTGATCCGGATGGGCTGCCCGCGCGAGCACCGGTACTGCAGCAGGCCGGTGGTGGTGAGCGGGACGGGGGAGAGCGGGTCGTACGCGCCGAACGCGATCGAGGTGCCCATGGTCAGGCTGCAGCTCGCCGCGCGCGCCGCCGCGGGCGCGAGGAGCGATAGCGCCGCCGCCAGGAGGAGCGCGGGGGCGCCGGACGTCGGGAGATGTGGCAGCCGCCGATTCATTGATCGGTCCGTCGTTTCGTATACCGTGACGGGCCTCCGTCCGGAAATCCTCCACCGGGACGGTGCCGCCCATGACCCTGCTCGCCCGCGCGATCCTCGCCCTGCTGCTCGCCGCCGCGGCGCCCGCGCGCGCGGGCCAGATCGACGTGAAGCCGATCCTGGTCGAGCTGGGGCCGCGGGGGCGCACCGCGCTGCTCGAGGTGCGCAACTCCGGCTCGACGCCGCTCCGCGTGCAGGTGCGGACGGCGGCGTGGGCGCAGGACGCGGCCGGCGTCATGGCCGTCCAGCCAACCGCCGAGCTCCTCGCGTTCCCGCCGCTGCTCGAGATCGCGCCCGGGACGAGCCGCAACGTGCGCGTGGGCACCGAGCTCGCGCCCGGGCAGGCGGAGCGGAGCTTCCGGGTGTTCCTGGAGGAGCTGCCGCCGCCCGCCGACGTGTCCGCCGCCGAGGTGCGGGTGCTCACCCGCATCAGCATCCCGGTGTTCGTGGCGCCGGCCGCACCGATGGTGCGCGCCGTGGTGGCGCCGCCCGCGGCCGCCGGCGGCCGGCTCACCGCGCTGCTGCGCAACGAGGGCAACGCGCGCTTCCGTCCCACCGCCGTCCGCCTGGTGGTGCGCGGCGCCGCGGGTGGCCCGCTGCTCGAGCAGGACCTGGAGAGCTGGTACGTGCTGGCGGGCGGCGAGCGCCGCTACGAGGTCGCCCTCGGCGAGGCCGTGTGCGCCGCCGCGCGCGCCGCGGCCGTGACCGCCACCGTGACGGCCACCCTCGACACGGGCGAGGTGAAGGCGTCGGCCCCGATCCCGCCGGGCGCCTGCGGGCCGTGACCGCCGCGCGGACGCTGGCCCTGGCGCTCGCGGCGCTCGCCGCCGCCGCCGGGGCTCGCGCCCAGCCCTCACCCGCCGTCGAGCCCGCCCCGGGCCCGCGCCCCGCGTTCCTGCTGCCCATCGTGAACGACGCCGAGGGCGAGCCGGTGCTCGTCGTGCTCGACGGCGGCGACGCCTGGGTCGCGCCCGCCGACCTGGAGCGCCTGGGCGTGGCCGCCGGCGACGGCGCGCGGCGCACGACCGACGGGCGCGAGCTGGTGTCGCTGCGCTCGCTGGCGCCGCGGCTCGAGTTCGAGGTGGACGAGGCCGCGCTCACGCTCCGGCTCACCGCCGGCCCGGCGCTGCTGGGCCGCAAGGCGCTCGACCTCGACACCCTGCGCCGCCCGGCCGGCCTCGAGCTGCGCGAGTCGCCCGGCGCCTTCCTCAACTACTCGGCCCGCGGGACCACCGGGCGCGAGCTGACCGGCTTCGCCGAGGCCGGGGTGAGCTTCTCGCGCCACCTGGCGCTGGGGAGCGCCTCGGTGGACCCGGACGGCCGGGTGATCCGCGGGCTCACCGCGCTCACCCGCGAGGAGCCGGGGCCGATGATCCGGTTCACGCTGGGTGACGCGATCGTCCCGGCGCAGCCGCTCGGGGGCGCGCCCATCCTGGGCGGCGTGGGGATCTCGCGCGAGCCGGCGCTCGACCCCTACCGCCGCACCACGCCGCTGCCGCAGGTGTCGGCGTTCGCCTCCAGCCCCTCCACCGTCGAGGTCTGGGTGAACGGCGCGCTCGTGCGCACGATGCAGGTGGCGCCGGGCACCTACGATCTCTCCAACCTGCCGGTGACCACCGGGCAGAACGACGTGCGGGTGGTGGTGCGCGACGCGTTCGGGCGCACCGAGGAGGTGGACGCCTCGCGCTACCAGGCCCAGGGCCTGCTCGCGCAGGGCTTCCACGCGTTCTCCTGGTACGCCGGGCCGCAGCGGCGCGCGTTCGGCCTGGAGAGCTGGGACTACGGCCGTCCCATGGTGCTCGGGAGCCACCGGCTCGGCGTGACCGACTGGTTCACCGCGGGCGCGCGCCTCGAGGCCTCCCCGGACCTGGCGAGCGGCGGGCTCTCGGCGGTGGTGGGCCTGCCGGTGGGCGAGCTGCAGCTGGGCGGCGCCGCCAGCGGGCACGCCGGCGCGCTCGGGGGCGCGGCGCTCGCCGGCTGGCGCCTGGGCCTGCGCCGGGCCTGGCTCGGCGTCGACCACACCTGGACGTCGCGCGGTTACGTCACGACCACCTCCGACGCCCTGTTCCCGCGCATGCTCTGGCGGAGCGGCGCGAACGTCTCCTGGTCGCCGCTAGGCTGGCTCACCGGCCAGCTCGCCGCCTCCACCACGCGCTACGCCGACGGGAGCGCCCGCTCGGCGGCCGACCTCACCGCGTACGTGCGCATGGCGCGGGGCGTCCACCTCCAGCTCGGCACCGGCGTCTCCGGCGCGGGCGGCACGGCGCAGTGGACGGCCACCGCCGGGCTCGCGATCACCGGGCCTCGCGCCACGACGCTCGACGCCGGCACGCGGGTGCAGGACGGCGAGGCGCGGACCGGCGCCGGGATCCAGCGGCCGCTCCCGCTGGGCGAGGGGTTCGGCTACCGCGTCCGCACCGACCGCTGGGCCGGCGAGACCGACGTCTCCGCGCTGGGCCAGGCGCAGTCGTCCTTCGGCCGCTACGAGCTGACCTGGGACCGCACGCGCGCCGGCGAGGTGGGCACCGGCACCGCGTCCGGCGCGCTGGTGCTGATGGACGGGCGCGTCTTCGCCGCGCGGCCGGTGGAGGGCAGCTACGCGGTGGTGCGCGTCCCGGGCGTCCCGGGCGTGCACGCGTACCTCAACAACCAGCCGGTGGGGCGCACCGGGCGCGGCGGCGACCTGCTCGTGCCCGGCCTGCTGCCCTACGGCGGCAACCGCCTCTCCATCGCCGACGCGGACGTCCCCATCGACCACTCGGTGGGCGCCACGGAGCGGGTGGTGGGCCCGCCCCGGCGCGGCGGCGCGGTGGTGGTGTTCGACGTGGAGCGCCTGCGCGCGGTGCAGGGCCGGGTGCGGATGCCGGGCCACGACGCGGTGCCGGCGTACGGCACGGTGGTGGTGCTCGCGAGCCGGCGCGTGTTCTCGTCGCCGGTGGGCGCGCAGGGCGAGTTCTGGCTCGACGGCCTGCCCGCCGGGACGCACCGTGCGCACGTGCTCTGGCACGGCCAGACCTGCACGTTCGCGATCGAGGTGCCGGCCGGGGCGCCGCCGCTGCTCGACGTGGGGCAGGTGACGTGCGCGCTGCTCGCCTCGCGCTAGACTCCGTTCATGTGGACGGTGCTCGGTCCGGCGGGGACGGCGCGCGCGGGCGCGGTGGCGGCGTACGTCGCCGCGGTGGCCGGGTTCCTGTGGGTGCAGGAGGTGGGGCTCCGCCTCCTCCGCGAGGAGCGGCGGGCCTGGTGGGCGGGCAGCGGGCGCGACCTCCTCAACCTGGCCGGCCTCGTCGCCATCGCGGGCGCGCTGCGGCTGCTGGGGTTCTCCGGCCCGGCCGCGCTGCTGGTGGGCGGCACGCTCACGCTGCTCCTGTTCGGCGCGTCGGTGTTCCTCGCGACGCAGACCGACACCGCGCACCCGCTCGCCTGGGCGGTGCTCGCCGGCGCCGCCCTGGCGCTGCCGGTGCTGCTGTTCCCGGCGCAGGTGGCCGGCGCGTTCGGCGCCGCGGCGGAGGCGCTGTTCGCGCTCCCCGCCGGCCCCGGGCGCTGACGTCACCCTCAGTGATGCGTGCGCCGCTTCGCCCGCCCGCGGCGGGCGGGCTCCATCTCGACCGGGTGGTAGTCGGATGGGCGGAGCTCGGCCGCCGCCGCGCCGGCGGGCAGGTCGATGCCGACGTCGCCGGGACGCTCCACCTCCGCGGCGTGCGCCCGCGGCCCGTGGTGCGCGCGGACCGGACGCGGCTCGGCCGGCTCCATCTCGACGGGGTGATAGTCCGACGGCCGGAGCGCCTCCGCCGCCGCGCCGGCGGGCAGGTCGATGCCCACGTCCCCCGGACGCTCCACCTTGGCCCGCTGCATCGTTCGCCTGGTCATGGACGAATCGTGCTCCCGCGGGAGCCGGGGAGGGGCGGCGGAATTCGGGTTCCGCGGCGCGGGGCTCTCCGGACGGAGTTGCGCCGCGAGGCGCAGCGGCGCGGCGTCGCGATCCGCTGCGTCAGGGCGCCGCGGCGGGCGCGGGCGGAGGCCGCCCACAGGCCGCCTCGAGGCGAGCGCTCCGCTCGACGACCGCCGCCCGCGCGGCGGCGTTGGCGCGTTCCGGGAACACGTCCACCGCGCGGCGCTGCATCGCGAGCGCCTCCGGGCACTGGCCAAGGTCCTCGAGCACACCGGAGAGCGTGACGAGCGCGTGGGTCTTCCAGGGCTCGAGCGCGACCGCCCGGCGGGCGAGCGGCAGCGCCTCCCCGGAGCGCCCGGCGTCGAGCAGCCCCGCAGCGAGCAGGCTGAGCGCGGCGGCGTTCGTGCCGTCCGCCGCGACGCCCTTGCGCAGCGCCTCGAGCCGCCGCTCCTCCTGGCCCGCGGGGATCACGAAGGCGAGCGCCAGCCAGGCGCGTGCGTCCTCCGGGTGGGCGACGGTGGCGCGCTCCATCAGGCGGAGGGCCTCGTCCTCCTGGGCCGCGCCCGCGAGCAGCGCCAGCGCCTCCACGTGACCGGGGTCGTGCGTGAGCGCGTGCTCCAGTTCGGCGTTGATCTCGGCGTCGTCGATCCGCATCCGCGGCGCGAGCCACAGCAGCGAGAGGCGCGCGGAGTGCGCCTCGGCGGCGGTCATCGGCCGATCCGTCACCGGGGGCGCAGGAGGCAGCTGGACGGGGCGAGACGTGTACTTCCCGCCGTGGTTCAGGTAACGGTCCAGCGCCTCGTCGAGCCGCCGCGCGCGGTCCTCGGCGGCGGGGTCCCACTCCGGGAAGACCTCGCGCCAGGCAGTCGCGGGTTCCTGCCCGCGCGCGTAGCGCACCTGCAGCTCGCGGAATCGCTCGGGCTCCCGGTTCACGAGGTAGTGCACGAGGGCCCACGCCTCGGCGTACAGCTTGCCGGTGCTGTCGAGCAGGTTTCGCGACGTGAGGACGTCGGCCACCCGGACGGTTCGTCCGTGGGCGAGCCACGCCGCCTGGTACAGGTGGGGCGGCGCGCCGCCCAGGGTCGGTGCGCCCCGTACGCCCGCGGTGCCCATCGACTCCATGAAGCCGGCGAGCCCCTCCATGAACCAGGGCGGCTGGCGCGCGAAGATCTGGGCCGTCAGGTGGTGGGTGAGCTCGTGCGCGATCGCGGTCCGCTGCGCGTCGCCGAGCGTGCCGGGCATGACCACGATCGGCCCGCCGAGATCGGACCGGAGGTAGTACGCGCCGGCGTGCTCCGGTGCGAAGCGCCTGAACTCGCCTGGCGACGCGAAGGCCACGGCGCGCAGCAGGCCGGGCGCGGGCGGCGGGTTGCGGAACAGCCCGCGGCGCACGACGCCGAACATGCGCTCGAGCTCGCCCGCGAGCTCCTTCGCCTTGCGGGAGGAGAGATCCGTCTGGAGCACGACATGCTCGGTGCGGATCTCGCGCCAGGCTGGCCCGCCCTGCTCCGGGCAGCGGAACTTCTCCACCCCGGCGCAGCCGGACAGCGAGGCGAGCGCGACGGCGAGGACGGCGACCGGCGCGGCGATCCGGCGGGGCGGCTGGCGCATCCACCCACGGTACCAACCGCCCGCGCGGGCCGTCCACACGCGGAGCGAAGTCCCCGTCCTCACGAAAAGAAGAGGGGCCGCCGGCGAACCGGCGACCCCTCGGTTCCGTCCGGGAGGACGGGACGGCCTACATCATGCCGCCCATCCCGCCCATGCCGCCCATGCCGCCGCCGGCGGGGGCCGCAGCCTCCTCCTTCGGCTTCTCGGCGACCATCGCCATGGTGGTGAGCATGAGCGAGGCGACCGACGCCGCGTTCTGCAGCGCGGAGCGCGAGACCTTGGTCGGGTCGATGACGCCGGCCTTCACCAGGTCCTCGTACTCGCCCGTGGCGGCGTTGAAGCCGAACGCGGCCTCCTTCGCCTCCTTCACCTTGTTCACCACGATCGAGCCCTCGTAGCCGCCGTTGCCGGAGATCTGGCGGAGCGGCTCCTCGATGGCGCGACGGACGATGTCGAGGCCGACCTTCTCGCCCTCGTTCACCTTCACGCCCTCGAGCGCCTTCACGCAGCGCAGGTACGCCACGCCGCCGCCGGGGACGATGCCCTCCTCGACGGCCGCGCGGGTCGCGTGGAGCGCGTCCTCGACGCGGGCCTTCTTCTCCTTCATCTCGGTCTCGGTGGCCGCGCCGACGTTGATGACCGCGACGCCGCCGACCAGCTTCGCGAGGCGCTCCTGGAGCTTCTCGCGGTCGTAGTCGGAGGTGGTCTCCTCGATCTGGGCGCGGATGGTCTTCACCCGGGCCTCGATGTCCTCCTTCTTGCCGGCGCCGTCCACGATGGTGGTGTTGTCCTTGTCCACCGTGACGCGCTTGGCGCGGCCGAGGTCCTTCAGCGTGACCTGCTCGAGCTTGAGGCCGAGCTCCTCGGCGATCATGCGGCCGCCGGTGAGGATCGCGATGTCCTCCAGCATGGCCTTGCGGCGGTCGCCGAAGCCGGGCGCCTTCACCGCGCACACGTGCAGCGTGCCGCGCAGCTTGTTGACGACCAGCGTCGCCAGCGCCTCACCCTCGACCTCCTCGGCGACGATGACGAGCGGCTTGCCCGAGCGCGCGATCTGCTCCAGCAGCGGGAGCAGGTCCTTCATGTTCGAGATCTTCTTCTCGTTGATGAGGATGTAGGCGTCCTCGAGGACCGCCTCCATGCGCTCCGCGTCGGTCACGAAGTACGGCGAGAGGTAGCCGCGGTCGAACTGCATGCCCTCGACCACGTCGAGCGTCGTCTCGAGGCCCTTGGCCTCCTCGACGGTGATGACGCCCTCCTTGCCCACCTTCTCCATCGCCTCGGCGATGATGTTGCCGATGGTGGTGTCGCCGTTGGCCGAGATGATGCCGACCTGGGCGATCTCCTTGTGGTCCTTGGTCGGCTTGGAGAGCTTCTTCAGCTCGCCCACGATGGCCTCGACGGCCTTGTCGATGCCGCGCTTCACGTCCATCGGGTTGTGGCCGGCCGCGACGAGCTTCGAGCCCTCGCGGTAGATGGCCTGGGCGAGCACGGTCGCGGTGGTGGTGCCGTCGCCGGCCACGTCGGAGGTCTTGGAGGCGACCTCCTTCACCATCTGCGCGCCCATGTTCTCGAACTTGTTCTCGAGCTCGATCTCCTTCGCGACCGTCACGCCGTCCTTGGTGATGGTCGGGGAGCCGAAGCTCTTCTCGATGACCACGTTCCGGCCCTTGGGCCCGAGGGTCACCTTCACCGCGTCGGCGAGCGTGTTCACGCCCTTGAGGATCGCGTCGCGGGCCTTCTGATCGAAGACGATTTCCTTGGCAGCCATGTCTTTGTGCTCCGTTTCCGTGGAAGGGTGCGGGGGGAGCTAGCCTTCGATCACGCCGAGGATGTCCTCCTCGCGCATGATCAGGTGCTCCTCGCCGTCGATCTTGACCTCGGTGCCGGCGTACTTCGAGAACAGCACGCGGTCACCGGCCTTGACGTCGAGCGGACGGACCTTGCCGTCCTCGAGGACCTTGCCGTTCCCGGCGGCGATCACCTTGCCCTCGATGGGCTTCTCCTTGGCCGAGTCCGGGATGATGATCCCGCCCTTGGTCTTCTCCTCCTCCTGCACCCGCTTCACGATGAGGCGGTCCTGCAGCGGACGGATCTTCGTCATGGTGTGTCCTCCTTGTGGCGCTGGCTCCCCCACATCCGTGCGGCGGGGGATTCGAAGGTCGTTGGAGCCGGCTGGCAGTCGAGTGCTCCGACTGCCAGCGGCGCGCGTATCCTAACCACGGCCTCCGAGGTGTCAAGCGAGCCTGGCCCGTGCGTATCCGCAGGGAATGACGAACTTTTTATTCGGGGCTTGGCAGTCGCCCCGATCGAGTGCCGAAGGTGCGGCTGGCAGTCGCATCCGGCGGCTGCCGAGGGTGCGGCCAGGTGGGTGAAAACCCTTTCACGGCGCGGGGTTGCGCGCCTCGCGCGGCGGAGGTTACCGTTCAGGGTAGGAGGGCGCCCCTGCGGCGAGCCGTCCAGCCGCCCGCGGGGCCGCCCACCGAGGAGGGCCGCGACGCAGTGAGCGACAAGATCCTCGTCGGCAAGAGCGCGCAGGAGTGGTTCCGGGAGGCGATCGCCGAGGCGCTCTCCCATCGCCGCCTCAAGATCCAGGAGGTCACCGAGTTCTACCTGGTGAACCTCCTCACCGGGTTCCTCGAGAAGGAGCGGCTGTTCGTGGAGGACGCGGACGGCACGGTCCGCGCCGAGCCGCTCGCGCTCATCCTGGTGAAGGCGCTGCAGGCCGACCGGGCCGCGCGGGCCCGGGAGCTCCGCCGCCTCGGCGACACCGCGCTGTTCGTCTCCGGCTTCTTCGGCGACTCGCTGGCGCGCTCGCTCGTGGACGTGGACTACTACATCGCCATGGGTGAGCGCGCCTACGGCACGCTCGCCGGCACCGAGCGGCGGCCGGGCCTGGACGGGCTCTACGAGGAGCTGGCCGGCCGCTTCGGCGAGTTCGTGGACCTGTTCGCGGAGATCGCGGAGCTGTCCGACCTCCGCTCGAACCGCGGCCTCCTGCGCCTGTACGAGCGCTTCCTCGCGACCCGGTCCGAGCGCGTCGCCGATCGCCTCCGCGCGCGCGGCGTGGCGCTGTTCGGCGGGCCGGGGGCGCCGCCGCGGGGGCTGAAGCACTGATGGGCCGCGCCGACGCGACGCTCGCGTTCCTGCAGGACGAGCTCGAGGCCATCTACGGCGTCGAGGCGCCGCGGGTGCACGCGTTCGTCATGGGCGAGGCGGCGGCGCGCGCGGCCGGGCGCGCCCCGCGGGCGCCCGAGGAGCTGCTGGTGCTCGAGGAGCAGGACGGCGTCGCGCTCGGCCTGTACCTCGCCGACGAGGTGATGCGGGCCGCCGCCGCCGCCGACCCGCACGACCCGCGCCCGCGCCTCACCGCGCGCGGCGCGCTCGGGCGGCTCGCCTGCGCCGCCGAGGGCGTCTCGCACTTCGTCTACCTCGCGACCCGCGCCGCCGCGGGCCGGCCGGTGTCGCTCCTCGAGCTCGAGGTGCAGGCGGAGGTGGACAAGTTCGCGCTGCTGGTGCTGCACCTGTGGCGGCGCGGGCTGCGGCGGATGAGCCCGGCGCTGCGGCGCCGGCTGTTCGAGCGCGTCGCCTATCGCGCCCACCTCGGCGCCGAGGAGCTGCACCGCTACCGCGAGGCGAACCGGCTGGGCGGCGGCTACGCCCGCTGGCTGGAGGGGCGCTACGTGGAGGAGGCCGACGTGGACGGCCTGCTGCGCGAGCTGCGCCGCTCCTACCGGCTCGGCGGCGGCGAGAAGCTCGGCTACCTGGGGACGCGCACGCTCCAGTGACCCCGCTCGCCCCTCGACGGGCTCGGGACGAGCGGCCGATCCCGCAAATGCGAAGGGCGCGCCCGGAGGCGCGCCCTGGGAGTCCCTGCGGCGGCGGTCGCGCTAGCGCAGCGTCCGCGTCTGGCCGGCCGGGATGTTGACCTTCTCCTTGTCGAACTTGCCGGAGAGGGCGTCGCGCACCGAGCGGTCGAAGCGGACCTTGCCCGTGGCGATCTCGCGCAGCGCCAGCACCGGCGGCTTGTTCTTGCTCGCCGCCTGCAGCGGGCGGGCGCCGGCCATCAGCTGGCGGGTCCGCTTGGTCGCGAGCAGCACGAGCGCGAAGCGGTTGTCCACCATGGGGAGGCAGTCTTCGACGGTGACGCGGGCCATTCGCTTCTCCTTCGGTTCGACGCGAAGGGCGGAACATATGCGGACGGGGAGGGCGGGTCAACCTCGGAACGGACGGGGCTCCGCTGCAGGCGCCGGTGCGGCCGCGGGCGGGGGAGCCCCGGCGGGCGGGAGCAGCCGCCCGATCGCCGCCTCCACGCGCGTCGCCGCGTCGGCGGCCACCGCCACCACCTGTCCGTCCGGCGCCCGCACGAAGGCGGCGCCGTCCGCGCCCGTCCCCTCGCCCAGCTCCAGCCGCGCCGTCCCGCCGCCCTCGAGCGCCAGCTCCAGCCGGGCGCGCGGCGCGGCCAGGCCGTACGGGTCGAACACGCCGCCCTCCTCGCCGGAGGCGCCGAGGGTGGCGCGCCGCCGGAGCGCGCCGGCCGCCTCGAGCAGCTCGGCCACCGCCGCCGTCTCCACCGCCGCCCCGTCGCCGGCGCGCGCCCACCCGCCGTCCCGCCGGACCACGCGCGCGGCGCGCCCGCCCGCCGCGACGTCGATCGCGATCACCTGGCCCGGCGCGACGTCCACCACCGCCCCGCCGCGCGTGCCGCCGGCCGCCCGCTCGCGGCCGTGCAGGCGCACGCCGGTGGTGGCGATGAGCGCGATGGCGCCGGCGAGCACGGTGAGCACGAGGGCGAGCAGGAGGAGGGCGCGGCGCGACACCCGGGCAACGTGCCACAGGGCCCGGGCGGTGGCGAGCGGCGGGAAGGGCCGTGCGGCGCGGCGCGCGCACTTGCCCGCGACCCCGGGTCGCGGCATCCTCCGCGCGCCGGAGGTGTGCGAATGCCCGTGGTGGTCCAGAAGTACGGCGGCTCGTCGGTGGGGACCGTCGAGAAGATGCGCAACGTGGCGGAGAAGGTCGCCGCCGCGCGCCGCGCCGGGAAAGACGTGTGCGTGGTGGTCTCCGCCATGGGCGACACCACCGACGACCTGCTCTCGCTCGCGAAGCAGATCTCGCCCGCGCCGGCCCGGCGCGAGCTGGACATGCTGCTCAGCGCCGGCGAGCGCATCTCCATGGCGCTGCTCTCCATGGCGCTCAACGACCTGGGCGTGCCCGCCATCAGCTTCACCGGCAGCCAGTCGGGGATCATCACCACCGACAGCCACTCCGCCGCCCGCATCCTCGAGGTCCGCGCGTTCCGCGTGCAGGAGGAGCTGGCGAAGGGGAAGGTGGTGATCGTGGCCGGCTACCAGGGCGTGTCCACCAGGAAGGAGGTCACCACGCTCGGCCGCGGCGGCTCGGACACCACCGCGGTGGCGCTCGCGGCGGCGCTCGGCGCCGACTGCGAGATCTACTCCGACGTGGCCGGCGTGTTCACCGCCGACCCGCGGGTGGTCCCCTCGGCCGCGCGCCTCGACGCGCTCTCCTACGAGGAGATGCAGGAGCTGGCCGCGGCGGGCGCGAAGGTGCTGAACGCGCAGGCGGTGGAGTTCGCGAAGGAGCGGGGCATCGCCATCCACGCCCGCTCCACCTTCGGCGGCCCGGAGGAGACGGTGGTGAAGGGCGGCGCGCACCCGGAGCGGATCGCCGGGGTCGCGATGCAGAAGGGGCTGGCGCTGCTCGGGTTCCCGGCGGCGCGGCTCGGCGACGTGCTCGGGATCCTGGAGCGGCACGGCGCGGTGGCGCTGGAGATCGCGGTGCCGGGCGAGCGCGCCGGCGTGGCGCTCGACCTCGAGAACGTGCACGACTGGCCGGTGCTGCGCGCGCAGCTCGCCGCCGAGGTGGCGGGGCTCGCCGCCGAGGACGAGGCCATCGGCGCGGTGTCGGTGGTGGGGACCGGGATCTCGGCCGGCCACCGGGTGCTGCGCGCGGTGACCGCGACGCTGGCCGAGCTGGGCGCGCGGCCGCGGGCGCTGTTCACCTCGCCGCTGCGGGTGACGGCCTACTGCGACGCCGCGGTCCTGAAGGACGCCGCGCGCCGGCTGCACGAGCAGCTCGTCGGGTAGCGTCCCTCGACTCCGCGCGGCCCTCGGGCCGCGCTACGCTCGGGACGAGCGCGATGTCCCGCTCGGGCGAATCGAAGGCTCAGCCCCAGAAGCCGCCGGAGCCGGCGCGGTCCTTGCGCAGGTCGTGGCCGGGGTCGAGCTTCACGAACGTGCACATCTCGTTCAGGCGCGAGTAGATGCGGTCGCCCACGCGCTGGGCGAGCGTCATCGCCTCGGCGTCGCGCCGCCACTCGGGCGACGCGGTCCGGACGTGCTTGCCGGGCTCCTCGCGCACCGGGTTCTCGTCCGGGCGCAGGAAGTAGTTGGTGGCGAAGAGCGTGGCGAGCCCGGAGTTGAAGCGCCGGCTGATGAGCTCGTCCAGCATGGAGCGCTCCCACTCGGTGCCGCGCTCCTTGCCCAGCTCGTCGATGGCGAGCACCGGCACCGAGAGCAGCGGCCGCAGGATGTCCATGTGGCTGCGGTTCGCGTCGAAGCCGGCCTTGATCTCCGACAGCAGCAGCATGAACTCCACGTACCGCCCGGACACGCCCTTCTCGAGCGCGAGCCAGCGCAGCGTGGCGACGAGCAGGTGGGTCTTGCCGGCGCCGGGCCGGCCGTAGAGCAGGTAGCCCTTGGTGGGCGCGTCGCGCCGGAACTTGCGCGCGAAGTCCTCCGCCACCGCGCGGGCGCGGGCGTGGTCGGGCGACCAGCTCTTGAAGCTCTCGAACGACGCCTTCGCCACCGCGGCCGGGATGCCGATCTGGTTGAACACCGCGATGCGCTCGTCGAGGTGCCGGCAGCTGCACACCTGGGCCACCGTCGAGCCGCCCTGCGGCACGAGCACGTAGCCGGTCTCCTCGCAGCGCGGGCAGCTCGCCTGGCAGGCGCAGCGGCGCGCGCGGGCGGTCGCGCCGAGGATCTGCTCGACGACGTAGCCGGCGCCGCCGCAGTCGGCGCAGGCGCTGGCGCTGGCGCTCTCGCGGGGATCGGGCATGGGCGCGGGAGTCTACACCGAACCCCGGAGGCAGGTGAGCCCCGCCCTCCGGGCCAGATCGGAGAGGTGCGCCCGCAGCGCGTCGCGGTGCGCGCGCCGGCTCGCGCCGCGGGACCGGGGCCCGGCCAGCAGCCGGATGCGCGGCCCGAGCGCGGCCCGCTCCGCGCGGGGGAGGGTGGCGAGCCAGGCGTGGAGGATGCGCGCGTCGGCCGCGGCGAGCGCCGCCTCCACCCGCTCGAGCGGCGAGCCCTCGTGCGCCTCGGCCGCCGCGAGCGCGCGCCAGGCGGCGCGGTACCCCTCGCGCTGCGCCTCGTCGGCCTCGCGCCCGGCGCCGGCCACCAGCTCGCGCGCCGCGCGGAGGCGCGCCTCGGCGGCGTCCGCCTCGCCCGGCGGCGCCGGGGCGTCGCCCACGCGCCCGCCCTGGTAGGCGCGCCACTCGTCCTCCACCGCGAACCGGAGCGCGCGGATGGAGCGCGGCGGCGAGGCGCCCGGCGCGCGGCGCTCGGTCGCGTCCTCGAGCCCGCGGCGCAGCCCGCGGCACACCACCGCCACCGGGACGCCGCGCCGCTCCCACTGCGCGATCAGCTCCTCGTCGAGCGGCGACACCAGCAGCCCGTTCCCGCGCAGGCCGAGGAAGTACTCGGTGACCACCGCGTGGTAGCCGAGCGCGCCCTGGGGAAGGTCCGACATCGCCTCGGAGGGTACCGCGCGCGTCCGTCAGCGCGCTCAGCGGGCGGCGAGCGCCCGCCGCACCTCGGCCGCCGACTGCGGCCGCCGCGCCGGGTCCTTCTCCAGCAGGTGCAGCGCGAGCCGCGCCAGCGCCGGGTCCGCGCCCGGGTTCACCTCGGCGAACGGCGGGGGCGGCAGGTCGAGGATCTCGTGCCACAGCGCCACCGGGTCGCGCGCCGAGAACGGCGGCACGCCGGCGAGCAGCTCGTAGAGGATCACGCCCAGGCTGTAGAGGTCGCTGCGCGCGTCCACCGGGTGCCCCTGCGCCTGCTCGGGCGACATGTAGCGGTAGGTCCCGACGATGCGCCCGGCCTGGGTGAGCGCGTCGTCCACGTCCCGCTCCGCCTCCAGCTTCACCAGCCCGAAGTCCATGAGCCGCGCGCGCCGCGTGTCGTCCACCATCACGTTGGACGGCTTCAGGTCGCGGTGCACCAGGCCGCGGCCGTGCACGTACTCGAGCGCGTCCACCACCTGCTCCAGCACCCCGCGCATCCGCGCCACGCGCACCGGGCGGTTCAGCGCGGCGCGCTGCTCCTCCGAGAGCGGCGCGATGCGCGCGCAGGCGGCCAGGTCCTCGTCGTCACCGCTGGCCGGGCGCGGCGCGAGCACGCCCACCTCCTCGGTCTCGGGCTCGTCCATCATGGCGGCGAGCGCGCGGATCGCGTCCGGCCCGGGCTCGCCGGTGGAGCCGGTGATGGCGTCCAGCGCGAACGGCTCCGGGTCGGTGGCCAGGCAGGCGTCGGCGTCGAGGGCGGGCGACAGGTACGCGCGCAGGTCGAGCCCCTCCACCAGCTCCATGGCCAGGTACGAGTAGCCCTCGGTGACCCCCGCGTCGAAGACGCGCACCACGTTGGGATGATCCAGGGTGCGCAGCACCTCGTACTCGCGCGCCAGCCGCCGGGCGGCGGTCGCATCCACCGCCGGTGCGGGCCCGAGCACCTTCACCGCGGCCAGCTCGCCGGTCTCCAGGTGGCGCGCCCGGTAGACGGTGCCGATCCCGCCGCGTCCGACGACGGAGACGATCTCGTACGAGCCGACGCGGTGCGGGGGCACCGATCGAGCATAAGGGGCCGGCGTCGCAGGGGTCAAACCGCGCCCCCGACCCCCCGCCCGTCCGGGCTCGCCCCTGTGCCGCGCCGTGCTATAAGCGCGCGCGATGGCGGACCCCACGGTCGAACAGCTCGAGGCACGCGTGCGCGCACGCCCCCTGCCGCGCCACGTCGCCATCATCATGGACGGAAACGGACGCTGGGCCGAGAACCGGGGCCTCCCGCGGGTGGCCGGTCACCGGGAGGGCTCGGAGGCCGTCCGGGCGGTGACCCGGGCCGCGCGCCGGGTCGGGCTCGAGGCGCTCACGCTGTACGCCTTCAGCTCCGAGAACTGGGCGCGCCCGGACGAGGAGGTGGGCGCGCTCATGCAGCTGCTCGCCGACTACCTCGAGAGCGAGCGCGCCGAGATGATGCAGAACGGCATCCGGCTGAACGCCATCGGCGAGCTGGACCGCCTGCCGGACTTCGTGCGCGAGCGGCTGGACGCGGCGCGCGCCGAGACGGCCGGGAACGACCGGATGGTGCTCACGCTCGCGCTCTCCTACGGCGGCCGGCAGGAGCTCGTCCACGCCGCCCGCGCCGCCGCCGCCGCGCGCGGCCCGGCGCTCGACGCCGACGACCTCGAGGCCGCGCTGTGGACGCGCGGGCTGCCCGAGCTGGACCTGCTGGTGCGCACCAGCGGCGAGCGCCGCATCTCCAACTTCCTGCTGTGGCAGTGCGCCTACGCCGAGCTGTACTTCTCCGAGGTGCTCTGGCCCGACTTCCGCGACGCGGCGCTGTTCGAGGCCATCGCGGACTTCCAGGGCCGGCAGCGCCGGTTCGGCCTCACCGGCGCCCAGGTCGCGCGCCCCGAGCGCGGGTGACCGGCCGCGATGGGCGCCCTCGACCCGAAGAACCGCCAGAACCTGCGCCTGCGCGTCGCGTCGGCGGTGGTGCTGTTCCCCCTGGCGGTGTGGATCACCATCCTCGGCGGCCTGCCGTTCGCGCTGCTCGCCGCCGGCGCCGGCGCGGTGGCGTCGAGCGAGCTCATCCTCATGTTCGCCGGGCTGGGCCTGGCCGAGGCGTTCGGGATCGCGGTCGGCGGGGCCATCCCGCTCGCCGCCGCGTTCGGGCAGGGCGGCGAGCTGATGCCGGGCTGGACCTGGCTCGCGCTGGCCGGCGCCACCGTCGCGCTGTTCACGCTCTACCTGTTCCGCCGCGGGCCGCTCGAGGAGATCCCCCGCTCGCTCGCCGCGGTGTCGCTCTCCTGGCTCTACTGCGGCGTCCTGCTCGCCTCGGTGGTCGCGCTGCGGCTGCGCTTCGGGGTGGAGTGGGTGATCCTGGCGTTCGTGGTGACGTGGGGGAACGACACGTTCGCCTACTTCGCCGGCCACGCGTTCGGGAAGCACAAGATGTACGAGCGCATCTCGCCCAAGAAGACCTGGGAGGGGTTCGCGGGCGGCGCGGTGGGCTCGATCGCCGGGGCGCTCGTCACCCGGGCGCTCCTGCCCGCGCTCGGCGCGGAGCTGTCGGTCGGCCACGCCGTGCTCATCGGCGTGGGCGGCGCGGTGCTCGGGCCGCTCGGCGACCTGGCCGAGTCGATGGTGAAGCGCGCCGCGGGGGTGAAGGACTCGGGCAAGATCATCCCGGGCCACGGCGGCCTGCTCGACCGCATCGACGCGCTCCTGTTCGTGTCTCCCTGGGTGTACGCGGTGGCGCACGTCCTCCAGGCCCGGTAGGTGCCCGGGACGCGGCGGCGCGGCGCCGGCCGGCGTGGTAGAGAGGAGCCCGTGAAGCGCGTCGCCATCCTCGGGTCCACCGGCTCCATCGGCGTCCAGGCGCTGGACGTGGTGGGGCGCTTCCCCGACCGCTTCGAGGTGGTGGGCCTCGCCGCCGGGCGCAACGCGCCGCGGCTGCTCGAGCAGATCCGGCGCTTCCGCCCGCGGGTGGTCTCGGTCTGCGACGAGGCCGCCGCCCGCGCCGTCCGCGCCGAGGCGCCCCCCGGCACCGAGGTGCTCTCCGGCGAGGCGGGCGCGGTGGCGGTCGCGAGCCACCCCGACGCGGCGTTCGTGCTGGCGGCCATCTCCGGCGGCGCCGGGCTCCGCTCCACCGCGGCGGCCATCGAGGCGGGCAAGCCGGTGGGGCTCGCGAACAAGGAGTCGATGGTGCTCGCGGGCGAGCTGCTCATGGCCCGCGCCGCGGCGAAGGGCGTCGCCATCCTTCCGGTGGACTCCGAGCACAGCGCCATCCACCAGTCGCTCGTCGGCCACAACCGCGGCGAGGTGCGGCGGCTCATCCTCACCGCGTCCGGCGGGCCGCTGCGCTGCACGCCCGCGGCGGAGCTGGCGGCGGTCACGCCCGAGCGCGCCCTCAAGCACCCGAACTGGTCGATGGGCGACAAGATCACCATCGACTCCGCCACCCTGATGAACAAGGGGCTCGAGGTCATCGAGGCCCGCTGGCTGTTCGGGGTGGAGCAGCAGCGCATCGACATCGTGGTGCACCCGGAGTCGGTGGTGCACTCGATGGTCGAGTACGTGGACGGCTCCATCGTGGCGCAGCTCGGGATCTCCGACATGCGCGGGCCGATCAGCTACGCGATGGGTCACCCGGAGCGCATGCCGCTCGACCTGCCGCCGCTCGACCTGGGACGGCTCGGCAAGCTCACCTTCGAGCCGCCCGACCCGGCGCGCTTCCCCGCCTACACGCTGGCGTACCGCGCGCTCGAGCTGGGCGGCACCGCGCCGGCGGTGCTCTCCGGCGCCGACGAGGCCGCCGTGGCCGCGTTCCTGGCGCGCCGCTGCAGCTTCACGCAGATCGCCGACGTCTGCGCCGACGTGCTCGAGGCGCACGTGGTGGAGCCGGTGCGCTCGGTGGAGCAGGCGCTCGCCGCGAGCGAGCACGGCCGCCGGGAGGCCGAGAAGCGCGTCGGCGCGCTGGCGCACGCTCCGGCCGGGCGATAGGGCGCGCGGGGCGATCCGCCCCGCCCACTCCCCCGCCGACGGGGCAGGCGAGCGTCTTCGCCTCCCCGGTGCTAAGTAAAAAAGAATGCCGGACCTCCTCCTGAAGATCGGATCCATCGTCCTCCTCCTCGGGGGGCTCATCTTCGTCCACGAGCTGGGCCACTTCGTGGTCGCGAAGCTCATGGGCGTGAAGGTCGTCCGCTTCTCGATCGGCTTCGGGCCCCGGCTGTTCGGGGTGCAGCGCGGCGAGACCGAGTACCGGATCGCGCTCCTGCCGCTGGGCGGCTACGTGAAGATGGCCGGCGACGATCCCTCCGAGTCGCTGGCCCCGGAGGACGCGGGCCGCGGCTTCCTGGAGCAGCGGCCGTGGAAGCGCCTGCTCATCGCGGTGGCCGGCCCGGCCGCGAACCTGATCTTCCCCGGCGTCATCTACATCGCGCTCGCGCTCGCCCAGAACGGCCAGCCCGCGCCCGGCCCGGTGGTCGGCACCGTCGCGCCGGGGACCCCCGCCGCGGAGGCGGGTCTGCAGCCCGGCGATCGCATCCTGAGCGTCGCCGCGCCCGGCCAGCCGGCCGATCCCGTCCGCTACTTCTCCGACCTGCGCGACCTCGTGTCGCCGCACCCCGGCGAGCCGCTCACCTTCCGGGTGGAGCGCGACGGCGAGGAGCGGGCGCTCACCATCACCCCGGCGAGCGAGCAGGAGTCGAACCCCATCGAGTCCACCCGGCGCGGCGTGATCGGCGTGACGCCGACCTACCCGAGCGCGGTGGTGGCGCCGGTGCGGCCCGGCCTCGCCGGCCCGCTCGAGCCCTTCGACCTCGTGATCTCCGCCGGCGGGAAGCCGGTGCGCCACGCGGGCGACCTGGAGCGCGCCGTGGCCGCGGCGCGCTGCGGCCCCATCGACCTCGAGGTGGTGCGGGAGTCGCCGCGGACGCTCCCGGGCGTCGCGCTCGCCGACCACCGCGCGGTCTCGCTCCCGCAGGTGCCCACCTGCGCCGCCGGCGAGCGGACCTTCGCGCCGGCGGATCCGGCGGTGTCCACCTTCATCGCCACGGTGGTCCCGGGCAGCCCGGCCGAGAAGGCGGGCCTGCGCCGCGGCGACGCCATCGCCTCGGTGAACGGCAAGCCGGTCCGCTCGTTCCTGCGGGACGTGAACGCGTTCGGGCGCGACTTCCTGAAGGCCGGGACGCCGGTGCAGCTCGGGCTCCTCGACGGCCGCACCGTGGCGCTCGTGCCGGCGAACGAGACCTACCGCGACGAGATCACCGGCGAGCCGGCGCAGCGCCTCGTGCTGGGCTTCCAGCCGGATCAGCGCGACGCGGTGGATCCGCTCGCGCTGCTGGCCGAGCAGGTGCCGCTCGCGCGCGGCGCGGTGGAGGCGTTCCAGCTCGCCTGGCGGCAGCTCCACGAGGTGGTGCGGCTGACGGTGCTCGGCATCGTCCGCATCGTCACCGGCGACATCAGCTTCAAGACGGTGGGCGGGCCCATCATGCTGTTCTCCATCGCCTCCGAGGCGGCGGAGGAGGGCTGGGGCTCGTTCCTGTTCAAGATGGCGCTCATCAGCGTGAACCTCGGCCTGATGAACCTGCTGCCCATCCCGGTGCTCGACGGCGGCCACATCGCGCAGGCGGCGCTGGAGGGCGTCACGCGCCGGCCGCTCTCGGTGCGGACCCGCGAGCTCGCGAACATCGTCGGCATCGTGCTGCTGTTCACGCTCATGCTGTTCGTGTTCAAGAACGACATCGTGCGCCTCATGCGGCCGATGGAGTAGAACGGCCCGTGCTCGTCGCCGCCCTCGACACCGCCACCCTCACGCTGTCCTGCGCCCTCGTCGACCTCGACCCGGCCGGCGGGCCGCCGCGCGTCCGCTGCGAGCGCACCGAGCACGCGGTGAGCAAGCCCGCGCCGGGCCGGACCGGCGGGCACGGCGCGCGCCTCCCCTCGGCGCTCACCGACCTGCTCGTCGCCGAGGGGCTGACGCTCCCCGACGTCGAGGGGTACGCCATCGGCATCGGCCCCGGCTCGTTCACCGGCCTGCGCATCGGCCTCGCCACGTGGAAGGGGCTCGCCTACGCGAACCGGCGGCCCATCGCCGGCGCGTCGAGCCTGGCGGCGCTCGCGCTCGGCGCGGTCCCCACCGCGCCGGAGGGCGCGCTGCTCGTGCCGCTCCTCGACGCGAAGAAGGGCGAGGTGTACGCCGGCTTCTACCGCGTCTCGCGCGGCGCGGTGGAGCCGGTGGCCCCGGACGCCGCGCTCGCCCCCGGCGCGCTCCTCGACCGCGTCGCGGCGCTGCCCGGCGGCGCGGGCGCGCTCGCGTTCGGCGAGGGCCTGGCCGCGTTCGCGCCGGCGCTCGAGGGCCGGCTGGCCCGCCTCGCCGGCGCCCCGGTCGCCCCGCCGGCCGCCGCGATCGCGGCGCTCGCCGCCCCCGCGCTCCTCACCCGCCCGTACGACGCGCAGGCGCTGTTCGCGCTCGAGCCGCACTACGTCCGCGCCAGCGAGGCGGAGCTCAAGTTTCCCCACGGCCTCGGGCCCGGCGCGCAGCGGCCCTGAACCGCGCGCGCCCCCCGCCGGCTCCCGGTGATCGCCATGGAACCCGCCGTCTTCCGTCCCGCCGCACGCGCCGTGCTCCCGTCCCTCCTGCTGGGCGCGGTGGGCGGCGCGATGGTCGGCCTGCTGGCCGGCATCCCGCCGGTGCTCGCGGCCCTGTTCGGCGGCGCCGCCGCGGCGGTCGCGCTCGGCGTCCGCCAGGTCACCGGCCTGCGCGCGGTGGCGAGCGAGGAGGGGCTGCGCGTGCTCGGCCGCGAGGACGGCCTCGACGCCCGCTGGTCCGACCTGCGGGTCGGGTTCGGGCAGAGCCCGCGCCCGGTCGGCCCGCCGCAGCGCTACGCCATCGTGGCCGACGCGCGCGGCCGCTCGTTCGCGTTCGCCGACCTCGCCGGCGCGCCGCCCTGCGCCCCGGTGCGCGGCCTCGACGGCGACGACGTCGAGGTGACCGACCTCCGCGACGCGCCCCTGCTGCTCGCGCTCGTGGTCCAGCGGGCGCCGGCCTGGTTCGCGCTGCCCCAGGGCCTGCTCGCGCCGCCGCCCGAGCCGGTGCCCGAGCCAGGCGCGGCCCCGGCGTCCGCGCGCTCCGGCGAGCCGCGGCGCGCGAGCGTCGGGTTCCTGGGCGTCCTCGCGAAGCTGGGCGGCACGGCGCTCAAGGCGCTCAAGACCGCCAACGTCGGCTGGGCGGCCGCCTCGGCCGCCGCGTACGGCGTCATCTTCTCCTGGAAGTTCGCGCTCGCGCTCCTGCTGCAGCTGTTCGTGCACGAGTACGGCCACGTCCACGCCATGCGCCGCACCGGCATGCAGGTGCGCGGCATGTACTTCGTGCCGTTCCTCGGCGCGGTCGCGGTCACCGAGGACGCGTTCACCTCGCGCTGGCAGCAGGCCTACGTGGCGCTCTCCGGGCCGATCTGGGGCTCGGTCTTCGCGCTGGTGCCGGCCGGCCTGTGGCTGTGGACGCGCGAGCCGATGTTCGCCGCGGTGGCGTCGTGGTGGGCCGTCATCAACCTGTTCAACCTCATCCCGGTGTCGCCGCTCGACGGCGGCCGCCTCATGCAGGCGCTCGCGTACTCGTTCTCGTCGTCGCTCGGCCTGGCGCTCACCGTGCTCGGCCTCGGCGGCGCGGTCGCGGTGGGGAGCGCGCTCGGGTACGGGCTGGTCTGGCTGGTGGCGCTGCTCGGCGCGATGGAGCTGATGGGCGAGGCGCAGTCGCGCGCCGGCGGCCGGGCGCTGCGGCTCCTGCCCGAGCGCGCGCGCTTCGGCCCCGAGCACTTCCGCTACCTGCGCGCGGTGGTCGGGCCGCCGCTCGGCTCGCCCTCCGAGGCCATGTGGCTGCGCGGCCTGGACCGGCTGGAGAAGGCGGCCCGCGCCGCGCCCATGTCGCCGCGGCAGATCGCCGCGTGGGGGATCGCCTACGCCGCGCTCGCCGGCGGGCTCCTCGCGCTCGTCCACTTCCTGGCGCACGTCCCCGGCGCGAACGTGGCGGCGCAGCTGCTGGGGTGAGGCACGCGGGCGCCCCGCGTGGCGGCGGGCCACCGGCCCGTCCCGCCGTCTAGAATCTCCGCATGCACGTCTTCCTCACCGGCGCCACCGGGCTCATCGGGCGGCCGGCCGCGGCGGCGCTCCTCGCCCGCGGCCACGCCGTCTCCGCGCTCACCCGCTCCGCCGCGCGGGCCGCCCTGCCGCCGGGCGTGCGGGTGCTGGAGGGCGACCCGGCGTCGCCGGGGGCCTGGGAGGAGGCGCTGGCCGGCTGCGACGCCTGCGTGCACCTCGCCGGCGAGCCGGTGGAGGGGCGCTGGACCGCGGAGAAGAAGCGGCGCATCCGCGACAGCCGGGTCCTCTCCACCGAGCGCATCGCCGCGGTGATCCGGGCGGGCGGCCCGCGGGTGCTCGTGTCGGGGAGCGCGGTCGGCTTCTACGGCGCGCGCGGCGACGAGGTGCTCGACGAGGGCGCGGGGCCGGGGGAGGGGTTCCTGGCCGAGGTGAGCCAGGCGTGGGAGGCGGCGGCGCGGCCGGCGGAGGCGCGCGCCCGCGTGACCTGGCTGCGCACCGGCATCGTGCTCGCGCGCGAGGGCGGGGCGCTGCCGCGGCTGGTGCAGCCGTTCCGGCTGCTCGCGGGCGGGCCGCTCGGGCGCGGCGACTTCTGGCAGCCGTGGATCCACCTCGACGACGAGGTCGGCCTCGTGCTCCTCGCGCTCGAGGACGCGCGCGCCGCCGGGCCGCTCAACGCCGCCGCGCCCGCGCCGGCGCGGAACCGCGACCTGGCGCGGGCGGTGGGGCGCGTGCTGCACCGCCCCGCGCTCGTGCGCACGCCCGAGCTGGCCGTCCGGCTCGCCGTCGGCGAGATGGCCGAGGTGGTCCTGGCGAGCCAGCGGGTGGTGCCGCGCCGCGCGCTCGAGCTGGGCTACCGCTTCCGCTTCCCGGACCTGGACGCCGCGCTCGCGGACCTGCTCGCGCGGTAGCGCCGCTTGCCGGCCGCGCGGCGGGCCGCTAGGTTCCGCCCCCCGTCCCCGGAGGAACGCCGCCATGTCGAAGCCCATCTCCGTCGCCCTCGTCGGCGCCACCGGCCTGGTCGGCCGCGCGGTGCTCGACGCGCTGGGCGAGTCCAGCCTGCCGCTCTCGCGCCTGACGCTGCTCGCCTCGGCGCGCTCCGCCGGCACGCGCCTCGAGCACGCCGGGGCCGAGCTGCCGGTGGCGGCGCCGGCCGAGGGCGCGTTCCGCGGCGTGGACGCGGCGATCTTCTGCGCGCCGGCAGAGGTGGCGCGGGAGTGGGCGCCGCGCGCCTGGGCGGAGGGCTGCGCGGTGGTGGACGCCTCGCCCGCGTTCCGGCTGGAGCCGGACGTGCCGCTGGTGGTGCCGGAGGTGAACGGCGCGGCGGTGGACGGCTTCCGCGCGCGCGGGGTGGTGGCGAGCCCGGGCGGCGCCGCGGCGGCGCTGTCGGTCGTGCTCGGGCCGCTGCACGCGGCGGCGGGGCTGGAGCGGGTGGTGGCGACCACGCTCGAGCCGGCGGCCTCGGCGGGCCACCGCGCGGTCCAGCAGCTCGAGCGCGAGGCGATGGACCTCATGAACGGGCGAGAGCCCGAGCCGGGCGGCGCGGTGCCCCACCGGCTGGCGTTCAACCTGGTGCCGCAGGTGGGCGCGTTCCTGGAGGACGGCCGCACCGACGCGGAGGAAGGGCTCGGCGCCGAGCTGCGCAAGGTGCTCGGCGCGCCCGGGCTGCGCGTCGCCGCCACCGCGGTGCGCGTGCCGGTGTTCTACGGCCAGGCGGCGGTGGTGAACGCCGCCACCGCGCGGGCGCTCCCCGCCGCGGCGGCCCGCGATCTCCTGCGCCGTTCGCCCGGCGTGAAGGTGCTCGACGCGACCGCGGAGGGCGTCTACCCGATGCCGATGCTGGCGGTGAACGACGACGCGGTGCTGGTCGGCCGCGTCCGCGACGACCGCTCGCAGGAGCACGGGCTCGAGCTGGTGGTGGTGTCGGACGAGCTGCGCAAGGGCGCCGCCACGAACCTGGTGCAGATCCTGGAGCGGCTGGCCGCGCTGCTGTAGCGCGCTGCCATTTTGTCAGCCTCGCCGGCAGGGCCGCGGAGCCTTTGCCAATTTGGCGGTCCGGGGCGTCCTGCCACGGGCCGAGGCGGCGCAACCGCGCGCCGCCCCTCGCGATCGTCCGCTTGCCCGGGTGGCGCTCCACTTGCACAATCCGCGCGTCATGAGACGCGCGATCCTCGCCGCCGCCCTCCTCGCCGCGCCCTTGCTGGCGACCGCCCAGATCAACCCGACCGCGGGCCAGGTGAAGGCCAGCCAGGAGCCCGAAGACAGGTACATCAACGCCGCGCAGTGCACCGGCGCGGATCCGAGGCAGCTCGAGCTCATCTGGCAGATCCAGGTGAAGAGCGGCACGTTCTCCACCGGCGGCCGGTACCACGTCTTCGCGTCCAGCGCGGGCGCGTACACCACCAGCGGCACGAACCAGGGTTACTGCGCCGAGAGCGACGACACGACGAACGGCATCCAGTCCGCCGAGATCCGCAGCCTCATCGCCGACGACGCGTCCGTGCTCACGCCGGAGGCGTTCGACCCGGTCGCGATCGTGAACGCGGTGGGGCAGCAGGCCTGCACGGTCGAGGCGAAGACGATCTACATCTGCGTGCACTGGTACGACTCGGGCGGCACGCGGCGCGGCTTCGCGCAGGGCCAGGTGACGCTCAGCACCGCCACGCCCGCCACCCCGGTGAATGTCCGGGTGACGCCCGGCGAGAACGCGCTCAACGTGAGCTGGAACGACGGGCCCGACGGCGCCGAGAGGACGTACGAGTACCAGGTCCTGGCCACGCCGACCGGGACCACCGCCACCGTCTACTCGCGCCGGCTCACCGGGACGAGCCTGCGCCTCGACGGTCTCACCAACGGCGTCACCTACGACGTCCAGGTGGTCGCATACACCGAGGCGGGCAACCCCAGCACCCCGTCCGGCGCGGTGAGCGGCACGCCCGTGCCGGTCTCCGACTTCTGGGAGCAGTACAAGGCGCGGGGCGGCACCGACTCCGGCGGCTGCGGCGCGGGCGGCACCGGCGCGCTCGCCATGATCGGCGCCGCCGCGCTGGCCGCGCTGCGCAGGAGGAAGCCGTGATGCGGTCCGCCACCCTGACGCTCGCGGCGCTGGCCGCGGCGGCGCTCCTCGCCGCCCCGGGGGCCGCGCGCGCGCAGCCCTCGCCGAAGCGCGGCTCGATCGAGCTCGGCGCCGGCAACTACACGCCCGACGTGGACTCCGGCTTCGCGAAGCCCGGGCCGTACGAGCAGGTGTTCGGCGGCGGGAAGGGCTGGATGTTCCGCGCCGGCTTCGGCTACGCGCTCTACTCCGGCGTGGGCGTGGTGGAGGGCGGCTTCCGGAGCGGCTACTTCCGGCGCTCGGGCAAGGGCATCGTGGACGTCTCCGGCACCCCGGTGCGGTCCGGCGACAAGACCACCTTCAACATCATCCCCACCAGCCTCACGCTCACCTACCGCTTCGACTGGATGGCCGAGCAGTGGCACATCCCGCTCGCGCCCTACGCGCGCCTGGCTGCGGAGCGCTACAACTGGTGGGTGACCGACGGCCGCGGCAAGTCGGTCGAGTCCGGCGCCACCAACGGCTGGTCCTGGACCGCCGGCGTGGCGCTGCTGCTCGACGTCATCGACCCGGGCAGCGCCCGCGACCTCGACCGCGAGACCGGCATCAACCACACCTACCTGTTCTTCGACGTCACGCAGGCGAAGGTGGACGACTTCGGCTCGAAGAAGAGCTGGGACCTGTCGAACAAGGACCTGGCGATGGCCGGGGGCCTGATGTTCGTGTTTTAGGTCCGCGCGGCCCCTCGACTCCGCCCGCCTGCGAGTCCGCTCGCAGTGAGCCTGTCGAACTGCGAGCCGTGCCGGGCTACCGCTCGGGGTGAGCGGGGTCGTGAAGCGGTCTCTCCAGGCGTCCGCTACAGCTTCCGGTGCTTCAGCGCCGGGAGCTCCTGGCGCACCTGCTCCAGCCGCTCGCGGCGGAACGGGGCCACGCACACGCCCTCGCCGTCCGGGCAGCGGGCGAGCACCACGCCCCACGGGTCCACGATCATCGCGTTGCCGAAGGTCTGCCGGCTGGCGGAGTGGCGGCCCACCTGCGCCGGCGCCATCACGTACGCCAGGTTCTCGATGGCGCGGGCGCGGAGCAGGACCTCCCAGTGGTCCTTGCCGGTGAACAGCGTGAACGCGGCCGGGATGGTGATCACCTCGGCGCCGAGCGCGGCCAGCTTCCGGTACAGCTCGGGGAAGCGCAGGTCGTAGCAGACGGTGAGCCCGATCCGCCCGAGCGGCGTGGGCGCGATCACGACCTTGTCGCCCGGCACCACCACCTCGGACTCGGCGTAGCGCGCGCCGTCGGGGATGGAGACGTCGAACAGGTGGATCTTGCGGTACGCCGCCGCCACCCGGCCGTCGTCCGCGATGAGCACGCTCGTGTTGGCGGTCTTGCCCGGGTCGTCCACCTTCTCCGCGATCGACCCGGCCAGCACATACACGCCGCGCCGCCGCGCCACCTCGCTGAGGGCCTTCACCGTGGGGCCTTCCAGCGTCTCGGCGCCGGCCCGGCGGCCCTCCTCGGGCCCCATGTACGCGAAGTTCTCGGGCAGGCCGATCAGCCTCGCGCCCAGGTCCGCCGCCTCGTTCACCAGCCGGACCGCGGTCTCGAGATTCCGGGACCGGTCCGCCGTGGAGGTCATCTGCACCGCGCCGAGCAGGTAGGTGGGAGCAGCCATGCGCTCTCCTTAGCATTCCCTGCCGGGACGTTGCAGGCCCGCGTCGCGGGACGGCGCGCGGGACGATCTGACGGGGCTGCGCCCCGCCCCACCGAGCGGAGCTCGGTAGGGCCCCACCCGGCTCGCCGGGTCCCTTGCGCCGGCGCGAGCGGCTGCGCCGCTTCCGCGCCGCCGCCCCGGCTGGCTCGCTTCGCTCGCTGACCGTTCACGAACGATGACCGGACGTCTAGACTTGCGGCGCATGCCCGGCTTCTACACGACGTTCGAGGCGGCCCGCCTCCTCGGCGTCTCGCTACCCACGGTGGTGAACTGGATCGAGGCCCGGCGCCTCAAGGCGCACCGGACGCCCGGCGGCCACCGGCGCATCGCGCGCGAGGAGCTGGCCGCGTTCATGCTCCGGCACGGGATGCCGGTGCCCGACGAGCTGTCCGGCGCGGCGCCGGCGCGGCGCAAGGTGCTGGTGGTCGCCGAGCCCGGCCCGGCGCGGGAGGGGACGGCGCGGCAGCTCGCGGTGGCGGGGTACGCGGTGGAGCAGGCCGCCCCGGGGTTCGCGGCCGGGGCCGCGGCGGCGCGGTTCGCGCCCGACGCGGTCGTGCTGCACGCGAGCGGGCCGGACGGGGGAGAGTCGCTGCGCGCGTTCCAGGCGGATCGGGAGCTGGCGGCGGTGCCGGTGGTGGCGGTGGCGCACGCCGACTGGG
>NZ_BAZG01000037.1 GCF_000964525.1 Anaeromyxobacter sp. PSR-1
CCGTCGCCGCCGCGGTGGCGGCGCGGACCGGGGGCCTCCGGCGCCGGGCGCGGCGGCGCGTCGTCGAGCTCGATCTCGACGAGCGGCGAGTGCACCTTGGCGACGTCGCCCACGTTCCAGAACAGCTTCACCACCTTGCCGCGCTTCGGCGACGGGATCACCACCGTCGCCTTGTCGGTCATCACCTCGACGAGCGGCTGGTCCTCGGTGATCGCGTCGCCGGGGGCGACAAACCACTGCTGGACCTCCGCCTCGACGACCCCCTCGCCGATGTCGGGGAGCTCGAGCTTGTAGGCCATGGACGACTCCCCCTCAGTAGGCGACCACCTCGCGGATGGCCTTCAGGATGCGCGGCGCGCGCGGCAGGTACTCGTTCTCGAGCGTGTACGGGAACGGCGTGTCGAAGCCGGTGACGCGCGCCACCGGCGCCTCCAGGTGCAGGAAGCAGCGCTCCTGCACGAGCGCGGCGATCTCCGCGCCGAACCCGCACGTGCGCGGCGCCTCGTGCACCACGATGGCGCGGCCGGTCTTCGACACCGAGGCCACGATGGTCTCGAGGTCGAGCGGCTGGAGCGAGCGCAGGTCGAGGACCTCGCAGTCGTAGCCCTCGGCCGCCGCCTCGCGCGCGGCCTGGTCCACCTCGTGCCACATCGAGCCCCAGGCCATCACCGTCACCTGGTTCCCGGCGCGCGTGATCTTCGCCTTGCCGAGCGGCTCGGCGTACTCGCCCTCGGGGACGTCGCCCTTGGCGGCGCGGTAGACGCGCTTCGGCTCGAAGAACAGCACCGGGTCCGGGTCGCGGATGGCGCTGATGAGGAGCCCCTTGGCGTCGTAGGGGTTGGACGGCACGACCACCTTCAGGCCGGCGGTGTGGATGAACATCGCCTCCGGCGACTGCGAGTGGTAGTGGCCGCCCTTGATGCCGCCGCCGTACGGCGTGCGGATGACCATGGGGCAGGCGTACTGGCCGCCGGAGCGGTAGCGGTACTTCGCCACCTCGTTCACGATCTGGTCGAACGCCGGGAAGATGAAGTCGGCGAACTGGATCTCCGGCACGGGCTTCAGGCCGTAGAGCGCCATGCCCACCGCAGTGCCGATGATGCCGCCCTCGGCGAGCGGGGTGTCGATGACGCGGTCGGCGCCGAACTCGTCGTAGAGCCCCTGCGTGGCGCGGAACACGCCGCCGAACTTGCCGACGTCCTCGCCCAGCACCACCACGTCCGGATCCTTGCGCATCTCGATCCGGAGCGCGTCGTTGACCGCCTGGATGATGTTCATGGTGGGCATGCGGCCCCCTGTATCACGCGTCGGAGTGGCGCGGGTTCGCCGCGCGCGGGTCCGCGGCCACCGCCGCCTCGATCTCGGCGAGCTGCTCGCGCTGCTGCCAGAGCGGCTCCTCGTACACGTCGGCGAAGAGCGTCTCGATGGGCGGCTTGGCCGGGAACGCCTCGGCCTCCTTCAGCGCCACCTGGATCTGCTCGCGCACCTCGTCGCGGAGCGCGGCGTCCTGCGCGTCGTCGAGCGCGCCGCGCCGCGAGAGGTAGCGGCGCATGCGCAGGATCGGGTCCTTGCGCTTCCAGGGCTCGACCAGCTCGGCCGGCCGGTACGCGCGCGGGTCGTCGGAGGTGGAGTGCCCCTCGATGCGGTAGGTCACGCACTCGAGCAGCGTCGGGCCCTCGCCGGCGGCGGCGCGCGCCCGGGCCCGGCGGGTGGCGGCGTACACCGCGAGCAGGTCGTTCCCGTCCACGCGCTCGCCGCGCATGCCGTAGGCGATGGCCTTCTGCGCGATGGTCTCGGAGGCGGTCTGCCGCTCGCGCGGCACGCTGATGGCCCAGCCGTTGTTGCGGCACACGAACACCACCGGGATCTTCCGCACCGCCGCGAAGTTCAGGCCGGTGTGGAAGTCGTGCGCGCTGGTGGCGCCCTCGCCGAAGTAGGTGATGGCGACCATCTCCTCGCCCTTCAGCTTCGCCGCCCAGGCGCCGCCCATGGCCTGCGAGACCTGGGTGGCGATGGGCGAGCTGATCGAGGTGAAGCGGCCCGGCCGCCACGCCTCGTGGCAGGGCATCTGCCGGCCCTTCATGGCGTCGCCGCCGTTGCCGAACAGGTCGCAGACGAAGGTGACGAGCGGCATGCCGCGCAGCAGCGCGGCCCCGTGCTCGCGGTAGCACGGGAAGATCCAGTCGCGCTCGTCCATGGCCGCCGCCGTGCCGAGCACGGTGGCCTCCTCGCCGATCGACCCGATGTAGAAGCCGATCCGCCCCTGGCGCTGGAGCGTGATCATCCGCTCGTCGAGCGCCCGGTTCAGCACCATCCACCGGTACAGCCGCAGCGCCTCGGCGTCCGGCAGGACCACCTCGTCCGGATCGGCGGAGCCGTCCTCGCGGATGACCGTGTGGAGCGGGAACTCCTTCAGGAACCGGCCGGGCTCGTAGTCCCGTGCCTCGCGCGGGTGATGCCTCGTCGGCGGACCCACCACGTGCTCTCGGCGCATGCTCGCTCCTGTTGTCAGCGGGGCTTCGTCCTCGACTCGATCTCGCCGCGCAGGAACAGCTCCGCGGCGCGGTACGACGACCGGACCAGCGGGCCGCTCGCCACGTACCGGAACCCGAGGGCGAGCCCCTGGTCCCGGTACGCCGCGAAGCGCTCGGGCGACACGTACTCCACCACCGGAAGGTGCCAGGCGCTCGGGCGCAGGTACTGGCCGAGCGTGAGGATCTCCACGCCGTTCGCGCGGAGGTCCCGCATCGCCTCGACCACCTCGGCCTCCTGCTCGCCCAGGCCGACCATGATCGACGACTTCGTGACCACCTGCGGGAACTCGCGCTTCATCTGCGCGAGCACGCCGAGCGTCTGGTCGTAGGTGGCCTTCGCGTCGCGGACCGCCGGCGTGAGCCGGCGCACGGTCTCGAGGTTGTTCGCGAAGACGTCCGGGGCGGCGCGGCCGACGGTGCGCACCGCCGCGGGGTCGCCGCGGAAGTCCGGCGTGAGCACCTCGACGAGCAGCCCGGGGATCTCCTTCAGCCGCCGGATCGCGTCGGCGAAGTGCGCGGCGCCGCCGTCGGGCAGGTCGTCGCGGTCCACGCTGGTCACGACGATGTAGTCGAGCCCCAGCTCGGCGATGGCCTCGGCCAGGTGGCGCGGCTCGTCGGGATCGAGCGCCGGCGGGTGGGCGGCCGTCTTCACGTTGCAGAAGCGGCAGCCGCGGGTGCACACGTCGCCCATCAGCATGACGGTCGCGGTGCCGCCGCCCCAGCACTCGGCCACGTTCGGGCAGTGCGCCTCGGCGCAGACGGTGTGGAGCTGGAGCCCCTTCAGCGTCTCGCGGACCTTCTGGTACCGCTCGCCCCCCGGCACGTTCACCCGGAGCCAGCTCGGCTTCTTGGCGCCCATCGGGATGCCGTGCTCGCGCATCGCGGTCGCGATGTCGCGCCGCGAGGTGGGCGCCTCGGTGCCGAGGACCGGCAGGCTGCTGCGGGGTACGCTCATTGCGCCGCCGATGTAGCGATGGGTTCGAGCCGGGTCAAGACGCGCCGCTCCTTTGCCCGCCCGCCCCCAGCTACCCTACACATTGGGGAGCGTACCTGCATGCTATACTCCGCGCGCTTCTCCCCTCTTGGGTTCGCCCAGTCCGCCCCGGTTCCGAATGACGGAGATCGCCCCCGAAGCCACCCGGATCCTGATCGTCGACGATGACGCCGCGGTCCGGGACGTCATCACCGTGCTCCTCCGCGAGGAAGGATACGTCTGCACCACGGTGGCGAGCGCCGAGGCGGCGCTGGACGAGGCCCGCAAGACCGACTACCCGCTCGTCATCAGCGACGTGCGCATGCCGGCGCGCGATGGCTTCTGGCTCCTCGAGCAGATGCGCGAGGCCTCGCCCGACACGGCGGTCATCATGCTGACCGCGTACGGCGACACCGAGGCGGCGGTCGAGTGCCTGCGCAACGGCGCGGCCGACTACCTGCTGAAGCCGCCCAAGGTCACCGAGCTCATCCGCGCCATCGAGCGGGCGCTCGGCCGCCGGCGCCTGGAGCTGGCGCGCGGGCGCTACCGCCGCAGCCTCGAGAACCGGGTCAAGGAGAAGACCGCCGAGCTCTCCCGCACCCTGCACGACCTCGAGAGCACCTACTCGCAGACGCTGTGGACGCTGGTGGCCGCGCTCGACGCGCGCGAGCACGAGACCAGCGACCACTCGCAGCGGGTGGTGCGCTACACGCTCGCCATCGCCCGCCGCGTCGGGCTCCCCGAGGCCGCGCTCCCGGACGTCGGCCGCGGCGCGCTGCTGCACGACATCGGCAAGATCGGCGTGCCCGACGCGATCCTGCTGAAGCCGGGGAAGCTGACGCCGGAGGAGTGGACCGAGATGCGGAAGCACCCGCAGATCGGCTTCAACATCCTGAAGAGCGTCGACTTCCTCCAGGTGCCCGCCGAGATGGTGCTCTGCCACCAGGAGCGCTTCGACGGCGGCGGCTACCCGCGCGGCCTGTCCGGCGAGGCCATCCCGCTCTCGGCCCGCATCTTCGCCATCGCCGACTGCTTCGACGCGATGACGAGCGACCGGCCCTACCGCAAGCGCACCTCCACCGAGAACGCGCGCAAGGAGATCCTGCGCTGCGCCGGGACGCAGTTCGACCCGCGGGCCGCCGACGCGTTCCTGTCGCTGAGCGAGGACGAGCTGCTGGAGCTGTCGCGGCCGTCGGACGAGCGGCCCATCTGATCCCGGGCCCGGCCGCTCGGGGTTCGACGGGCTCACCCCGAGCGGATCTCCGGACTTCGCTCGCCCCGAGCCCGTCGAGGGGCGACCCTTCGACCGCCTGAGGGCGCGGCTGTGCGCGGCCGCGCAGGTCTCGCGGTGGCTTTCTCCTCCCCCCGCCGTGGTGGTATGAGGCGCCGTGCTCCAGGAACACCCCTCCCCGGCCGCCGCGCCGCTCGTGGACGGCCAGGGTCGCCGGATCGTCTACCTCCGCCTCTCGCTCACCGATCGCTGCAACTTCCGGTGCAGCTACTGCTCGCCGGCCGCGCCGGAGACGCACGAGGACCCGCTCGACCGCGACGAGGTCGCGCGGCTGGTCCGCATCTTCGGCGGCCTCGGCATCCGGCGCGTGCGCCTGACCGGCGGCGAGCCCACGCTGCGCCGCGACGTGCTGGACGTGATCCGCGAGGTGGCGCGCGCGCCCGGCATCGAGGAGGTGGCGCTCACCACCAACGGCCACCTGCTGCAGGCCCTCGCCGGCCCGCTCCGCGAGGCCGGCGTCACCCGGCTCAACGTCTCGCTCGACACGCTCGACCCGGAGAAGCTGCACCGCATCGCCGGCCGCGCCGCCACGCTGGAGCGGATCGTGGCCGGGATCGAGGCCGCCTACCGCGCCGGCTTCGCCTCGGTGAAGCTGAACGTGGTGGTGGTGCGCGGCCAGAACGACGACGAGCTGGGCGCGCTGGCCCGCTTCGCCTGGGGCTTCGGCGCCACCGCCCGCTTCATCGAGCTGATGCCGTTCGGGCCCGGGAAGCCGGTGCCCACCGCCGAGGTGAAGCGGCTGCTCGAGGCGCAGGGCGTCCGGCTCGAGCCCGACGCCACGCGCGGCTGGGGCCCCGCCTACCACATGCGCGGCACCTCCGAGCACGCGGGCCGGACCGTCACCGGCCTGGTCGGCTTCATCGGCGCCATGACCGAGAACTTCTGCGACGGCTGCAACCGCGTCCGCGTCGGCGCCGACGGCTCGCTGCGCGCCTGCCTGGGCGGCCGCGAGCGGCTCGGGCTGAAGGAGCTGCTGCGCGGCGGCGCGGGCGACGCGGAGATCGCCGCGGCCATCCGCGCGGCGCTGCTCGGCAAGGGCGAGCGCCACGACATGGAGCGCGGCGGCGACGGGCTGCTGCCGATGATCGGGACCGGCGGCTAGCGTCAGTCCCGCAGCTCGAAGCGGAGCGGCGGGGTGCGCACCGAGCGGAGGCCGCCGGGCCGGAGCGGATCCGGCTCCTCGCGCTCGAGGAACGTCACCTCCAGCGCGCGCTCCCGCAGGTCGTAGATCCCGTGCCACAGCGTCCGATCGTCGGGCAGCTCGCCGGGGCCGTCCGGCGGCTCCACGAACGCGCGCGCCGCCGCCGCGGCGAGCGCCGAAGGCGTCCACGGGTCGGCCGCCTCCGCCAGCGCGCCGCGCAGCGCCCGCCAGCGCGCGTAGGTGCCCGAGGGGCCGGGCCCGGCCGGCAGCGGCTCGTCCTCCGGGTGGCGGTGCAGCGCGTGGTTGGTGAGGACGAGCGGGAGGCCGGCCGCGTCCAGCAGGTGCACGCGGTTGCGGCCCAGGCCCACCTCGAACGCGAACGCGTCGCCGTGGCGGTCCGCCACGAGCCAGTGCACCGGGTACGCGGCGTAGTGGTGCTTGGCCGCGAGCAGCGCCTCGCGCGCCTGGATCGCGTTCGCACAGGTCTCGAGCAGGTGCCGCCCGAGCTGCAGCTCGTCGAGGCCGACCGTCTCCGCCTCCGGCTCGAGCGGACGCGCCTCGGCCGCCTCCACGTCGGACGCGGCCACGACCGCCAGCCCCTCCGCGTTGATCCCGTCGAGCGCGCCGCCCAGCAGGTCGAACGCCACCATCGCGAGCGTGGCGTGCCCGTCGCTCGGGTGCAGCTCGAGCAGGTAGGGCCGGTCGGCGCCCGGCCCGCAGCCCCGCGGCCGGTTCCCGCACGGCATCGCGTGGTCGAACGCGCGCGAGACGAGCGGGTGGCCGCCGGCGGCGTCGCGCGGCGGCACGAACGCGGCGGAGCAGCCCGCCACCGGCGGCGGCGCCCCCAGCCGCGAGACGTCGTAGGCGTCGTCGCCCGCGTCCACCCCGAACGCATCCGCGGCGCCGCGCACGCGCTCGTGGAGCACCGGCGCGTTCCGCCGGAGCCACTCGGCCTGCACGCGGACGCGCAGCGGGTCGCGCGCGGCGGTCGCCTCCACGCCGTAGCGGGTCCGGGCGATCTCCCCGAGGTGGCGCCCGATGGCGCGGTTCGAGCCGCGCAGCACCAGGTGGTGGACGACGAGCGCGCCGCCGTCGCCGCCCGCGACGATCCGCTCCTCCACGCGTGCAGCCATGAGCGCCTCCCGCAGGAGACACTAGGCCGGCGGAGGGCGCTCCGGGGGCACCGCTGGGGTCACTGCCGAACGCGTGCGACCTCGCGCGCCGGCGGGCGAGCGGGCGGGCGCCCGGCGGTCGCCGGCGCGGCTAGGCGGCCGCCGCGCGCGGGCGGATGTTCGCGCGGATCCACTCGATGATCGCCTGGGTGGAGGAGCCGGGCAGGAACACCTCGGCGGTGCCCTTCTCCTTCAGGCGCGGCACGTCGTCCTGCGGGATGATCCCGCCGCCGAACACCACGATGTCCGAGGCGCCCTTCTCCCCCAGCAGCTCGATCACCGCCGGGAACAGCGTCATGTGCGCGCCGGACATGATGGACAGGCCGATCGCGTCCACGTCCTCCTGGACGGCGGCGGCCACGATCATCTCCGGCGTCTGGTGCAGGCCGGTGTAGATGACCTCGAAGCCGCCGTCGCGCAGGGCGCGGGCGATGATCTTGGCGCCGCGATCGTGGCCGTCGAGGCCGGGCTTGGCGACGAGGATGCGGAGGGGGCGCTCGGTGGCGGGGCTCATGTGATCGGCTTCTCCAAGAGGGCGATGAGATCCGGCGCTTCGGGATCCAGCTCGCGGCGCGGGTGCTCCCCCGCGCCGGTCGTGCTCGTCAGCTCCAGGATGCGGAGGCCGGCGCCAGCGGCCAGGGACCTCCACTCGGAAGGCCTGTAGTACCGCAACTCCGCCGTGCCCGCCAACACCGCGCCGGAGGGGCGGACCAGGCGCCGGTGGCAGCGGTCCACTCCGGTGGCCGGGTCGAACTCGGAGGTCTCCTCCACCACCGAGCCGTCCGGCAGGGTGCGACGCGACGCGTCGCGCGGCTGGCGCGCGAGGCGGAGCGGGTTCGCGTGGTGCACGAGGAGCCGCCCGCCCGGCCGGATCGCGGCCGCGAGCGCCGCGAGGCACGCGGCGTTCCCGGCGTCGTCGAACATGAACAGCGAGGCGTACCAGGAGAACGCGGCGTCGAACGCACCCGGTCGCAGCGGCAGCGCGCGGAGGTCCGCGCGGAGCCAGGCCGGGCCCGGCCCGCCGACGGGCGCCGGGGTCGCGGCCCGGGCGCGCGCCAGGTACGCGGCGCTGCGCTCGAGCCCCACCACCGCGCGGACCCGGCCCGCCAGCGCCCGCGCGTGGCGCCCGTGCCCGCAGGCGAGGTCGAGCACGAGGTCGCGCGGGCCGAGCCGGAGCAGGCCCGCGACGACCTCGGCCTCCAGCGCCGTCAGGCGCGGGGTGAGCAGGTCGGCGATCGGCTCGAGGTAGAGCGCGCCGTAGTAGCCGTCGGACCAGTGCGGCGCGGGGGAGCCGTCCACCCGCCCAGTGTACCGGAACGCGCCCGGGCTAGAACCGGCCGTCCTCGCGGTAGGTCCCGTGCACCTTGCGGAAGGTGTCGGCGATCTCGCCCAGCGTCGCGTAGGCCTTCACCGCCTCGATGACCGGCGGGACCACGTTCGTCCCCTCGCGCGCCGCCCGCTCCACGGCCGCCAGCGTCTCGGCCACCCGCGCGGCGCTGCGCCGGCCCTTCACCGCCTTCAGGCGCTCCACCTGCTCGCGCGCGACGGTCTCGTCGATCCGGAGGAGCGGGATCTGCTGCTCCTCGCGCGCCTGGAACGCGTTCACGCCCACCACCAGCCGCTCGTTGCTCTCCACGTCGCGCTGCCAGCGGTAGGCGCTCTCGGCGATCTCGCGCTGCGGGTAGCCCTCCTCCACCGCGCGGAGCATGCCGCCCATGTCGTCGATGCGCCGGAGGTACTCGATGGCCCGCCGCTCCATCTCGTCGGTGAGGTACTCGACGTAGTAGCTGCCGGCGAGCGGGTCCACCACGCGGTCGGCGCCGGACTCGTGCGCGATGATCTGCTGCGTGCGCAGCGCGACCGTGACCGCCTCCTCGGTGGGGAGCGCGTAGGTCTCGTCGAGCGAGTTGGTGTGCAGCGACTGGGTGCCGCCCAGCACCGCCGCGAACGCCTGGAGCGCCACGCGGACCACGTTGTTGTAGGGCTGCTGGGCCGTGAGCGACACGCCGGCGGTCTGCGCGTGGGTGCGGAGCAGCAGCGACTCGCGCTTCTTCGCGCCGAAGCGCTCCTTCATGGTGCGCGCCCAGATCCGGCGCGCGGCGCGGAACTTCGCGACCTCCTCGAAGAGGTCGTTGTGCACGTCCCAGAAGAACGAGAGGCGCGGCGCGAACGCGTCCACGTCCATGCCGCGGTCCACGCACTCCTGCACGTACTCGATGCCGTCGGCGAGCGTGAACGCCAGCTCCTGCAGCGCGGTCGCCCCCGCCTCGCGGATGTGGTAGCCGCTGATCGAGACCGGGTTCCAGCGCGGCATCTCCTTCGCGCAGAACTCGATCATGTCGCAGACGATGCGGACCGCCGGCGTGGGCGGGATCATCCACTCCTTCTGCGCGATGTACTCCTTCAGCATGTCGGCCTGGAGCGTGCCGCCCAGCCTCGCGCGCGGCACGCCCTGCTTCTCCGCCACCGCCACGTACATGGCGAGCGCGATCACCGCGGTCGCGTTGATGGTCATGGAGGTGGTGACGTCGCCGAGCGGGATCCCGTCGAACAGGACCTCGAAGTCCTCCAGGGTGGAGATGGCGACGCCCTCCTTGCCCACCTCGCCACGGCTCATCGGGTGGTCGGCGTCGTAGCCCATGAGCGCCGGCATGTCGAAGGCGGTGGAGAGCCCGTTCACGCCGTGGGCGAGCAGGTACTTGAAGCGCTTGTTCGTGTCGGCGGGCGTGCCGAAGCCCGCGAACTGGCGCATGGTCCAGAGCCGGCCCCGGTACATGGTCGGCTGCGGACCCCGGGTGAACGGGTACGCGCCCGGGTAGCCCACGTCGCGCAGGAAGTCGTGCTCCGGCAGGTGGGCCGGGTCGATCACGTCGGGGATGGGGATGCCGGAGTCGGTCTGGAAGGCGGCCTTGCGGCGCGGCAGCCGCGCCAGCGCCTCGGCCAGCTCGTCCTGCGTCCAGCGGTCCCGCGCCTCCAGCACCCGCGCGATCTCGTCGCGCCCGTACAGCGGCCGCTCGGCGCGGTCCGGCGCCTTCGGCGTGTCGCCCCGCTTCTCCACCCGCCGCGTCTGGTCCTTCGCCGGCTTCGAGCCCATGGATTCCCCTCGCTGTGAGCGCTGGTTGCCTCGCGCAGATCTAACCCGAGCGAGCGCGGCAGGTCAGGTCGCCTCGCGGGGCCGCCGGGACCGGCGGTGCGGGACCGCTCCTCGCCGCGCCGCGCCGTCGCCGGCCGGCGCCCTCCCGGCGGCCAGGCGGCCGGGCGCGCGCCGCGCTTGACGCGTTCCCGGCGAGAGGGATATGAACCCGCGTTCCGCAGGACCGGTGAGGTAGCTCAGTCGGCTAGAGCGAGGGTCTCATAATCCCTAGGTCGGGAGTTCGATTCTCCCCCTCACCACTCTTCCAAGCCCGCGCAACCTTGAACGAATTCGGCGCCCTGGACCCCGGTCCGCGGCGCCTTTTTCGTGCCCGCACGTCGCGCGGCCCGAACTTCGGGCGCGCGCCCGGTGCGCCGATCGTGAAAAGCTCGGGGGCGAGTCTCGCCGCCCCCACCCGCTCCACCGCCCAGGGGATCCCATGAACGACGTGCTCGTCAGGACCAGGAAGGAAGGCCGCATCGGCTGGATCACGCTCCACCGGCCGGAGGCGATGAACACCTTCACCCTCCCCTTCGCCGACCAGCTCGACCAGGCGCTGCGGACGATGGAGGACGATCCGGAGGTGACGGTCGTCATCGTGGAGGGCGCGGGGAAGAACTTCTGCACCGGGATCGCGCTCGAGCAGTTCACGCCGCGGACGCAGCGCGAGTACCGCGAGTTCCTGCAGCGCATCGACGCGTTCTACCGGACGATCGCGCGCATGCGGACCGTGACCATCGCGGCGGTGCAGGGCTACGCGGTGGCGAACGGCGCCGGGCTCGCGTTCGCCTGCGACCTCACCGTCGCGGCGGACACGGCGCGGTTCGGCACCACCGCCATCAACGTGGGGCTCATCTGCCTCGGCCCGGCGGCGGCGATGGCGCGGCTCATCGGGCGGAAGAAGGCGGCGGAGCTCTTGCTGACCGGCGAGCTGGTGAGCGCGGCGGACGCGCTGGCGCTCGGCCTGGTGAACCGGGTGGTGCCGGAGGCGGCGCTCGCCGACGAGGCGCTGAAGCTCGCGCAGAAGGTCGCCGCGAAGAGCCCGCTCGCGCTGCGCATCGGGAAGGAGGGCCTGAACCGGCTCCCCGACCTGCCCGCCCTCGAGCGCATCGACCTCGCCGACGACCTCTTCGCCACGCTCGCCGCCACCGAGGACGCGGTGGAGGGCGTGCGCGCGTTCCTGGGCAAGCGCGCGCCCACCTGGAAGGAGCGGTAGGCCCGGCGGCGGCCGGGATCAGGGCGCCGCGAGCGGCGTGAACGCCACCGTCCGCAGCCACGCGGGCAGGTCGGCGACGCGCGCCGAGCGGACGCCGGCGTCGCTCACGGCGTACACGAACGTCCCGGTGATCGGGTCGTCGGCGAGCACGCTGCGGCGCACGTACGGCGACCAGGCGAAGCTCCAGCCCGGCCCCGACGCGCTCGCGTACACGTCGGCCATCGAGAGCGCGCCGGCGGGCGTGATGCCGGTGGCGGGGTCCACCCGGAACAGCCGCAGGTCGGAGACGAGCCCGCTCGTGCCGTAGTCCACGAACGGGATCGCGAGCAGGCCGCCGCCCGCGGCGCCGGGGAACCAGGTGAACGCGTGCGGGTCCCAGAGCGCGTCCGACCAGCTCCACCCCTCCCCGACCAGCGCGGTCGCCACCGCGACGGGGGCGGCGAGGTCGGTGACGTCGAGGAGCTGCACCTTCACCTGCATGCTGCCGCCGGGGCCGGGCTCGCGGCCGACGCCGAGCAGGTGCGTCGCGTCGAGCGGGTGCAGGTAGCCGATGAAGCCGGGGAGCTCGAGCTCGCCGACGAGCCGCGGGCTGGCCGGATCGGACAGGTCGAAGGTGAAGAACGGGTCGATCTGGCGCGCGGTGACCGCGAAGCCGCGCGGGCCGAGGAAGCGGGTCGCGAAGAGCGTCTCGTCGCGGCCGAACGGCGCGGTCTTCCCGAGCGTGCGCAGCGCGCCGTCGGCGAGGCCGAGCACGGTCAGCTGGCTGGCGCGCTCCACGGCGCCCCACGGGTCGCTCCCGGCGACCCGCGTCGCGAGCGTGCTCGCCACCCGCAGCGCGCCCTCGTGCTCGTCGAGCTGGTACGGGTCGTCGAGCGTCCCGTCCACCACGCCGGAGCCGAGATACGGGGCGCGGTCGGGATCGCGGAGGTCGAACGCGTGCAGGTAGGTCGCGTCGGCCTGGCCCGGCATGGGCCACCACCACCAGTGGCTCGCGGCGGCGTAGAGCGTGTCGCGCGACGCGTACACCACGCCGGCCCGGGCCAGCACCGAGGTGCTGGAGGCGAGCGCCTGCCGGTCGAGATCGATCGTGGCGACGGTCAGGATGCCGGGGCGGACCGGCGCGGCGCCCAGCGCGAAGTCGGTGCACGCGTACGCGATCGGCGCGCTCGTGCCGTCGGCCCGCTTCACCTCCCCGCGGCGGAGCCAGTCCTCCAGCGGGCGGGCGCGGATGAGCGCCTCGTTCGCGTCCTCCAGGGCCGCGAAGGCCCGGTCGCGCTCGTCGGCGCTCGCGCCCGGCGCCAGCGGCGGCCAGTACGCGACGCCCTCGGGGTACGGGAGCTCGTCGGTGGTCACGAGGCGCACGCGCGCGCCGATGCGGCGCGCGGCGAGGTAGCTGCCCGGCAGGTAGATCTCGGCGGCCACCCTCGGCGCGGCGAGGTCGGTCACGTCGAGCGTGGTCACCTTGGTCACGTTGCTCGCGTCGTGGCCGCACCAGATCGCGTCGCTCGCCACGCCAGGCGCGCCCATGCCCGGCCCGCCGCAGATCGGCGCGTCGCCCTCCAGGGCGCGCGGCACGTAGAGCGTGCTGAACACCACCACGCGGTCGCCGGCCAGGAACAGCTCCCGCGGCCAGCCCTCGATCGCCACCGAGGCCCGCTCCGCCAGCGCGTCCGCCGGCCAGCTCGCCAGCAGGTGCAGCCGGCCGTCGGCGAGCGCGGCGATGCGCGTGCCGTCGTTCTGGACGAAGTCCGCCTCGTCCACGCCGGCCACCTGCGCGTTGGTGGTCGTGTAGCCGGACGGCGCGGGCGACCCGGCGTCCCCCGGGGCCCCGCCGACCGGCACGCCGCCCCAGCCGCCCCAGCTCAGCCGGAGCTGCTCGAGCTCGCTCCGCATCTGCAGCACCAGGGCGTCCTCGATGGCAGCCTCGAGCGCCTCGCAGCTCGCGGCGGGGGCGAGGCTGGGCGACCGGTCCACCGCGGCGGGCGCCGGCAGCGCGGGCGCGCGGCGACCGCCGCCATCGCCGCCCCGGCAGGCGGCGGACGCGGCGAGGACGGCGGCGAGCGAGAGGACGAGGGTGCGCGGAGCGGACATGGGCGGCTCCTTCCGGCCAGGCCGATCATTCTCCCACCCCGGGCCGGAACACGGGCGGACGGTTCCTTGACGTGTCACTGAAGCGTGGTACGAAGGTTCCGATATCGGAGGATACCGGATGCGGAAGACCGCGCAGCTGCTGGCCACGCGCACCGAGCAGGCTCCCCCGCCCGAGCTGCCGCTCCGCGCCCCGGAGGCGCCGCCGCCGGCGCCGCTCCCCCGCAACCGCCCCGCGGACCGGATCAAGGACGCGCTGCTGCGCTGGCTCGAGGAGGAGCTGTGATGGCGCCCCGCCCCCGCACGCTGTTCCTGCCCTTCGAGGACGCCGCCGCCTCGGAGCTGGACCCGTTCCTGGCCGAGATCGATCGCGCGGTGGACGCCGGGTTCCTGGGCGAGCTCGAGGAGGTCCTCGACCGCGCCGCCCGGGCCGTCCTGCGCGATCCCGCCCCGGCGCTGCCCTGATCGCGACCCGCCGGCCTCAGCGGCCCTGACCGGCGCGGTACTCCGTCTCCTCGTCCTCGAGGCCCGCCTCCACCTCGCGCGGCGCGGTGAACAGGCGCCCCAGCTCGATGTGCCGGGAGAACAGGAACGGCAGGCCCACCGCGACCTGCGCGCCGATCTGCGCCGCCCAGAGCACGTTCGCGTAGGCGACGCCGTGCGTGGCGACCGCCGCGCCCGGCGCGACCAGGCTCAGGCCGAGCACCACCGCGCCCTGGAACGTCCCCACCATGCCGGGACCGGCGGGGATCATCACCCCCACCACCAGCACCCCGAGCACGGTGCAGGCCGCCGCGGCGCCCAGGTCGAACCCGAAGCCGCGCGCCAGCACCTGCATGCCCCAGACGTTCACGCCCCAGTAGATCGCGGTCAGCGCGAAGAACAGCGCCACCTTCCGCCCCGACGGCACCAGCCGCAGGCCGTGGATGAACGCGTCCAGCATCCCCGCCCCGCGCGCGGCGAGCCGCGGCGAGATGGGCGTGGCGAGGCGGGTGGCGAGCGACACCGCCAGCGCCCGGTTCCGGTACGCGCCCACCAGGAACGCGAGCAGCGCCAAGAACGCGAGCGACACCACCACGCCGGCGGTGCGGATGACGCGGAGCCCGGGCGTGCCCTCCGGCACCGACAGGAGCGACACCATGAGCAGCAGCCCGGTGAAGATCCCGTCGGCCACCCGCTCCACCACCACCGACGACAGCGCGCTCGAGACGCGCAGCCGGGGCCGGTCGGCGACGAGGTACGGCCGCGCGAACTCGCCCAGCCGGAACGGCAGCAGCGAGAGCGCCATGATGCCGACGGCGGAGACGGCGTTGAGGCGCCCGAAGGGCACCTTCGCGACCGGCTCGAGCAGCAGGCCCCACCTCACCGTGCGCAGCAGGTGGATCGCCGCCAGGAACGGCAGGTATAGCCAGAGGTAGCGGTAGTCGGCGTCGCGGAGCGCCTGGCCGATGCCGCCGAGGTCCTTGCCCCGCAGCGTGAGCCAGAGCGCGACGGCCGAGATCGCCAGGCCGGCGATCACCTGCGCCCAGCGGTGCGTCCTGGCACGCGGTGGGCTGGGTGCGGGCTCGGACATGGCCGCCCGTCATACCACGGCGACGGCCGGCGGGCGCGAGGCTCGCGCGCTACGGCACGGGGTGGCGGGGCGCCTCGCCGGACGCCACCCGGAGCACCTCGTCGAGCACCATCCGCGTCATGGCGGCGCGGGTCTCGCGCGTGCCCGAGCCGAGGTGCGGCGTGAGCACCACGTTCGGGAGGCGCAGGAACGCCTCCGGGACCCTCGGCTCGTCGCGGAAGACGTCGAGGCCCGCGGCGGCGAGCCGGCCGGAGGCGAGCGCCTCGACCAGCGCCGCGTCGTCCACCACCTGCCCGCGCGCCGTGTTCACCAGGATGGCGCCGGGCTTCATGCGCGCCAGGCGCGCCCGGTCCACGAGGCCCTCGGTCGCGGGCGTGAGCGGCACGTGCAGGCTGACGAAGTCGGAGGCGGCGAGCAGCTCGTCGAGCTCCACCCGGCGCGCGCCCGGGAAGCCGGCGTCGCGCGGCGCCGCGTAGAGGAGCCGCATCCCGAACCCGGCGGCGCGCTGCGCCACGGCCTGGCCGATGCGCCCGAGGCCCACCAGGCCGAGCGTCTTCCCGCTCACCTCGGTGCCGAGCATCCACGCAGGGTCCACGCTGGTCCACCCGCCGGCGCGGATCACCCGGTCGCCCTCGGCGACGCGGCGCGCGGCCGCGAGCAGGAGCGCCCAGGCGTGGTCGGCGGTGGCGGCGGTGACCACGTCCGGCGTGTTGGTCACGCACAGCCCGCGCGCGCGGCAGGCGCCGAGGTCGAGGTGGTTCACGCCGATGCCGTAGGAGGCGAGGTGGCGGAGCCGCGGCGCGCCCTCGAGGAGCGGCGCGTCCACGCGGTCGAGGTAGGTGACCACCAGCACGTCCGCGTCGCGCACCGCCGCCGCGAGCTCGGCGCGGGGCAGCGCGGCGTCGCCGCCGCGGAGCTCGAACCGGCCGGCGAGCGCGCCGAGGTCGGCGTGCGGCAGCGGCCGCGCCAGGACCAGCACGGGCTTCACGGTTCGTCCTCCTCGCGGTCCTCCGGCCGCTCCGGCGCCTCGGCCCCGTCGCCGGCGCGCGGGCCGGGGATCCGGTACTCCTCGCCCAGCCACTTGCCGAGGTCGATGAGCTTGCAGCGGTCCGAGCAGAACGGGAACGCGCGATTGGCGGGGCGCGGCGCGACGGCGCGGCCGCAGATCGGGCACTTCGGGGTGGCCACGCCGCGGATCTACCGCGCCCGCGCGGGCCACGCCAACCCGTTCGTCAGCCCTTCGGGCAGGACGCCGGGAGCAGCGGCTCCAGCGCGGCGGTGAGCGTCTCCCGGTCCAGCGACCCGGCGAACACGTGCTGGACCGTGCCCTGCGCGTCCACCAGGTAGGTGCGCGGGTAGGCGGGCACGCCCCACGGCTCGAGCGCGGTGGCGCGGGCGTCGAAGAGGATCGGGTACGGGATGTCGCGGGCCATGGCGAGCACGTCCTCGCGCCCGGACTCCTCCGCCACCCCCAGCAGCTCGAAGCATTTGCCCTGCTGCGCCCTCCACACCTCGGCGAGGTCCGGGATCTCGGCGCGGCACGGGCCGCACCAGCTCGCCCAGAAGTTCACCGCCACCACCTTGCCGCGGAGCGACCCCAGGTCGACGGTGCGCCCGGCCAGGTCGGGCAGCGCGAGCGGGGGCGCGGGGTGGCCGCCGCCCTGCGAGCGGGGCTCGCCGCGGCCGCGGAAGAACACCTGGAACGCCACCACGGCGAGGAGCGCGACGAGGACGAGCTTGAGGCGACCGTTCATGGGCGGAGGACTCCTAACGCGGGTGAGGGCCCGCTTCATGGGAGCCACGGGCCGCCGGGGCGGTTCGCGCCCCACCCCGCCCACGGGGTCGCCTCCGCGGGGGCTCCCCGCTCACGGTTCGACGGGCTCACCGTGAGCGGAATCGGGCTCACGGCGAGCGGAACCGGGCTCACCGTGAGCGGAATCGGGGCCTACTTGCTGGCGCCGCTCGCGGCGCTGCCGGCGCCCGACACGAGCAGCGTCTTCAGGTCGTCGTCGGTGAAGTAGAGGCCCGCCCCGAAGAACACGTCGGTGCCGATGTTGAAGCTGCGCCCGTCCGGCGAGGCGGCGCTGCGCCACCGGTTCAGGAAGTCGTCCACGCCGGTGGTGACGTAGAAGTGCTGGAGGAAGTTGTAGTTCGCCCAGACCTTCGCGCGCGGGAACACGTCCTGGTACGGCCGCGAGAACTGGTAGAGCGACGTCGAGATCTGCAGCCGGTCCTTCATCAGGTGCAGGTCGGCGCCCAGGCCGCCCGAGCTCTCGATGACGCCGCCGCGGAACGTGACCGGTCCGTAGCGCTTCGCCATCTGGAGGGAGAACGTGACCTTGTCCTCGTGGCGGGTCCGGGTGGTGACGGTGGTGGAGTCGCCGACCGAGCCCGGCGTGCGGGTGGTGATCGTGTCGGTGGTGACCGTGTCCACGCCGCGCGGATCGCTCACGACCTCGAGCAGGTAATACTTGTCCGGCCGCGGGAGCAGCTTCGCACCGAAGTAGACCTTGGCGCCGGGGCGCCCGTCCTCCACGCTCTGGTTGAGCAGCCACTCCGAGCGGAGCTGGACCTCGATCTGCATCTTCTGCAGCCGGTCCACGTAGTCCGAGACGCCTTCCACGGCGGTCCCGAGCTGCCGGCCCATCTTCTCGTCGGTGAGCAGCCGGCCGGCGACGCTCTTGCCCTCCTGCACCTTGGCGAGGAGCTGGTCGAGCCGGGCGAGGCTGTCGTTGAGGCGCGCCACCGCCTGCTGCACGCCCTTCGCCTGCGCCTGCTGGCTGGCGACCGCCGGCGTCGCGCCCGCCGCGCCGGGGGCGCCGGGTGCCCCAGGAGCGCCGGGTGCGCCCGGAGCGCCGGGAGGTCCGGCCGGGCCGCCGCCGGGGGCGCCGGCCCCTCCGCCGTCGAGGATGCCCTGCAGGCTGCCCGCGGCGACCTTCAGGCGCGCGGTGAGCTCGTCCACGTTCGCGAGGATGCTGTGGATGCGGTCCTTGTCGCGGGCCGAGATCTCGCGCAGGTCGGCGGTGAAGTCGCGGGTGTTCGCGATGAGCTCGGTCAGGCTGTCCCGGTTCTGCGCCACCACCTGGTCCACCTGGCGCGTGATGCGGGCCAGGTTCTCCACGATCTCGCGCAGGCTGCCCTGGTCGCCCTGGACGGTCTTGGCGAGGTCGCCGGTGACGAGCTGCACGTCGCTGGCGATCTTCGCCATCGAGTCGAGCAGCTGCTGCACGCTGGTGGCCTCGCGCACGCACTTGATCTCGCGCTCGGCCTCCGGCAGCGACGAGAGGAGCGGCGCGGAGTCGGAGCCGGCGATGACCTCGAGCAGCGCGTCGGGGAGCAGCGCGGAGGGGAAGCTCTTGTAGAGGCAGGCGTCGGTGTGGAGCGGCACCGAGCGGTCGATGCGGATCTGGAGCAGCGCCTTGTTCTTGTCGAGGGTGATCTTCGAGACCTCGCCCACCTGGATGCCGGCGATCTGCACCTTGCTCTTCCAGGTGAGGCCGGTGGCGTCGCTGAAGCGCGCGTACACGAGGTAGCTGTCGGTCTCGGAGTACCCGCCCTTCTTGAAGAAGGTGAACGCGAACAGGAACGCCGCCAGCCCGACGGCGACGAGGACGCCCACGGCCAGGGCCTTGTTGACGGCGGGCTTCACGGGCGGTTCCCGGAGGTCACTGCTTCTCGAACCAGGTGGAGAGGAAGCGCTGCACGAAGGGATCCTTGCTCTGGCGGACCTCCGCGGGCGTCCCCTCCGCGGCGAGGTGTCCATCGTAGAGCACCGCCAGCCGGTCGGCCACCCGGAATGCGCTGGCGATGTCGTGCGAGATCACCATGCTGGTGATGCCGAGGCGCTCCTTGGCGTGCACGATCATCTCGTCCACGTAGTTGGTGGTGATGGGATCGAGGCCGGTGGTGGGCTCGTCGTAGAGCACCACCTGCGGGTCGGAGACCAGCGCCCGGGCCAGCGCGACCCGCTTGCGCATGCCGCCGGAGAGCTCGGCCGGCCAGCGCCCCAGGACCTCCTCGCCCAGGTCCACCACCGCGAGCTTGTCGATCACGCGCTTGCGCACCTCGGCCGCCGCCAGGCGCGTCCCGCGGCGCTTCTCCCGCAGCGGGAACGCCACGTTGTCGAAGACGTTCATCGAGTCGAACAGGGCCGCGCCCTGGAACACCATCCCGAACATCCGGCGGGCCTCGTTGAGCTCGCGGCCGGTCAGGGTGGAGATCTCGTGCTCGCCGACCCGCACCGTGCCGCGGTCCGGCTTCAGCAGCCCGATGACGTGCTTCATGAGCACGGTCTTGCCCGAGCCCGACCCGCCCAGCACCACGTAGGTGTTCCCCTTCGGCACGTCGAGCGTGATGCCCTTCAGCACCTGGTTCGTCCCGAAGGACTTCCAGAGATCGCGAACCTCGATCACGCTCAGGTCCCCACGCTCAGCACGGTGCCGGCGTAGTCGGCCACCAGGATGGCCACCGAGCTGGCCACCACGGCGCGGGTGGTCCCCTCTCCCACCCCGCGCGCGCCGCCGCTCGCGGCGTAGCCGCGCCAGGTGGTGATCACCGCCACGATGTAGCCGAACAGCACCGCCTTCCCGAGCCCGTGGAAGATGTCGTCGGGCCCCAGGAACTCGCGGGTGTGCTGGATGAACGGGCCCTCGGGGATGCCGGAGACGAACACGCCCATGACGTACGCGCCGCCGTACCCGAGCGCGTTGAACAGCATGGTGAGCACCGGGAACATGAGGACGGACGCGAGGACCCGCGGCACCACCAGGTACTGGATGGGCGAGACCGCCATGGTCTCCATCGCGTCGATCTGCTCGGTGACGCGCATGGTGCCGAGCTCGGTGGTGATGGCGCTGCCGGCGCGCCCCGTCACCATGAGCGCGGTGAACACCGGCGACAGCTCGCGCGCCAGCGCGAACGCGGTCGAGCCGCCGGTGTAGCCCTCGGCGGCGAACTGGCGGAGCGCGTAGTTCATCTGCAGGCCGAACACCATCCCGGCGAACGTGCCGGTCACCCCCACGATGAAGGCGGAGCCGGCGCCGATGAAGGCCATCTGCGCCAGGACCTGGTCTGGCCGGAACGGGGGCCGGAACGCCCAGGCGACGGTCTCGCCGGCGAACAGGATCATCCGGCCGAAGTCCTCGAAGGCGTCCCGTAGGCGGGAGAGCATGCGGGCGCATTCTGGCACGGCGGCGGGCGGCGCGCCCGCTTTCGCGCGGCCCCGGTCGCGTGCGGCATCGATTCGTGAGGCGCCGGACGGGGTCGCGGCTATACTCCGCGCCCCCATGGTCAAGGTCGGCGGCGAGGTCGATTCGTTCTGCACGAAGTGCCAGCTCATGCTGGCGCACACGGTTCACGCGGTGGTCGCCGGCAAGCCGGTGAAGGTGGAGTGCAACACCTGCCACGGCGTACACCGGTACAAGGGCCCGGCCGGCGCGTCGGCGCCGCGCGCGGCCTCCGGCGCGGCCGGGGCCCGGCCCGCGCGCGCCCCGCGCGAGAAGGCCGCGGCGGTGCCGTTCGAGGACCTGCTCGGCGCGAGGGACGTGTCGAGCGCCCGCCCCTACTCGCCCAAGACCACCTTCCGCGTGGACGAGGTGGTCGACCACCCGCTGTTCGGGCGCGGCTTCGTCTCCGCCGTCCGCGACGGCGGCAAGATCGAGATCACCTTCCGCTCCGACGTGAAGATCCTGGTCCACGCCCGCGGCTAGCCGCCGCCCGGCGTCCCCCGCAGCAGCGCCAGCACCCCGGCCAGGTCGGCGGGCAGCGGCGCCTCCAGCACCAGCTCCCGCCCGTCCGCGGGGTGGCGCAGCGCCAGCCGCGCCGCGTGGAGCGGCGTGCGCGCGAGCACCGGCTCGCCGCCCGGGCCGAGCAGCGGGGCCGCGTCGCCGTAGGCGGGGTCCACGGCGAGCGGCGTGCCCGCCGCGGCGAGGTGCACGCGGATCTGGTGGGTGCGCCCGGTCTCCGGGAGCGCCTCGACGAGCGCGAGCGGCCCGCCGCCGAGCGGGTGCGCCGGGTACGCCTCGAGCCGGCGCACCACCGTCGCGGAGGGCTTCCCGCGCGGATCGTCCGGCGCGGCCGGGCGCATGCGCCCCTTGCGCGCCGGCGCGATGGGCACCTCGATGCGCTGCTCGGCGGGCGGGGCGCCGCGCACCAGCGCCAGGTACCGCTTGCGCGGCTCGCCCCGGTCGAACGCCAGGTTGAGCGCGCGGTGCGCCGCGGCGGTGCGCGCGAGCACCAGCACGCCGCTCGTGTTCCGGTCGAGCCGGTGCACCACCCAGAGCCGGCCGAAGCGCGCCTCCAGCTCCTCGCGCAGGCTCGGCTCGCCGCCGTCGCGCCCCGGGATGACCAGCCGCCCCGCCGGCTTGTCCACCGCGAGGAGGTCCGCGTCCTCGTGGAGCACCGCCACCGGGACGGCGGGCGCCGCGGTCACACCATCTTCCTGGCGGGGATCACCTTCACCGGCCCGAACCGCTCCAGCGAGCGCGCGATGGCCCGCGCCGGGCCGACCGCCACCACCACGCGCCGGTCGAGCGGGAAGTAGCGCCGCCCGACCTCGCGGCACTGCTCGGGCGTCACCGCCCGCACCCGCTCGCGGAACTCGGCCACCTCGCTGTCGTCGAGCCCGTACAGCTCCAGGTCGGCGAGCTTCTCGGCGAGCTGGTCGTGCGTCTCGAGCGAGAGCGGGTACAGGCCGCAGAGGTAGCTCTGGGTCCGCTCCAGCTCCTCCGCCGACGGGCCCTCGGCGCAGAAGCGCGCCGTCTCGTCGAGCGCGACCTGCACGATCTCGGCGGTGGTCTCGACCTTGGTGAACGTGGACACGAAGAACAGGCCGCCCACGGCGCTCGTGGCGAAGCGGCTCCGCACGCCGTAGGAGAGGCCGCGGTTCACGCGGATCGCCTCCATCAGCCGCGAGGTGAACCCGCCGCCGAGCACCGCGCTCGCCACCATGCCCGGGTAGTAGTCCGGGCTGCGGCGCGCGAACCCCTCGGACGCGATCCGGACCTGGCTCTGCGTCACGTCCGGCTTGTCCACCACCAGCACCGCGGTGCGCGGCGCCGTGGTCGCGGGGAGCGGCGGCAGCGGGCGCTCCGCGGTGCGCCACCCGGCGAAGCGGCGCCGCACCAGCGCGAGCACCTCGTCGGCGCGGACCGCGCCCACCACCACCAGGAACGCGGCGGAGGGCCGGTAGTAGCGCTGGTGGAAGCCGGCCACGTCGGCCCGCCGGACCGCGCCGAGCGAGCGCACCGTGCCCTCCGGCGAGCGCGCGTACGGGTGCGCGCCGTAGCCGGCCGCGAGCATGGCCCGGTCGGCGACCACGCCCGGCTCGTCGAGATCGTGGGCGAGCGCGGCCACCTCGCGGCGGCGCAGCCGGTCCACCTCGCGGGCGGGGAACGTCGGGTTCCCCGCCATCTCGGCGAGCACGTCGAGGCAGCGCGGCAGGACCTCCACCGGCGCCGACAGGCCGAAGTAGGACGCGTCCTCGTCCACGCCGGTGCCGAGCTCGGCGCCGATCGACTCGATGGCGAGGTCGATCTCCTCGCCCGTGTGCCGGCGGGTGCCGCGCCGGGCCGCCAGCGCGACGAGGTGCGAGAGGCCGGAGCGCCCGGACGGATCGAGCGAGGCGCCGCCGCGCAGGACGAGGCGCACCGCGGCGAGCGGGATGCCCTTGCGCTCGGCGACGATCACCCGCAGGCCGCCGGGCAGCGTCTCGCGGCGGATGGGCGGCAGCGCGATGGAGGGGCTCACCGCCGCACCTCCGGGTCGAGCACCACCACCGAGCGGCGGGTCGGGTCGAGGTACTCGGCCGCCACCCGCCGCACGTCGCGCACCCCCACCGCCGCGTAGTGCTCGAGCGCCCGCCCGGCCTCCCGCCAGTCGCCCAGGAGCGCCTCCGCCTGCCCGAGCGCGTGCGCGACGCCGTGGTGGGTGGCCAGCTCGTGGAGCACCGAGCTGCGCAGCAGCGCCTTGGCGCGCCGCACCTCGGCGGCGGTCACCCCGCGCGCGGCCACCTTGGCGAGCTCGGCCCACAGCTCCTTCTCCGCCTTCTCCACCGGCACCCCCGGCGCGAGCTCGGCGAACGCCAGGAAGACGCCCGGGTCGATGCGCCAGCCCCAGCTGATCGAGACCGACACCGCCAGCTCCAGCTCCTGCACCAGCCGCCGGCGCAGGCGCGACGACTCGCCCACCGCGAGGCACACCTGCAGCACGTCCAGGGCGGCGGAGTCCGGGCTGCGCGCCGCCGGGCCGCGCCACCCGGCCAGCAGCGCCGGCGCCTGCGCCGGGTAGCGGACGGTGGCGCGCCGCTCGCCGCGCTGGGGCGGCTCGCCCTGCGGCACCGGCGCGGGCCGCGGGCCGGCCGGGATGTCGGCGTAGTAGCGCTCCACCAGCCGCAGCGTGGCGTCCGGGTCCACGTCGCCGACCACGTACACCGCGGCGTTGCTGGGCGCGTAGTAGGTCCGGAAGAACGCCTCGCAGTCCTCGCGGGCGATGCGCTGGATGTCCTCCATCCAGCCGATCACCGGCCAGCGGTACGGGTGCGCGAGGAACACCAGCGACTCGAGCTGCTCCTCCATCAGGCCGAAGATCGAGTTCTCGGTGCGGAGGCGGCGCTCCTCCTTCACCACCTCGCGCTCCTGCTCCAGCGAGTCCTCGGTCAGGCGCAGCGAGCGCATCCGGTCCGACTCGAGGTCCACCACCGTCTCGAGCGCCTCGGCGGCGAAGTCCTCGTAGTAGGCGGTGACGTCGTTGGAGGTGTAGGCGTTCGAGTGGCCGCCGCGCGCCTCCAGGACCCGGTCGAACTCCTTCGGGCCGTAGCGCGCCGCGCCGTTGAACATCATGTGCTCGAACAGGTGGCTGATGCCGGTCAGCCCCAGCCGCTCGTTCCGGGAGCCGACCTGGAAGAACGTGTAGTAGCTGACCGTGGGGGTGCTCCGCTCGGGGAGTACACGGACCCGCAGTCCGTTCGACAGGGTGTGCGCGCGGACCTGCGCGAGGTCGAGCAGGGCGGGCGACTCGGGTTGGCTGGCCATCCGGCGCGGAACATAGCCGCGGCCGGACGCCCCGTCCATCAGGCGGACGGCCCGCCGCTCCGCCGCCCGTCCGCCGCGGCGCGCCACGGCCCTCCACCGGAATAGTCGCGTGGTCCGGGGACGTTCACTTGCCTTGGGCGATCGACAGTAGGTCGGTGGACCCGAGAAACCGTTCGGTTCTACAAAATCCGGCCACTGCCACGTTCCGTTCGGGCGACTGGCCGTCAACCCAACGACCCGGGTTCAAGCGTGAGGATCCCAGAAGCGATGGCGACCAAGACGAAGACGCAGCGGGATCCCCGCCGCGAGGAGCTGCGCCGGCTCGGCGAGCGGGTTCGCGAGCACCGCCGGGGACGCGGCATGACGCAGGAGGCGCTCGCGGAGGCGCTCGATCTCTCCGTCGCGTACGTGAGCCTCATCGAGCGCGGCGGGCGCAACCCGCCGTACACCACGGTCGTCGCGATCGCGCGGGCGCTCGGCATCCCGGCGACGCGCATCGTCGCGGAGGACTAGCGGCGCGAAGGGGGAGGCCGGGCCGGCGCGAGGCGGGCCCGGCTAGATCGGATCGAGCGGCCGGCCGCAGGCGGCGCAGCGACCCTTGCTGCGCCGGAGCGGCAGGCCGCAGCCGGGGCACCTCTTCACCTTGGGTGACCGCTCGACGGCCGCGGCGCGGCCGTCCCCCGGCGGAGCCCTGCCGGCCTCCAGGCGGGCGACGCGCTCCTCCAGCGCCGCGAGGCGCGCGAGCAGGTCCGGCGAGGTCTGGCGCTTGCGGGCGGCCACGGCAGGCCGAGCCTGCCACGCCGCCCCGTCCGGTCAAGGATCCGGCCCCCGCCGGCAGGGCCCGCGCCGGGCCGCGCGGCCCCGACCACGCGTTGAGGCCCCCTCCCCGGCGTGTTATCTCGGCGCGGGATGGATCTTCCTCGCACCGACGCACCCGCCGCCGGCCCGCTGGGTCGTGCCTACGAGAGCCCCGACGTCCGCGCCCTGCTGGCCGAGCAGCACGGCTCGCACCGCGAGGTCCCCCGCGCGCGGCAGGTCTTCGTCAACCGCAACCTGCGGATGGACCGCATCGAGGCGGTCGGCTTCGACATGGACTACACGCTGGCGATCTACCACCTGCGCCAGCTCGAGACCCTCGCGTTCCAGATGACGCTGGCGCGGATGATCGCGGTGATGGGGTACCCGCCCGCCCTCGGGGCGCTGCACTACGATCCCGAGTTCGTGATCCGCGGGCTGGTCGTGGACAAGCTCCACGGCAACATCTTCAAGATGGACCGGCACAACCACGTGGGCCGCTGCTACCACGGCCGCCGGGAGCTGCCGTTCGACGAGCTGAAGCGCCTGTACCGCGAGGAGAAGATCCACCTCTCGCTGCCGCGCTTCGCCTGGATCGACACGCTGTTCGCGCTGCCCGAGGCCTGCCTGTTCGCGCTGGTGATCGAGCTGCTCGAGGGGCTCGGGCAGACGGTGGACTACGCCCGGCTCTACGACGACATCCGCGAGGCCATCGACACGGTGCACCGCGACGGCACGCTCAAGGCCGAGGTGAAGAAGGAGCTGCCGCGCTACCTCGTGAAGGACGCCGAGCTCGGGCCCGCGCTCCACAAGCTGCGCTCGGGCGGCAAGAAGCTGTTCGTGCTCACCAACTCGCTGTGGGACTACACCGACGCGGTGATGTCCTACGTGCTCGACGGCGTGCTGCCCGAGTACCCGAGCTGGCGGAACTACTTCGACGCGGTGATCACCGGCGCCGCCAAGCCGGCGTTCTTCGCGGAGCGGCGGCCGCTGTACGAGGTCGGGCCGGACGGCGAGCTGGGGGCCGAGCCCGCCTCGCTCGAGCGCGGGCGCTTCTACCAGGGCGGCGACCTGCCCACGCTGGAGCGGCTGCTCGGCATCGGCGGGGACCGGATCCTGTACGTCGGCGACCACATCTACGGCGACATCCTGCGGTCGAAGAAGAGCTCGCTCTGGCGCACCTGCATGATCGTGCAGGAGCTGGAGGACGAGCTGGCCTGGCTGGAGCGGAACCAGACCTCGCTCGCGGAGCTGTCGCGGCTCGAGGACCTGCGCGTGCGCGTGGAGGACGAGCTCTCGGTGCACCGCGCCGCGCTGAACGTGCTCGACCGGCGCATCGAGCGCGACGAGCCCTCCCCCGAGGAGCGCGAGCGGCTGGAGCAGGAGCGCCGCCGGGACAAGGCGGAGATGGAGGCGCTCCGGCGCGCCCAGCGCGACGCGAACGCGCGCATCGAGGAGCTGCAGCAGGGCGTGGAGGGCGGCTTCAACCGCTACTGGGGGCTCACGTTCAAGGAGGGGAACGAGAACTCCCGCTTCGGCGAGCAGATCGAGGACTACGCCTGCCTCTACACCAGCCGCGTGTCCAACTTCGTCTTCTACTCGCCCATGCAGTACTTCCGCTCCCCGCGCGCCGCGATGCCGCACGAGCGCGCCGCGCCCGCCCGCATCTCGCCCTGGGGCGACGAGCACGGCGCGCCGGTGGCCGGCGACCGCCCGTCCAAGGCGTCGAAGGCGTCGCGCTGACGACGCCACTCGCGTACCGCAACGCGTCGGCAGCCGCCGCCCTGCCGGGCCGCGTCCCGACGTTCGGGGACGCAACGCGGTGACGTGCATCAAGCCGGCTCCGCCGAAGGAGGCGCACTCCCGGTCGCGATGCGATCCCTGGTGGGGTGACGGCATCATGTCCGCGATTGAGCACGATTGCCGGTGATAGGTGTCCTCGCGTTCCACTGACAGTCTGGAACGGGGGATCCCATGCTCGGTCTCGCGAAGGGGATGGCGGCGGCCGCCGTGCTGCTCGCTTCCGCCGGCGCATTCGCGCTCGACGTCGGGCCGGAGTTCGTGGTCGCGGGCAGCGCGCTGTCGCCCTACAGCGACGCGCTCACACCGGGCTACGCGACGAACGGCTACCGCGGCCGGGTCGCGGTGGCGCCGACGCCGGCCGGCTACGCCGTCGCGTGGAGCGGCGCCGACCGCACGATCTACGCGCTGGCGCTCGGCAGGTACGGCGAGTCGCTCGGGGGCGCCCCGGTTCGCGTCGGCGAGAACGGGCATTCCCCCTCGATCTCCTGCGCCAGCGACAACTGCCTGGTGGTCTGGCGGGCGCGGGACGGATCCACGGATTCCTTCGGAAACGTCCGCGCCGCCATCTTCGGCGCGCGCCTCTCCCACGACATGCAGCTGCTCGACCCGTCGCCCATCCAGATCGCGCTCTATCCCGAGCCCGCGCGCAACCGGAGCTGGCAGGTGATCGGCGCGCAGTCGGACACGGACGGTGCGAACTACTACGTGAGCTACATCTCCCTCTTCGACGCGCCCGGCTGCTACACGCTCTGGGGCGCCGCGATCTCGAGCGCCGGGGCGCTGGCCCCGCCGACCATGCTCGCCCAGGAGTGCGACTGGGGCTACCCGCTCGAGTGGGCCGGCCTGTACGACGGGGACTACTTCGTCGCGCTCCAGTGGTGGGACGAAATGCCCCCGAGGCGCTGGCCGACCACGGTGCTCGCCTATTCCACAGCCAATCGCTTCATCAACTGGGATCAGCCGAGCCCCTGGTGGCCGATCGAGGTCGCGTCGGGCGGGCCGTCGTCGCTCGTCCTCTTCAACTCGTATGACTACGAGTTCCACGACGACGTGGCCTCGCTGACGCAGTTCACGTTGCGGGCCGGCTGGCTCGGCGACCAGCCGGTCCAGTTCACGGCCGACAACACCGCGCTGCTCCAGGCCGAGCCCCGTGCCGAGTCGACGGGCGGGTACCCGGTCGTCGGGGCTTTCGACGGTCGGCAGTACCTCACCATCTGGTGGACGCGGCGCGCGTATCAGCCCGCGGACGTCCTCGGGACCCTGCTCCCGGTCGACTTCTCCCCCGCGGTCGCCGCGCAGGCGCTCTTCTCGTCGGTGAGCGTCGAGCCTGCGCTCGCGTCCGTGGAGAACGGGACCGCCCTGCTGCTGTACGCGGCGCCATCCGCGGCGGATCCGACGGTGGACGAGGTCAGGGGCCGCCTGATCTTCACCGACTCGATGCCGCCGATCGTCACCGTGCCGCCGTCGATCGCGGCGACCGCCAGCTCCGCAGGCGGCGCCACGGTCTCGTTCGCTGCGACCGCCCACGACGACTACGCGGGGACGTTGCTGCCGACGTGCTCCCCGCCGTCCGGCGCGATCTTCCCACCCGGAACCACGCGCGTGACGTGCTCCGCCGTCGACCCGGCCGGGAACGCAGGGTTCGCGTCGTTCGACGTGGCGGTGACCTTCCAGTGGAGCGGAGTGCTTCCGCCGGTGCGACCCGACGGTTCCTCGGTGTTCAAGGCGGGCCGGACCGTCCCGGTGAAGTTCCAGCTCGCGGGCGCGAGCGCCGGGATCACGGATCTCCAGGCTCGGCTGTCCCTGTCGCAGATGACGGACGCCGTGCTCGGGACCGTCGAGGAGGAGGCTCCCTTCACGTACGGGGCGACCGTCGGCAACCTCTTCCGCTTCGACGGCGAGCAGTACGTCTTCAACCTGAAGGTCGCGAGCGGGACCTGGATGGTGAGGATCGACCTCGGCGACGGAGTCGACCGGAGCGTCCAGGTCTCGGCGAACTGACGCTCCCGGCCCGCCGGGCGGGCGCGCCGTTCGCGGGCGGAGTGGCTCCGGTCATCCACCGCGAGCGGCGGGCGTCGCGCCGACCCGCCCCGGCCGGCCGCGCGCCCAACGCCGCGCTTGACCCGGCCCCCGCGCGCACGTACACCCGATCCCGGCAGAGCGTCCTAGGCTGGTGCCGGGCCCGGTCTTCAAAACCGGTGGATGGTGCTGAGAGGCGCTGTCGGAGGGTTCGATTCCCTTGCTCTGCCGCCATCCGTCCCCGTGGCGTTCAGCGTGGGGGGCGCCGCGCCACCACCGCGAGCGCCGCGACGCCGCACCCGGCGGCCAGCGCCGCCACCGTCGCCCACCCTCCCCGCGCGTAGGCGGGCACGGCCAGCGCCGAGCCGGCGGCGGCGCCCAGGAAGAACGTCCCGGTGTACAGGCCGTTCAGCCGCCCGCGCGCCTCGGGACGGACGCCGTTCAGCGCCTGCCGCGCGAGCGCCTGATCCGCGATGACGCCGGCGTCGAGCACGCCCGCCGCGACGACCAGGAGCGCCAGCGCCGCGCCCGGCCCGAGCGCGAGCCAGCCGGCGCGCGCCGCGCCGGCGAGCGCCATGGCCCCGGCCACCGCCGCCAGCGCGAGCGCGCTGGCGGGACGGTTCCACCCGCGGTCGCCGGCGCGCCCGGCCAGCGGCGCGACGGCGGCGCCGCTGACCCC